>JAWXBX010000111.1:0-6710 GCA_034440415.1 Gemmatimonadota bacterium | reverse complement strand
GGCGCGCGCCATCCTCCGCGCCGTGCGCCGCCGGGACAGCATCGTCGAGCAGGCCAATCTCAATCTCTGGCTCAAGGAAGAGGTCGCGGTCCGGACCGCCGAGCTGCGCCGCGAACGCTCCAAGCTGGAGCGGCTGTCGGTCGCCACGCTCGAGGCGCTGGTCAACGCGCTCGAGGCCAAGGATCATTTCATCCGGGGCCACTCCACCCGCGTCGCCGACATGGGAGCGCTGATCGCCTCCGAGATGGGGCTGGCGGATGAGCAGGTCGAGCAGGTCCGCATGGCGGGCCGGCTGCATGATATCGGCAAGATCGGCATCCGCGAGGAGGTCCTGACCAAGGAAGGGCCGCTCACCGCCGACGAATACGAAGCGGTGAAGCAGCATGTCGTCATCGGCAGCCAGATCCTCTCGCCGCTGCAGCATCTGGGCGACGTCATCAGTTTCGTGCGCAGTCACCACGAGCGCTGGGACGGGCAGGGCTATCCCGACAAGCTGCGGGGCGAGGAGATTCCGCAGGGCGCCCGGATCCTGGCGGCGGCGGAGATCTACGATGCCCTCACCACCGCCCGCCCGTATCAGGAAAAGATGCCGCCCGATGTCGCGGTGGAGCGGATGCGCGACCTCGCCAACACCGTCCTGGACGCCGCCGTCTACCGCGCACTCGAGGCTGCGGTGCGCCGCCGCCAGGCGCTGGTCTTTCTCGATGATGCGCGGACCTGAGTGGCCCCGGGACCTCATTCCCCGACGTGATGGCTAAGTTCGCGCTTATCATCGAAGACGATCCCGCGCAGCGCCGGCTGCTGGACCGCATGCTCACCGCGGCCGGATGGCGCATCGCCACCGCCCCGGATGGGGAAGCCGGTCTCGCCGCCGCCCGCAGTCATCCCCCCGACATTATCGTGCTGGACGTCATGATGCCCCGCCTTAACGGGTATCAGGTCTGCCGGCAGCTGAAGGCCGATCCGGCGACGCGCGCCATCCCGGTCGTGATGGTCACGTCGAAGGATCAGCCCGCCGACGAATTCTGGGCCAAGGAGGTCGGCGCCGAGGCCTTCGTGCCCAAGCCGGTGGATGTGATCGAACTTGCCGCCCTGCTGGACCGCCTCACGGTGCGTGCGTGACCCTGCTGCAGATCATCCTCATCTTCGCCGCCGTCGTGGTCGGCCTCGGCGCCGTCGCCGTGATCGTCTGGCTGCTGTATGCCATCTGGCTCGCGCGAGTCGAACGCCGGCTGGCCCGGCGCAAGGGATTGTACCGGGAGGTGGTCTCCGGTCTCGCGGCGCGGGAACAGGCTCTTCTCGAACCGGAGCTGCGCCAGCTCAGCACGCTGCGCGATTTCGAGGCGCTGGAAGCGCTTCTCGAGGAGCAGGCCCGCGGGCTGACCGAGCGCCCCGCCTGGCTGCTTGACACCTACGACCGCCTCGGCCTGGTCGATCGGTATGTCGGCAAGCTGCGCAGCGCCCGCAAGTGGCGCGAGCGGGCCTTCGCCGCCGAGCTGCTGGGCCGGGTGGGCAACGCCAAGGCGATTCCCGCCCTGCTGGAGACGGTCCAATCGACCCGGACCGAGGACGCCGATGTGCGCGAGATCTCGCTCCGCGCCCTCGCGCGCATCGCCGATCCACGCGCGGTCGAGCCGCTGGTGCAGGCGCTCAAGCAGGCCGAAAGCTGGCTGGCCCCGCGCATCGCCGACATCCTCGTCCGGCACGGCGAGCCGGTCATCGAGCCGATGCTCGCCTTCCTGCGCGAGCCGGGTCGCCATCCTGCGCGCGCCTGGGCCGCCAACGTGCTGGGCGAACTCAAGGCGCAGGCCGCCTTTCCCGTGCTGCTCGCCTCGCTCAAGGACATGGATGACGAAGTGCGCGCCAAGGCCGCGGGCGCCCTCGGCAAGCTGGGCGACCGGCGGGCCGTCACCTACCTGCTCGACTACCTCCTCACCGATCCCGCCCCATTCGTCCGCGCCCGCATCGCCGGCGCGCTCGGGCAGTTCGGCGACAGCGAGGTGATCGACCGGCTGGTGCGCGCCCTGGGCGATCCCGCCTGGTGGGTCCGCATGCGGAGTGTCGAGGCGCTGGAGCAGATCGGCCCGATCGCCGAGGCCCCGCTGATCGTCGCCCTGGACGATCCCGATCCCGAGATTCGCATCCGCGCCGCCGTGGCACTCGAGCGGATGGGCGTCCCCGCCCGTCTCGTCACCAGGATCGAGCAGGGCGATGGCGACGCCGACACCGATTCGCTGCTCGTCAAGTTCGGCATTGCCGGCGCGCGGGAGCTGCTGGCCGAGCACCTGCACCATCCCTCGGTCGCGGTCCGCCGCACGATCGTGCGCACCATTCGCCAGGCCGATCGCAAGGACCTCGCAGTGGAGCTGATCGAGATCTGCCGTCAGGATGAGGACGCCTCGGTCCGCGCCGATGGGCTCGAGGCGCTGCACGCGCTCGGCGCTCGCGAGGCCGTGCCCGCCGCGCTCGATGCGCTGGGCGACACCGACGAGCGGGTCCGCGCCGCTGCCACCGGACTGCTGGGCGAACTGGGCGGCAGCGAGCTGGCCGGCGTGATCCAGCCGCGGTCGGTCGATCGCGAACCGCTGGTCCGCGCGGCGGCGGCCCGCGCCCTCGGACTGATTCGCGCCACCACAGCCGATCGCGACTTCTCCCGCCTGCTGCAGGACCCCGACGCCGGGGTCCGCGCCGCGGCCGCCGAAGGCGCGGCCGAAGCGCGGTGGAAGGGCGCGGCACCGCTGCTCGTCAACCTGCTTGGCGATGGCGACGAAGCGGTCCGCACCGCCGCCGCCAAGGCGCTGCGGGATGTGGGCGATGCCACGGCCGTCCCCGCGCTGATCCGGGCCTTTCGCGGCGCCTCGCCCGCCGAGGCCGATGCCATCACCGCCGCGGTGGCCCAGCTGGATCGCGAGGCGCTCACCCAGATCGTCGACATCCTGCTGGAGCGGGGCGATGGTCCCAGCCGCGCGCGACTGGCCCGCAGCGTCGGCGCCCGCAAGGGGCCGCATCCCATCGGCCTGCTGGAGTCCCTCTTCCGCGACACCGAGCCGATGGTCCGCGCCGCGACGGCGGAGACGCTCGGACGGATCGAGGGCGATCGTCCCGCCGCCCTGCTGATCGAGGGGCTCGAGGATACCGATCCCGTGGTGCGCGCCCGCTCGGTCGATGGGCTGGTCCGCCACGGCCGCGAGTCGGATGGGCCACGCCTCCTGACCCTGTTCCAGAACGATCCCGCCCCGCTGGTGCGGGAACGCGCCGCGCTGGCGACCGGCATCTTCCGCACGCCCGGGGGCGAAGTCGTCCTGCTCACGGCGTCGGAGCGGGAGGAATCCCTCGAGGTCCGCGCGGCCGCCGTCCTCGGCCTGGGTGCCTATGATCAGGAAAGCCTCGTCGGGCGGGTCATCGAGATGGCCGACGAGAACGCGCTGCGCGAGCTGCTGCGCGACCGGCTCAAGAACGACGCCGAGTACCGCCTGCTCGGCCTCCGGCTGCATGAGGCGCGGCACGTCGAGTTGCGTGCGCTCGGGAGCACCTCGCGCGACGAGATGGAGCAGACCCTCGCCGAGGGGATGCGCGGCGTGCTGTCGCCGGAGCAGCGGGTACGTCTGGTGCAGGGACTGCGGGCCTTCCAGGGCGAGCGGAGCCGGAGCGCGCTCCTCGCCGTCGTGCGCAGCGACCCGAGTCCCGAGGTCCGCGCCGCCGCGCTGACCGCGGTCGGCGGCATGCTGGACGCCACCGAAGTCCAGCTCACCGCCACCCGCGCGCTCGCTGATCCGCATCGTTCGGTGCGCCAGGCTGCCGTGGCGCTGTTCCAGCGGGTCGCGCCGGAGAAGGGGCTGCCGGGACTGCTCCGCCTGCTGCGGGCCGAGGAGTCTCCCCTGGTCCTGCAGGCCGTGGCCCAGCAGGCGGAGGCGGCATTCCCCACCTTCCTTGACCTGGCGCTCGGGCTCGATCAGGGCGGCGCCGAGGCGGTACTGCTCACGCGCGTTGCGCGGCACATGCACCACCCGGACCTCAAGCGGATGCTGAGCATCGTTGGCCGCAGCACCGCCGGTCCGGTGCGCGAGGCGATCGCGCAGCTCTGGTCGGAGCGACCGGACCTGATTGACGAGACGGCGCTGGAGGCCCTGGCCACCGATCCCTCGGTCGCGGTGCGGCGGGCCGCCGTGGCGGCGTGGGGCGCGGCCCGGCAGTTCGACCGGCTCACGTCAATGCTCGCCGACCCCGACCCCGGCGTGCGGGCGGATATCGCGCGGGCCTTCGTGACGGCGCCGGAGACCGCGGCACTCGAGGCGCTCTTTCTCGATCCCGATGAGATGGTGCGGGCGGCACTCTTCGTCACCCGCCTGCTCCGCGGCGAATGGAGCGAGCCACCCGCCGCATTCGGCATCTCCCGCCCGGCCGCGGCCACGGCGGTGCGTCAGGCGGTGCCGGTGGAGACGCTGCGCGATATCGCCCGGGACGAGCAGGATCCCGAGCGTCGCCTGCGCGCCTCGCTCGCGCTCGCGGTGCTGCTGGATGAGGCGGCCTACACCGTCATGCGCGGCGACCCGGTCTGGGCCGTGCGCGACCGCGTGGGCCGCATGCTCGCCGGCTGGCGCGAGTTACCGGACGCCCGCCGGCCGGCATGACCGCGGAACAGATCACGGCCATCGCCGCCGCCATCGGCCTGATCGCGCAGCCCCTGTTCCTCGGCTATTTCTTCCTGTACAACGGCTACATGCTCACGCTGATCGCGCTCTCGGCGGGACAGGTGCGGCGGCGCGTGGCGGCGCATTTCGTCGAGGACCTCGACCTCATCGACGACAGCGACTACACCAAGCCGCTGACGATGATCGTGCCGGCGTACAACGAGGAAGTGACCATCGTCGACAGCGTCACCAACCTGGTGCAGTGCGACTACCCCCGGTTCGAGGTGGTGGTGGTCAACGACGGCTCCAGCGACAAGACGCTCGAGGTGCTCAAGCAGGCCTTCCGCCTGCGACGCACCGACCTGCCGTACCGGGACGCCATCGGCACCGCGCGGGTCCGCGCCATGTACCAGGCGACGATTCCGCTGCCGAAAGGGGTGTCGCAGCTCGTGGTGCTGGACAAGGAGAATGCCGGCAAGGCGGATGCCCTCAATGCCGGCATCAACGCCTCCACCGCGCCGTACTTCGTGAGCCTTGACGCCGACTCGATCCTCGACCAGCGCGCGCTCAAGGAGCTGATGCGCATGGTGCAGGAGGATCCGCGCATCGTCGCCGTCGGCGGCCAGGTCGCCATCGCCAACGGCTGCACCATCCGCAACGGACGGGTGGTGAGCGTCGGCCTCCCGACCCACCCCTGGGCCCGGTTCCAGATGGTCGAATACCTGCGCTCCTTCACCACCGGCCGCACCGGACTCGACCGGATGGACTCGGTGCTGATCCTCTCCGGTGTCTTTGCGGTGTTCGAGAAGGAGACCGTGATCCGCGCGGGCGGGTACCTGACGCCGCTGGTGCAGCACCGCCTGGTCGAGGAGTACGTCGGCGCCCGGGCCGGCACCGTGTGCGAGGACATGGAGATCATCGTCCGGCTGCACCGCTTCGTGCGCGACAAGCTGCGGACCCGCCGGGTCGCCTTCCTGCCGCACCCGGTCGCGTGGACCGAGGTACCGGAGCGACTGGATTCGCTGCGCAAACAGCGCGGCCGGTGGTACCGCGGCCTGCGCGAGTCGCTGTTCTATCATCGCGACATGCTGTTCCGGAAGAAGTTCGGCCGGATCGGCTGGTTCGCTCTGCCGACCTTCTGGCTGTTCGAGTACTACGGGCCGATGATCGAGCTGACCGGTTATCTCTTCGTCGCGGCGTTCTGGATCATGGAGCTCGTCTTCCACGTGCCGATCGTCAACAAGCAGTACTTCACCGCGTTCCTGCTCGCCTCGCTCGGCTGGGGCACGCTGGTCAACGTGCTGGCGGTGCTGGTCGGCGCCTGGCGCTTCCGCTACGGCCTGGCCGACCGGCTGCAGCGCGGGCTACTGCCGTTCAACCGGCGGCGCGACGTCCTGATCCTGCTGGGCTACGCGGTGCTGGAGAACTTCTTCTGGCGCTGGCTCACGCTCTACTGGCGCCTGCGCGGACTGTGGGATGCGTGGCGCGGCAAGAGCGGGTGGGAGAAGTTCGCCCGCCAGGGATTCCAGAAACACCCGGAGGTGCCGCGTGCAGCCTGAGTCCCGCCTCCTGCGGGTACTGGTGGTGGACGATGATCCCGCGGTGCGGGACCTGCTCTCGGCCGTTGTGATCAGCGGCGGCTACGGCAAGCCCACGCTCGCCAGTGACGGCGCCGAGGCGCTCGCCGCTGCGCCGGAGGCGGACCTCATCCTGCTCGACCATCTGCTCCCGGACTCGGCCGGCATTGACCTGCTCCCCGCACTCCGCGCCCTGCCGCACAAGCCGGCCGTCATCCTGGTCACGGCGCACGGCAGCGAGGCGCTTGCGGCACGGGCGCTCCGGCTTGGCGCGGATGACTACCTCATCAAGGACCCCTCGCTGCCCGGCCTGCTGCCCGAGGTCATCGAGCGGGTGCGACGCCACCGGGCGCTGCGCGAAGCGCTCGCCGCCGCGGAGCGTGACCTGGTGCACGCCGAACGGATGGCCGCCATCGGGCAGCTCAACGTCGCCCTCGATCACACCATCAACAATCCCCTCATGGCGGCCTTCGCCGAGACCGAGCTGCTGCTCGCGAGCAGC
>JAWXBX010000110.1:0-10754 GCA_034440415.1 Gemmatimonadota bacterium | reverse complement strand
TGGCAGGTGGCAGGTGGCAGCTGGCAGGGAGTAGGGAATCAGCACAACTGGAGGACTGACCCCAGTCGCCCAACCGCCCAACCATGGAGTCTCACTTGTCCCAGTTGTATGACGCCATCGTCATCGGCTCCGGCATCACCGGTGGCTGGGCCGCGAAGGAACTGACCGAGCGCGGCCTGCGGACCCTGGTGCTGGAGGCCGGGGGACCGGTCGATCCCGCCACCGACTACGTCGAGCATGTCCAGCCGTGGCAGCTCCCGTTCCGGGGCTGGGGCGATCGCGCGCTGCTCAACCGGACCCAGGCGGTCCAGCAGCAGTGTTATGCCTGCGACGAATGGTCCGGGAAGTTCTTCGTCAATGACCTCGAGAATCCCTACACCACTCCCGATGACAAGCCGTTCGCCTGGATCCGCGGGCGCCAGGTCGGCGGGCGTTCGATCATGTGGGGCCGGCAGGTGTACCGCTGGAGCGATCTCGACTTCGAAGCCAACGCGCGCGACGGCCACGGCGTCGACTGGCCAATCCGCTATCGCGACCTCGCGCCGTGGTACGACCACGTCGAACGCTTCATCGGCGTGTGCGGCCAGGCCGAGGGGCTGGCCCAACTCCCGGACAGCATCTTCCTGCCGCCGATGGCGCTCAACTGCGTCGAGGCGGCGGCCCGTGAGCGGCTGCATGCGGCGTTCGGCGGCGAACGAGTACTGACCATCGGCCGCGCGGCGATCCTCACCCGGGATCATGGAGGCCGAAAGGCCTGCCACTACTGCGGACCATGCGAGCGCGGCTGCATCACCGGCAGCTACTTCTCCAGCCTCAGCGCCACTCTGCCTGCCGCGCGCGCGACCGGTCGCCTCACCCTCCGGCCCTACAGCGTCGTCTCCGCTGTGCTGCGGGATCCGGTCACCGGCCGGGCCAGCGGCGTCAGGGTGATCGACGCACAGTCGCTCGAAGTGCGGGAATTCCGCACCCGCCTCGTCTTTGTCTGCGCCTCCGCGCTCGAGTCGGCCCGGCTGCTGCTCCTCTCCGGCATCGGGCAGGACAGCGGCGAGCTCGGCCACAACCTGATGGACCATCACATGGGCGCTGGTGCGCGCGCCACGATGCCGGGCTTCGAGGATCACGTCACCTTTGGCGACCGGCCAAACGGCATCTACATCCCCCGCTATCGCAATGTGAACGACGCGCATCCCGACTTCGTCCGCGGCTACGCCTTCCAGGGTGGTGCCGGCCGTGGCGGATGGGACCGGTCCCTGCCTGGATTCGGCGCCGGCTTCAAGCATGCGCTGCTGCATGAGCGCGGGCCCTGGGGCCTCAGCTTCTACGGTTTCGGTGAATGCCTCCCGCGCCACGACAACCAGGTGGAGCTGGATGCCTCGCTGACCGACCGCTGGGGCATCCCGGCACTCCGCATCAGCTGCACCTACGGCGACAACGAGCGGGCCCAGCGCAAGGACATGCAGGTCACCGCCGCCGAAATGCTCGAGGCCTCGGGCGCGGTCGATATTCAGCCCTACGACGATGAGGCACTCCCTGGGCTCGTCATCCATGAGATGGGAACCGCGCGGATGGGACGAGACCCGAGTACATCCGTGGTGAACGGCTGGAACCAGGTGTGGGACACGCCGAACGTCTATGTTACCGACGGTGCCTGCATGGCGTCGTCGGCCAACCAGAATCCTTCGCTCACCTACATGGCGCTCACCGCAAGAGCGGCCGCGCATGCGGTCGAGGCGATGAAGCGGAGGGAACTGTGAGGCGGACGGGCGGACGGGCGGACGGGCGGAAAATCGGAGAAGGGATTACGAATGAATAGGCGTTCCTTCCTTGCAGCGGTCGGCGCTCTCAGCCTCGTCCATCGTGGTGATGCACCCGCTCACGCCCTCGGCATACCCATGGCGCTTCCTGGTCCCCATGCCTCGTTCCCCGGTTCCCCCCGGCTCGGCATCCAGCTCTACGCCGTCCGTGACGCCCTCAAGCAGGATTTCGCGGGAACCCTCACCGCGCTGGCGACGATCGGCTACCGCGAGGTCGAATTCGCCGGCCTGCACGGCCAGTCGGCGGCGGACGGGCGGGCCCTGCTCGACCGGCTCGGGCTCGCCGCGCCATCGGGTCACATCGGCCTTGACGACCTCGAGCAGAAGTTCACCAGCGTCGTGGCCGACGCAAAGGCGCTGGGCCATCGCTGGATCGTCGTTCCGTGGCTGCCTGAGGAGCTGCGCAATGTTTCTGGCTACACCCAGGTCGCCGAACGAATGAGCCGACTGGCGCCACGCCTCAGGCGGGCGGGGTTCACGCTGGGCTACCACAATCACTCCTTCGAGTTCGATCGGCTGGGGGATGGCTCCACCTGCGGCTACGACATCCTGCTGCAGGGGACCGCCGCCGCCGGAGTCGTGATGGAGCTGGATCTCTTCTGGATCAAGCAGGGCGGGGCCGACGCCGCCGACTACTTCCGCCGCTTTCCCGGCCGTTTCCGTCTGGTCCACGTCAAGGACATGGGCGCCGATGGCAGCCAGGTGAATGTCGGCGACGGCGTCATCCCGTGGCCGGCGCTGCTGCACACCGCCAGGCGGGCTGGTGTCGAACACTTCTTCCTCGAGCATGACGAGCCACGCGACCAGCTCGCATTCGCCCGGGAGAGCTACGCCTACCTCTCCCGCCAGAAGTTCTAGGCCAGGTCGACCGGCACCTCACTCATCATGGCCCGCTTCAACCCGCTGCGGTTCCCGCCCGGATACTTCGATCTCCCCGCCGACGCCGGGCGCACGCTCCCGCTCGACATCATCGCGGCATGGACCCGGAGCCCCCAGACCCGCGAATTCGCCCGCGAGCTGCTGGGCCCGTTCACCATGCGCGGCATCGTGGTCAGCTCCGACACTGCGGGGCTCACCCGGCTCTCCCAGGAGCGATCGCTGATCGAGATCCTGGCGATGGTCAGTCGCCCCAAGGAGCTGGTACACGCCTACGGCAAGGCCGTCGGCGGCATCGCGCTGGGCACCTGGGCGGCGGACAACAGCCAGATGTTCTATGCCGACGGTATCCCGCCGGGAGATGTGCTCGGCATGCTGCTCACCCTGCAGGACCGTATCGCGGCGGAGTGCGAGGTCGGCATTGGCATCTGCGCGCATGCGGGCGAGTTCTACGAGCTGGGGAATGCCGTCTACGGCCCCGATGCCGACCTGGTCGAGAGCGTGGCGGAAGACGAGACCACGGCCGGCGAGCTGGTCATCACCGAAGCCCTCCGGCGCCAACTCGAGCAGGATTCCGCGCTGCAACTGACGCCGCGGAACGATTTGCGCGAGCAATGCGGCGGGATCTGGCGCGTGGTACAGGGCCCGCGGCTCGGCAGCATCCTGGCAACGGATTTCCGCTACCCGTTGCCGTTCACCGACGAGTTCTACACCGGACTCGGCAAGTACCAGCGTACCCGGCGCACCTCGATCGTGCCGCGACCGGCGTTTTGCGAATCCACCGTGGTGGTGATCGATCGAGAGCGGGAAGATGGGGACGAGCCCGATGTCGCCGCACTCAACAACCTCGCCCTCGCGGCGGCGGTCCGGCGGCTCGGTGGCGAACTCGTCCTCGATCTCGCGGGCCAGGAGATCAAGACGACCGGGCAGGTCAGCATCTACCTCTTCGATGATGCCGGCCATGCGCTCGCCTTTGCCCGGAAGCTCCGCGCCGAGCTGGCCTCACAGCGGGTGGAGCTGCGGATCGGGATTGACAGCGGGCGGGTACTGCTCTTCGAGCTGGCACCTGAGACCTTCGACATTGCCGGCTCCCCGGTGAACGTCGCCTCGAAGCTGGCGCAGGACACCGGCCGTTTTGGAGCCATTCACCTCTCCCGAAGCGCGGCCCGTCAGGCAGGAATTCCCGATTCCGTTCCGGTCAGCATCGTACAGGTGGGCGGAGTCGCGATTGAAATGGTCGTCGTCTGAATAAGGCGAACGGCATCAGCGAAGCGGCGGTGGTCACCGAATCCGCTCCGGGCCTGCGTCCGTAGGGCGTTCCCGCCAGAGCTTGGGCCTCGCCCATCGCTCATCGCCGCTCGAACTTCACCGCCTGCTCGGCCCTGGAGCCCCCCATGCCCCGCCCCATCCACTTTGAGATTCACAGCGCCGAGCCCGAGCGCGCCATACAGTTTTACCGTGAGCTGTTCGGCTGGACCTTCACCAAGTGGGATGGGCCGCGGCCCTACTGGCTCATCGTCGACACCACCTCGGCGATGCCCTTGTGACGAAGATCCAGGCGCTGGGGAGAATGCCCGCGGCTTTTGACCCCGCGACGTCGCCGGCCTAGCTTTTCCCTCGCGCGGGGTCATCGACCTCGCGGGAACCAGCCCGCTCCCGCCGAACCCTGGACGACACGACCGGAAAGGATGCGAGATCATGACCACGATCACCGTCATCGGCGCGACCGGACATATCGGGCAGCAGCTCGTCCCTCGACTGCTTGCGCAAGGCGTGAAGGTCCGCGCCGTCGGTCGCGATGCGGGCCGGCTCCAGCCGCTGGTGGAGGCGGGAGCGGAAGCGTGGATCGGTACGGTCGACAGTGCCCGGTCGATGGCCGAGGCGTTTCGTGGCGCGGATGCCGCCTTTGCGATGATCCCGCCGGACTATGGGCACCCGCAACCCGCCGCACGCGCCAAGGCGGTGGCGGAAGCACTTGCCGCCGGCGCACAGGTGGCGCGAGTGACCCATGTCGTCACCCTCAGCAGTGTCGGCGCGCACTTGCCCACGGGGGTTGGTCCAGTCAACGGACTGCGCGGCCTGGAGGAGCGCTTCAACCAGGTGCCCGGCATGAACGTGCTCCATCTCCGGGCCGGCTATTTCATGGAGAATCTGTTGAACGGCATCGGCGTCATCGAAGCCATGCGGGTCAATGGCGGTGCCCTGAAGGCGGACCTGCCGGTGGCGATGATCACGACCGGCGACATTGCCGGGGTGGCCGCCGCGCGGCTCACCCAGCGGAACTTCTCCGGCCATGGCGCCCGCGAACTGCTGGGGCCGCGCAACTACACCCACCAGGAGGCGAGCCTCATCATCGGCGAGGCGATCGGGATGCCGGGACTGGGGTATGTGGAGTTCTCCTACGACGACACCCGGAAGGCGCTGCTCACCTTCGGCTTCTCCGAGGCCAGTGCCAACGAATTCATCGAGATGTACGATGCGCTGAACACCGGACGCATGCAGCCGAGCCAGCCCCGGACCGCGCTGACGACGACACCGACCACGCTGGAGGAGTTTGCGCGGACGGTGTTCGCGGTGGCGTATGGGGAGTAAGGAGTGAGGAGGTGAGGAGTGAGGGGTGAAGAGGAACGGCTCTTCCTCCCCACTCCTCACTCCTTAATCTTTACCACCCAGCGCCTGGCGCGGACCAGTGGGTCCGCGCTACCAGCCACTCCGCCCGGTGCAATCCTTCGCGTGAGTCCCGCCGGCGCCGTATAACGCCCACGCCAGAAACCGCTCCACCTCTGCCAGCGCCAGCTGGGCGCTCGGGCCGGCAGAGATTGCATCGAAGGCATGTTCGGCCCAGGGAATCTCCAGCAGCGCTGCAGTCGTTCCGCCAGCCTGCAGCCGGTCGTGCAGCAGCCGGCCGAAACGCGGCAGCACCACATTGTCCCGGCCGGCATAGATCAGGAGCGTGGGCGGCTGCCGTGCCGCCGCGTAAGTCACCGGTGAGGCGGCGCGGTACCGCTCCGGCTGCTCAGCCGGTGTGCCGCCGAGATAGGAGACTTCCAGCGACTGGACGTTCAGTGGATCGGGAACCGGCGGATGGTCGTAGCCGTCGACCAGATCCACTGGCCCGTAGTAGCTGATCACCGCCCGGATCGGCAGCGTGTCGGTGTAGGCCGCCACCAGCGCCAGCTGGGCACCGGAGGAACGGCCGATCAGCGCGAGCCGACCGGCATCACCGTCGAATTGCGCCACGTTCATCCGCACCCACGTCAGCGCGGTACGCACATCCACCAGCTGGGCGGGCCACTGCCAGCGGGGCGCGTGACGATAGTCGATCGCCACCACGACATAGTTGCGTGCGGCAAGATGCGCTGCGAACGCCCCATCATCCGCCGGCGCGCCGCGCTGCCAGGCGCCACCGTAGATCTGGACCACGACGGGGAATGTGCCCGAGTCCGCGGGCTGGTAGAGATCGGCCCGGAGGGGAATACCCTCCACCTGCCCCACCGGCACGCCGCGGGTGATGCGCACGCTGCCTGACTGGAGCCCGGTGAACAGCTCGGTCAGCTGGAGCGACCGGGGACGCAGCGAGTCGCGTATCGGAGCCGGCACGGCGCAGAGGTAACTCCCGCCCAGAGCCGCGCGCATCTCGGCATCGAAGCGGCGTGCGGTGGCAGGAAAGCGGAACAGCGGCAGGAGCGAGAGCAGCGTGGTGGCAGCGGCACAGAGCAGCGTCGCCCACCGGAGCCGGCCCCGGGCCGCCGCGAGCGCAACCATCGCAGCGGCCAATGAAACCACGACCAGCCACACCCCCGCCTCCGGCGCCCCGACGCTGAGCGCGAGCAGCGGGTAGGTTGGAGGTGGCAGGAAGCCCCAGAGGGCGACGAACACGGTTCCCGCGGCAATGAGTGCGACGATTCGGGAGAGCGTCATGAGACTCGTTGGCCATTAGCCGTGGGCCGTTGGTAGCCAACCATCAGCTGTGAGTATACTGTCATCCTGAGGGAGCGCGGCGACCGAAGGATCTCTTGAGGCCGAAGCCGGACCCGCTCCGCCCCTACCCAACAACTCACTACTCGCCATGCCCATGCGCCTGCTCCTTGCCCTCACCCTGCTCGCTTCTCCCCTTGCCGCGCAACACCAGGCCAGCTTCGACTGGCCCGCGCTGCAACAGGAGGCGACCCAGCTGCTGTCGCAGTATCTCCGGATCAACAGCAGCAATCCACCGGGCAACGAGATCGCCACCGCCCGCTGGCTCAAGTCCGTGCTCGACCGGGAGGGGATCGAGAATCAGATCCTCGACACTGTCGAGCTTGGACCGGGGCGGGCCAATTTCTACGCCCGGCTGCGCGGCAGCGGGACCCGCTCCGGCGCCCGCACCGCGATCGCGCTGGCCCACCACATGGACGTGGTCCCGGTGACGCGAGAGCAGTGGACCTTCGACCCCTTCGCCGGCGAAATCAGGGACGGCTATGTCCGGGGCCGGGGCGCGATCGACATGAAGGGCCACGGCATCATCCAGCTCATGGCGCTGATTGCCATCAAGCGCTCCGGCATCCCGCTGCAGCGCGACCTCGTCTACCTCGCCAACGCCGATGAAGAGTCCGACGGCACCGGCGCCATCCGGATGGTCGACCACCATGGCGATCTCATCCGGGACGTCGAGTACCTGCTGACCGAGGGGGCCGATACCCGGGTCGAGAACGGCAAGGTGCGCTGGTTCGGCATCGACGTCGGCGAGAAGCGGCCCTACTGGACCCGGATGGTGGCCGCAGGCACGACCAGTCATGGCTCGGTCCCGATTGGCGACGAGAATCCGGTGCCCCGCCTCGCCCGCGCCATTGCCCGCGTCTCCGCCTGGCAGACGCCGCTGCAGCTTTCGCCCGCGGTCGAGCGCTTCTTTCAGGCCCAGGCCAGGGACGCGACCGGAGTCGGCCGCCGCTGGCTGACCAATCCCCGGGCGGCGCTGGCCAGCCCAGCCGGCCGCGCCTGGCTGCTGGCCGAACCGGAGCGCAACGCGCTGCTGCGGAACACCATCTCTCCCACCGTGCTGATCGGATCCAACAAGACCAACACGATTCCGCAGCAGGCCTCGGTCGAGCTCGACATCCGGCTGCTGCCCGATCAGGACCCGGACCTGTTTCGCGCCGAGCTGGTACGGATCATCGCGGACCCCCGGATTCACCTCGAGGAGATCGCCCCGATCACACCGCGCTACGATGCGCCGCTCGGCACGCCGCTCTTCCATGCCATCGAGCGGGCCGCCGGAGAGCTGCTGCCGGGGATCCCGGTGGCAACCCCGGTCAGTGCGGGGGCATCGGACCGACCCACCTATACCCGCGCCGGGATCATCTGCTATGGCCTCGATCCCTACCTGATTCCCATCGAGGAGAACCGCTACGAAGTGCACGGCAACGATGAACGGCTGTCGGAGGCAAATATCGGCTGGGGTGTCCGGCTGTACATCCGCCTGCTGCAGGAGGCGGATCGGGAGGCTTCCTGAAAAGCCAGCCGCACATCCTCCAGACGCGCATCCACTTCCATCCAGCGCCGCCCCTGCCCATCTTCCCGCCCCGCAGGAATTAGTGTGCGGCACAACGAGGAGATGAATTCATGGCGAAAGTCAGCAAGACCAGGAAGGCCGGGGCTGGACGTGCCAGGACGGCGCGCCCCTCGGCCAAGGCAAATAAGGCGAAGGCGACCACGCCCAAGGCGAAGGTACGACTTCCCGCCAAACGAGCCCGCAGCCGCGCCTATGCCGGGCTGCCGCCCGGTATCTGCCGGGTGGAGCAGGAGAGCACCCGGACCTTCGGGTATGTCGTTCGGGTCGGCCACCGCCGGTCGCCCAGGGGCTGGCGGCCCAAGTTCACCGCCTACTTTGGCGACTTCTCCCATGGGGGGAAGAAGCCGGCACTCGCCGCCGCCACCCGCTGGCTCAAGACCCTCGAGCGGACCGGCAAGGCTCCGGAGAAGAAGTAGGCCGACCGCCCGGCACGGCGTCCGACGCTGGCGCTACCCGCAGGGGTGGCGCCGGGCGTGGCGCCGTGGCATAATCGTCCCCAACATTCCCGCATCTTCTCAACCGCACGGAGCCCTCATGTCCGCATCCATCCGCTGGTCACTCGCGGCGGCACTGACCCTCGCCGCCGCCTGTGCCCCCGCCGCACCCAAGGTCGATCTCGCCGCCGAAGAGACCGCCATCCGGGACAAAGTGACCGAGTGGAATGGGTTCCTGCAGTCGAAGAACGACTCCGCCATCACCGCGCTCTACGGCGACCGGGGCGCACTCCTGCCCGCAGGAATGCCAAAGATCGCCGGTGCCGCGGCGATGCGCCCCTTCTGGGCCCAGCTCTGGGCGCTCAACGTCAACCTCGTGCTCAGCACTGTAAGTGTTACTGTCGCCCAGTCCGGCGATCTTGCGGTGGAGGAGGGGACCTACACCTTCGACGTTCCCAATACTCCCACGGACAAGGGCAAGTATCTCGTCGTCTGGTACAAGCAGAACGGAAAGTGGCTCGTCGCCCAGGATGTCTGGAACAGCGACATGACGCCGCCGGCGGCCCCGGCAGCGATGACTCACTAGGTCACCTTTCGGGGAGGAAAGCCCCATGCTCTACACGCTCCTCATCGGTCTGATCATCGGTGCGGTCGCCAAGTTCCTCATGCCGGGGAAAGATCCGGGCGGCTTCATCATCACGATCCTGCTGGGCATCGCCGGCTCCTTCGTTGCCGGTTTCCTCGGCCGGGGGCTCGGCTGGTACGCGCCGGATGAGGCCTCCGGTTTCATCGCCTCGACCATCGGCGCCATGCTCCTGCTGTTTATCTACCGCAAGACGCGGAAGGCCTAGCACGACGGCCCGCATGCCGGACTCCGTCTTTCTGCGGAGTGAGCCCGATCTCTCCACCTCGTTCGAGCCGCTGCACGAGCGGCTCGCCGAGACGGTCTCGTGGTGTTCCCGTCGCCTGACGACGAGCCTGCCGGGTCAGGCGCTCAGGTCCAGCCCGCTCGCCCCTCCACCCAGTCATCCATGGGCCGATACCGTCCGGATCGTCGCGGAGTCACGGCTGCAGCAGCTCGGCCGAAGCTGGCGCCGCGCGCTCAAGCCCCTGGGCGACGGCCGTCTGCTGGTCTACTTCCCGACACCACCGCATTCGAAGGGACGTGCCCAGGCCGTGACCGACGGATTCTTCGATGCGCGGGACACACCGCCGTGGGACACCTGGGTGGCGTACCTCGAAGAGGCGGAGCGGAGTTACCTCGTCTCATGGGTGCCACCCACAGCTGCTGCCGCAGTGACCGAGGCGCTGGCACGACCGATGGGTTCGATCGCCTGGCTGGAGGAATCGGGGGTGGGATTGGTGGGGAAGTATGTCGTCGGGTAGGGTGCAGGGACCGAGATTCCAGAGCGTCTGGTGCAGGGGTTTGGCATGTAGAGGCCGACCGCCGGTCAGCCCGCCCCCGAGATGTCAGGACGCAGGGAGGGGGGGGTCATTCCGAGCGTAGCGAGGAATCCTGTTCGGTGTAATCGACACCAGTCAGACACCACTGCCTCTCATGTCAGACCTCCCATTCGCGGTTCCCGGCTCCCCTTCAGTCATCGTCCCCGCCAGTTCGCCAGTAGATCTCGCCGACATCCGCCTACTGTTTATCGAATACGCCGCCTGGCTCGGCGATCATCTCGACCGGGAACGATTCGCCATCGAGCTCGCGGCGTTGCCCGGCTATTATGCCCCGCCGACGGGTGGGCTCTTTCTGGCACGGCTCGGAGATGAAGCGGTGGGATGCGTCGGCATACGGCCGCTGATGGGTGACAACTGCGAACTCAAGCGACTGTACACTCGCGTGCCGTACCGGGGTTGCGGCGTGGGGCGTCAGTTGCTGGAGGCCGCGGTCGCGGCCGCCCGAACCGCCGGCTATGCGGCGATACGGCTCGATACCCTCGCCTCGATGAAAGAAGCTCAGGCACTCTATCAGCGGCTGGGCTTCCGGGACATTCCGGCGTACTGGGAAGATCCCATCTCGGATATGCGATATCTGGAATTGCGGCTGTGATCTGCCTCGACTGAGGCAGGCGC
>JAWXBX010000109.1:0-20981 GCA_034440415.1 Gemmatimonadota bacterium | reverse complement strand
GTTCGGGGAGCTGGCTGCGGCGGCGGGGGAAGGGTAGACGTCGGCCGTCAGCCGTGAGCCATCAGCCGTGAGCCATCAGCCGCCAGACGTCAGCCGTCAGCCGTCAGCCCACCGCCTGCCAACTCCGCCCAATGTGGCGCCTTGCCATATACCCAACCCCCCGGTATACTTGCGAGCTCTATTGCAAACCGGTTTCTCGGAGAAGACCGTGAAGGTTCGTTCGAGTGTCAAGCCCATTTGCGAACATTGCAAAGTGGTCCGGCGGCAGGGTACGCTGCGGATCATCTGCAAGCGCAATCCCAAGCACAAGCAGCGTCAGGGTTAACCGATGGCACGAATCGCTGGCGTGGACCTTCCGCGCGAGAAGCGGGTCGAAATCGGCCTGACCTACATCTACGGCATCGGCCGTCCGATCAGTAATCGCATTCTGGCGGAGACGGGCGTCAGCCCGGACACGCGGGTGCGGGATCTGTCGGACTCGGAAGTCGCCCGGCTCCGGCAATTCATCGAACGCTCGGTGAAGGTCGAGGGTGCTCTCCGCACCGAAATCGCGATGAACATCAAGCGGCTCATGGACATCGGCAGCTACCGCGGGATACGTCACCGCCGGGGCCTGCCGCTGCGTGGGCAGCGCACGCATACCAACGCCCGGACCAAGAAGGGCCCCCGTCGGGCCATCGCGGGCAAGAAGAAGGTGACGAAGAAGTAATATGACCACGCCAGAGATCCCGGTCGCGCCGGCGGCTCCCGCCAAGACAGCGGCGGCCAAGAAGGGCAGGAAAGTGGTGGAGAGCGAGGGCATCGCCCACATCTCCGCCACCTTCAACAACGTGCTCATTACCATCACGGACATGCGGGGCAACGTGCTGGTCTGGGGTTCGGCCGGCAAGGCGGGCTTCAAGGGCTCGAAGAAGTCGACGCCATTCGCCGCGACCGTGGCCGCGGAGAATTGTGGCCGTGAAGCGATGAATCTCGGTGTGCGCCGGGTGCATGTGCGGGTGCAGGGACCGGGCAGCGGGCGCGAGTCGGCCATCCAGGCCCTCGCCTCGGTCGGTCTCAAGGTTGCCTCGATTCGCGATGTGACGCCGATCCCGCACAACGGTTGCCGTCCCCCCAAGAAGCGGCGGGTCTGAACATGCGCTATACCGGTCCCAGCTGTCGGCAGTGCCGCCGCGAAGGCACCAAGCTGTTCCTCAAGGGGAGCCGCTGCCTCACCGAGAAGTGCGCCGTGGAGCGTCGCGGATATCCGCCCGGTCAGCATGGCCAGTCCGGTGGACGGGTGCGCAAGGTGTCGGAATACGCCAAGCAGTTGCGGGAGAAGCAGAAGGTCAAGCGGATCTACGGCCTCACCGAGCGCCAGTTCCGCAACACCTTTGACCGGATCTCGCGCGAGTCGGGCGTCAAGGGCACCAATTTGCTCATCGCCCTCGAGTCGCGGCTGGACAACGTGGTGTTCCGCCTGGGTTTCGCCGCCAGCCGCAAGGCGGCGCGTCAGCTCGTGCGCCACGGGAACATCGAGATCAACGGCCACCGGGTGGACGTCCCCTCCTTCAACGTGAAGCCGGGACAGGAAATCCGGGTGAGTGCCGCCCTGCGTGACGGTGTGGCCGTGCGCTCGGCGCTCGAATTTGCCACCCGCGGTCAGCCGGTGTCGTGGATCCAGGTGGATAGCGAGAAGGCGTCGGGCAAGGTGACCGAGCGGCCCACCCGTGATTCGATCCCGCTCAATGCGCAGGAACAGCTCATCGTCGAGCTCTACTCGAAGTGACCATGACCATTGACCTGACCGGACTGGTCCGCCCGCACCTGGTCGAGATGACCAAGCGGGACGACAATCCGAACATCGCGGAATTCCGGCTGCAGCCGCTCGAGCGTGGCTTCGGCTACACCCTCGGGAACTCGCTGCGGCGCCTGCTGCTCTCGTCGCTGCGCGGCAGCGCGGTCTGGGGCTTCCGCCTCGACGGCGTGGTGCACGAGCACCAGACGATCCCCGGCGTGCACGAGGATGTGCACCAGATCATCCAGCGCCTCAAGGCGCTGACCCTCGTCCTCGCGGACGACGTGGATGAGGCGATCCTCAAGATCAAGAAGGATGGCGCGGGACCGGTCTACGGCCGCGATATCGTTCCCAGTGGCTCGGTACACGTCGTCAATCCCGATCACCTGCTCTTCACCGTGCAGGACGATCGCGAAATGAACGGCGAGCTCTATGTGAACAAGGGCCGCGGGTATGTCGAGGCGGAGCTGCACCCGCGCGACCGCTCGCTCCCGGTGGATCTGATCAGCATCGACGCCATCTACAATCCGGTCCGCCGGGCCAATTTCTCGGTGGCCGAGACCCGCGTCGGGCAGCGCACCGACTACGATCGCCTGACCGTGAGCGTCGAGACCAACGGCACCATCACGCCGGAAGATGCGATCGCCTATTCGGCCGCGCTGGCCCAGGAACACTTCCGCTACTTCGTGGAGTTCGGCAAGGTGCCGATCGGCCGCGCGGATGCCCCGGTCGCGCTGGTGGGCGGTGGTCATTTGCGGGACAAGCTGAACCGCCTGATCGACGACTTCGGTCTCTCGGTCCGCTCGCTCAACTCGCTCAAGAACTCCAATATCCGTACCCTGGGTGACCTCGTCGCCTACACCGAGGACGAGCTGCTCAAGGTCAAGAACGTCGGCGAGAAGGCGCTCAAGGAGATTGCCGACCTGCTCCGCGCCCAGGTGCTCAACTTCGGGATGCGCTTCGAGGACACCGAGGGCGACCTGCGCATCCTGAATGCCGGTACACCGCCTACCGCCCGCGTAGTGGTGGACAGCGGCGAGGAGGGCTAATGCGGCACCAGTGCAAGGGACGTCAGCTTTCGCGCACCTCGGAACACCGCCGGGCGCTGCTGCGGAACATGGCGACGAGTCTCTTTACCCACGGCGGGATCGAGACCACCGTGGCCAAGGCCAAGGAACTCCGGCCCTACGCCGAAAAGCTCATCACCCTGGCCCGGCGCGGCGATCTCCACGCCCGCCGCCAGGCGGCGCAGAAGGTGCGTGAGCGGGGTGCGCTGAGCACGCTGTTCACCGAGATCGGTCCGCGGTTCGCGGCGCGTCCGGGTGGCTACATCCGGATTCTGAAGCTGGGGCATCGCCCCGGCGACGGTGCCGAGATGGCCCGGATCGAGCTTCTGGCCGAGTGAGCCGGATTCGTGGGGGGGGCGTCGGAAACGAACGAAGGGGACCAGTTGGTCCCCTTTTTTCTGGGCGTGAACGCGGGGCTGCTGCGGCTGGGCTCAGCGCCAGGACGGATTCTGGCGCTCCTGGCTCAGGTCGCCTTCTTGACCCGGTTAGACTTGATGCACTGGGTGCAGACCCGCACCCGCCTCGGCGCCCCTTCGACCATGACCCGAACAGTCTGGAGATTGGGGTACCAGCGGCGCTTCTTCCGATTGTTGGCATGACTGACGTTATTGCCAGTGATCGGTCCCTTGCTGCAGACGGTGCATACCCGGGCCATACGAGTCGTCCTTGCGGAAATTCTCTGGTGCCAGCCGGAAAAACAGCCCAGCAACATAGCCACGGGACCCGTCGGACACAATACTGGAGGACGAGGCTGCCATGCCGCGGGCGCTGATCACCGGGATTACCGGTCAGGACGGGTCCTACCTGGCGGAGCTGCTGCTCGCCAAGGGGTATGAGGTGTTCGGGGTGGTCCGGCGGACCAGCTACCACAGCTACGACCGGATCGAGCACCTCCTCGACCGCATCCGGATCATCCCGGCCGACCTGCTGGACCAGCACTCCCTGACGGTGGCGCTCAAGGAGACCGAGCCGGACGAGGTCTACAACCTCGCCGCCCAGTCCTACGTTCCCACCTCCTGGAGCCAGCCCGTCCTCACCGGCGAGTTCACCGCGCTGGGCGTGACCCGTATTCTGGAGGCCGTCCGTCTGGTGTGGCCCCGGGCCCGATTCTACCAGGCCTCCTCCTCCGAGATGTTCGGCCGGGCGCTGGAAACGCCCCAGCGGGAGTCGACCCCCTTCTATCCCCGTTCGCCCTATGGCGTGGCCAAGGTCTACGGGCACTATATCACGGTCAACTACCGCGAATCCTACGGACTCTACGCGGTGAGCGGGATCCTCTTCAATCACGAATCGCCCCGCCGGGGACTGGAGTTCGTCACCCGCAAGGTGACCGATGCCGTCGCCCGCATCACACGGGGCCGGGCCACCGAACTGCGGCTGGGGAACCTCGATTCTCAGCGCGACTGGGGGTTCGCGGGTGACTACGTCGAGGCGATGTGGCGCATGCTGCAGCAACCCGAGCCGAAGGATTATGTGATCGGCACCGGGCGGACCCACTCCGTGCGGGAGCTGGTCGAGCTGGCCTTCAGCCACGCCGGCCTCGACTGGCGCAAGCATGTGGTCCTCGATCCGCAGTTCATCCGCCCGGCCGAAGTGGACCTCCTGCTGGCCGATCCGACCTGCGCCGAGCGCGAACTGGGCTGGCGACCGACAGTGGACTTCGCAGGCCTGGTGCGGATGATGGTCGATGCGGACCTGAAGCGCCTCGGAGCCGGCGTCCCGTGAAGGTGTTGGTCACGGGGGCGGCGGGGTTTGTCGGGCGCTGGCTCCTCCCCGAGCTGGTAGCGGCGAATCACGAGGTCCTGGGCACGCGGTTGCCCGGGGAAGCTCCGCCCGACTTCCTGCCGGAGGCGACCCGGCGGATGGTGCGGTGGCTGCCGCTCGATCTGCGCGAGATGGACTCGGTGCGCTCCGCGGTGGATGAAGTTCCCGAGGCCGTCATCCACCTCGCGGCGATCGCGTCCGGGGCCGAAGCGCGGCGCGATCCCGGGCTGGCCTGGGACGTCAATGCCGGTGGTACCGCCCGGCTGGTCGATGCGCTCGGTCTTCTACGGCAGGCGGGGGCCGGCGATCCACTGCTGCTGCTGGTCTCGACCGCCGAGGTCTACGGCGTGACGCACCCGCCCCGTCCGCGGCTGGAGTCCGATGCCCTCGCCCCGATCTCGCCGTATGCCTCCAGCAAGGTCGGAGCGGAAGTCGCGGCGATGGAGGCGGCTCGCCGCACCGGGTTGCGGGTCGTGATCGCGCGGGCCTTTCCCCATACCGGCCCGGGACAGACCGACCGGTATGTCGTCCCGGCGTTCGCCCATCGACTCAAGGCGGCCCGGCGGCTGGGGGCGCGCGTGGTCAGGACCGGAAACCTGGAACCGGTGCGCGATTTTCTCGACGTCAGGGATGTGGCGGCGGCCTATGTTGCCCTGCTCGCGCGCGGCCGGAACGGAGAGGCGTACAACGTCGCCTCCGGCGTGGGCCGGTCGCTGCAGTCGATCTTTCTGCGGCTGGCTGAGCTGCTGCAGGTAACCGCGATTCCGGAAGTCGACCCCCAGCTCACCCGGACCGCGGACCTGCCGCACCTGGTGGGCGACGCCGCGCTGCTGCGGAGCGTCACGGGCTGGGCGCCCCGGATTTCCTTCGACCAGACTCTCGAGGACGTCGTGCATGCCCAAGCGGACTGATCTGCGTTCCATCCTCCTGCTTGGCTCCGGCCCGATCGTGATCGGGCAGGGCGCCGAGTTCGACTACTCCGGCACCCAGGCGGTGCGCGCACTCAAGGAGGAGGGGTACCGGGTCATCCTGGTCAATTCCAATCCGGCGACGATCATGACCGATCCGGAGCTGGCGGACCGGACCTATGTGGAGCCGGTCACGCCCGAGTGGGTGGCGCGGGTGATCGAACGGGAGCGGCCCGATGCCCTCCTGCCAACCATGGGTGGCCAGACGGCGCTCAACGTCGCCATGGCGCTGTGGCGCGATGGCACGCTGGCCAAGTATGGCGTCGAGCTGATCGGGGCCAATGAGCGGGCCATCCGTGTCGCGGAAGACCGGCAGGAATTTGCCCAGGCGATGCGGCGGATCGGCCTCGCGACCCCACCGGGCCGGACCATCAAGACGCTGGAGGAGGGCCTCGCGGCCGTCGAACAGACCGGCTATCCCGCCATCATCCGTCCCTCGTTCACCCTCGGCGGAACCGGTGGGGGGATTGCCTATAACCTGGATGAATTCACCGCGATCGTCGAGCACGGGCTGGAGCTCTCGCCGGTCGGCTCGGTGCTGGTGGAACAGAGCGTCATCGGCTGGAAGGAGTTCGAGCTCGAGCTGATGCGAGATGGAGCCGACAACGTGGTCATCGTCTGCTCGATCGAGAATATCGACGCCATGGGAGTGCACACCGGCGACTCGATCACCGTGGCTCCCGCGATGACGCTCACCGACCGGGAATACCAGGTCATGCGGGACAGCGCCATCAAGATCATCCGCGAGGTCGGGGTCGAGGCCGGAGGCTGCAACATCCAGTTCGCCGTCAGCCCGACGACGGGCGAGCAGCTGGTGATCGAGATGAACCCGCGTGTCTCACGCTCCTCGTCGCTCGCCTCCAAGGCGACCGGGTTCCCGATCGCGCGGATCGGGGCGAAACTCGCCGTCGGCTACCGGCTCGATGAGCTGCCCAACGATATCACCAAGACGACGCCCGCCTCCTTCGAGCCGGTGCTCGACTACGTCGTCGTCAAGGTGCCGCGCTTCGCGTTCGAGAAGTTTCCGACCGCGGACCCGCGCCTCGGCACCCAGATGAAGGCCGTCGGTGAGGCGATGGCGATCGGCCGGACGTTCAAGGAGGCCTTTCAGAAGGGGTTCCGGGCCCTGGAGGCCGATCGCTCCGGCTGGGAGCTGGGCCGCACCCCGGTCGACGATCGCCTGACCGATCTCTCGGTCGAGGCGATCAAGGCCGCCATCCGCACCCCGACCGCGGAGCGGATCTTCCAGGTGAAGCGCGCCCTGATGCTCGGTGTGACGCTGGAGGAGGTGGCGGAACGGACCGGGTATGATCCCTTTTTCGTCGGCCAGATGCAGGAGCTGCTGGCAGCGGAACAGGATTGGGCGGGGCGCGGCCGGGCCGAAGTCTACGGCGAGCCCTCGCTCATCCGGCACATGAAGCAGCTGGGGTTCTCCGACAAGCAGCTGGCGGACCTGCGCGGCATGACCGAGGCGGACATCCGCGCCATCCGGCACGAACTCGGGGTCCGGCCCGCCTACAAGACGGTCGACACCTGCGCCGGCGAATTTCCCTCGAAGACGCCGTACCTCTACTCCAGCTACGACGAGGAGAACGAGGCCCAGTCCCAGGGCGATCGCACCGTCATGATCCTCGGCAGCGGCCCGAACCGGATCGGGCAGGGCGTCGAGTTCGACTACTGCTGTGTGCGGGCGGCGCTCGCCTTCCGCGAGATGGGGTACCGGACCGTCATGGTCAACTCCAATCCCGAAACGGTTTCCACCGACTACGACATCTCCGACACGCTGTACTTCGAGCCGCTGACACTGGAAGATGTGCTGGAGATCGTGCACATCGAGAAGCCGCTCGGCGTGGTGGTCCAGCTCGGGGGCCAGACGCCGCTCAAGCTTGCCCGCGGGCTGGAGGCGGCCGGTGTGCGGATTCTGGGCACATCTCCCGACGCCATCGACGCGGCGGAGGACCGCAAGCGGTTCGAGGCCCTCGCCCGTGAACTCGGGGTAACCCAGCCACCAGCCGGCACGGCGCTCTCGCTGGATGAAGCGGTGCAGGTCGCCGAGCGGGTAGGCTATCCCGCGCTGATCCGGCCGTCCTACGTCCTGGGCGGTCGGGGGATGGAAATCGTCTATGATGAACCCTCGCTGCGTGACTACTTTGGCCGCGCCATCCGGGTGGGCTCGGGGCATCCGGTCCTCATCGACCGGTTCCTCGAGGACGCGTTCGAGGCCGATGTCGACGCCATCTGCGACGGAACCCGCTGCGTCATCGGCGGGGTGATGCAGCACATCGAGGACGCCGGCATTCACTCCGGCGACTCCGCCTGCGTGCTGCCCCCGTACCTGATTTCGGAGGCGCAGGTCGAGCAGATGCGGGCGTACACCCGCGCCTTTGCGCTGCGCCTCGGGGTGGTCGGCCTGATCAACGTGCAGTATGCGATCAAGGACAGCGTGGTCTACGTGCTGGAGGTGAACCCCCGTGCCTCACGCACGGTACCGTTCGTATCCAAGACGACGGGCGTGCCGCTCGCCGCGCACGCCGCGGCGGTGATGGTGGGGAAGACACTCGATGAGCTCGGCCTGGAGGACGCCGTCGGCCAGCCCTATGTCGCGGTCAAGGAGGCGGTCTTCCCCTTCAACAAGCTGCAGGGGGTGGACCTCATTCTCGGCCCGGAAATGCGCTCGACGGGTGAGGTGATGGGCATTTCGGAGTCCTTCGGGATGGCCTACGCCAAGGCGCAGCATGCCGCGGACGGGGCGCTGCCGCTGGAGGGCTCGGTGTTCATCACGGTGAACGATCACGACAAGAACACCGTCGTCCCGATCGCGCGGCGGCTCCACGAGCTCGGCTTCAAGATCTTCGCGACCGACGGGACCGCGCGTCACCTGCGGGTTCGCGGCATTCCCGCCGAACGGGTGCTCAAGGTGTATGAGGGCCGGCCAAATGTGGTCGACCTGCTGCTCTCCGGGCAGATCCACCTCCTGGTCAACACCCCACTCGGCAAGCTGACACAGCGGGACGACTATATCATCCGTGCCGCCGCGCTGCAGCACCGGGTGCCGTATACCACCACACTCTCCGCCGCCTCCGCGGCGTGTGACGCGATCATCGCGCTCAAGAGCCGCCAGCTCACGGTCTGCTCGCTCCAGGAGTGGCACGAACTCGCCCGGCAGAGTCGCGCGGCGGGATGAAAAGCGCGCGGGAGCCGGGCATCGCGGCGGCGTTGCGCGCCCTGGTCCGCGGGACGGTGCGCGAAGCCGAGCCACTCGCCCGCTCCACCACCTACCGGATCGGCGGCCCGGCCACCCTGCTCTCACCCGCCGCGCCGGAGGATGTCGGCATCGCGGTCCGGTTCGCGCAGCAGCAGGGGCTCGCCTGGTTTGCCCTCGGCCTCGGTTCCAACCTCCTGTTCCCCGACGCCGGCCTCGACGCGCTGGTCATCCGGCTCGGGCGGGGGCTGGATCAACTGGAGCCGCTCGATGGGGGACGGTGGCGGGTGGGAGCCGGGCTGCCGCAGCCGATCGCCGCGCGGAAGACCTCCGAGGCCGGCTTCCGAGGGCTGCATCGCTTCGTCGGCGTCCCCGGGAGTGTCGGGGGCGGGGTCTACATGAACGCCGGCTGCCATGGAGGCGACTGGGCGGAGATCGTGCAGTCGGCCATCGTCGTGAACCCCGACGGCACGGACCGGGTGCTTGCCCGAGCGGAGATCCCGTTCGCCTACCGGTCCAGTGGTCTGGGGCATCAGGTGGTGCTGCAGACCACGGTGCAGCTGGTGCCAGCCGATCCGGTCACGATTCAGGCCGAGGTGGCGGAACTGTTCCGCTGGCGCCAGGAGGGCACACCGTTCAACCAGCCCTGCTGTGGCAGTGTGTTCCGCAATCCGGGTGGGCCAAGCTGGGAGCATCGGGACGGTCCCCGGACGGCGGGCCAGCTGATCGACGCGGTCGGCCTCAAGGGGGCGCGGGAGGGCGGTGCGCAGATTTCGCCGATGCACGCGAACTATTTTGTGAATACGGGCGGCGCCACGGCCGCGGATGTCCGTGCTCTGATGCGGCGGGCCCGGGCAGCGGTCGAGCAACAGTTCGGGGTGCGGCTCGACGCCGAGGTCAAGGTCATTTCACCGGCGGGGTCCACCACGCCCGCCGAGGAGTTCTAACCCAGCATGGCTGACTACTTCGTGCATGAGTCGAGTTTCGTCGATGCCGGCGCGACGATCGGCGCCGGCAGCAAGATCTGGCATTTCTGTCACATCATGCCCGGGGCGGTGATCGGCGAGCGGTGCAATCTGGGGCAGAACGTCGTGGTGATGTCGGGGGTCCGGCTGGGCAACAACGTGAAGGTCCAGAACAACGTCTCGCTCTATGAGGGCGTCACGCTGGAGGACGACGTCTTCTGTGGCCCCAGTTGCGTGTTCACCAATGTGGTGAACCCGCGGTCGCACGTCACCCGGAAACACGAGTATCGGGCGACCCTGGTCCGCAAAGGCACCTCGATCGGGGCGAACGCCACCATCGTCGGCGGGGTCACGCTGGGGGAGTACGCGTTCATCGGGGCGGGGGCGGTGGTCACCAGCGATGTCCCCGCCTTTGCGCTGATGGTGGGGGTTCCGGCTCGGCGTGTGGGCTGGATGTGTCAGTGTGGCGAGCGGCTACGGGTCCAGGATGGGACCGCCGGCTGCGCCGCCTGCGGGACCTCGTATGGTGAAGCGCAGGGCCAACTTCGAATGATTGACCCCCCCGCGGTCGCCGACTAGTTTTTCCCCGCTTCCGGCGCAGATCTTGCCCGAGGGCATGCGGTTGGGTGGAGTTCGTTGTCGAGAGCGGGCGGTCGGTCCCTCTCTCTTGCCTCATTCCCCGGTCCCCACAGGCGCGTGAACGTCCCCCTGCTCGATCTTGTCGCCCAGTACGAGTCCATCAAGGATGCCGTCCTCCCCGCCATGCTGCGCGTGGTGGAGCGGCAGCAGTTCATCCTTGGCGAGGAGGTCGGACAACTGGAGGCGGGGATCGCGGCGCTGACCGAGACCCGGCACGCGATCGGCTGCGCCAGCGGGACCGACGCCCTGCTCCTGCCGCTGCGGGCGCTGGACCTGCAGCCGGGCGACGAGGTCATCTCTCCGGCGTTCACCTTTTTCGCGACGGCGGGCACCATCCACAACACCGGAGGCACTCCGGTCTTTGTGGATATCGATCCGGCGACATTCAACCTCGACCCGGCAGTGGTCGAGGCGGCGATCACCCCCCGCACCAGGGCCATTGTCGCGGTGCACCTCTTCGGACAGATGGCGGCGATGGAGCCGCTGCTGGCGATCGCGGAGCGCCATGGTCTGGCGCTCATCGAAGACGCCGCGCAGGCCATCGGTGCCAGACAGCGGATTGGCGGGCAATGGCGTCAGGCGGGCTCGCTGGGCCGGGTCGGCGCCTTCTCGTTCTTCCCGAGCAAGAACCTGGGCGGCTGGGGTGATGGCGGGATGATGGTCACTCAGGACGAGATGCTCGCCGGCCGGCTGCGCCGGCTGCGGACGCACGGTGGCGCCAAGCAGTACCATCACGACGAGGTAGGCTATAACAGCCGGCTCGACACGGTGCAGGCGGCGGTGCTGCTGGCCAAGCTGCCGTATCTGGCGGGGTGGAGCGCGGCCCGGCGCGAACGGGCGGCCAGCTACACCGCCGCGTTCGACGGTCACCTGGCGATCTGCCCGCCGCGGATTGACCCTGCCAACGAGCCCATCTTCCATCAGTACACCGTGCGAGTCGAGCGGCGCGATGCCCTGGCGGCGCACCTCAAGGCACGCGGCATCGGCTGCGCGGTCTACTACCCGGTGCCGCTCCACCTGCAGCCGTGCTTTTCCCACCTGGGCTACCGGAGCGGTGCGCTGCCCGTCACGGAGCGCGCCAGTGCGACGGTCCTGTCGTTGCCGATCTATCCCGAACTGAGCCCGGGGCAGCAGCAGGCCGTGATCGATGCGGTAACGACCTTTTACCGTTAGGCGCCGGCAGGCCGGGCGCGGAGACAGCAGATGCGGATTGCGGTTATCGGCAGCGGGTATGTGGGACTGGTCACCGGCGCGTGTCTCGCCGAGACGGGCAACGACGTGTCGTGCGTCGACATCGACGCGCGGAAGATCGCCCGACTCCAGGCCAACGACATGCCGATCTACGAACCGGGGCTGGAGGAGATGGTGCGCCGCAACCAGTCCGAGGGGCGGTTGAGCTTCACCACCGATGTCGGGGCCGCGGTCGAGCGATCCCGCGTGGTCTTCATCGCGGTGGGCACCCCACCCGGCGAGGACGGTTCCGCCGATCTCCAGCATGTGCTGGCGGTGGCGACGACCATCGGGCAGCACATGAACGCGCCCAAGATCGTGGTGACCAAATCGACCGTTCCGGTGGGCACCGCTGAACGGGTGCGCGCCGCGGTGAAGGCGGAAACGGCGACAGCGTTCAGCGTCTGCTCCAATCCCGAGTTCCTGAAGGAGGGGGCGGCGATCGACGACTTCATGAAGCCGGACCGGATTGTGGTCGGCGTCGACAGCGACGACGCCCGCGAAGTGATGGGCGAGGTGTACGGCGCCTTCGTCCGCACCGGCAATCCCGTGCTCTTCATGGACATCCCGTCGGCTGAAGTCACCAAGTATGCCGCCAACGCCATGCTGGCGACGCGCATTTCCTTCATGAACCAGATTGCGATGTTCTGCGAGCGGGTCGGCGCGGACGTCAACTTCGTCCGCAAGGGCATCGGAACCGATCGCCGGATCGGGTCGGCGTTCCTCTTCCCCGGCCCTGGCTACGGCGGTTCCTGCTTCCCCAAGGATGTGAAGGCGCTGATCCGCACCGGCAGCGAAGTCGGCATGCCCTTCGAGATCCTCGATGCCGTGGAGCGGGTGAACGAGCGGCAGAAGCAGGTGCTGTTCGAGAAGCTGCGCGCCGCCTTCGGGGGGGAACTCCGCGGCCGGACGATCGCCGTGTGGGGACTCGCCTTCAAGGCCGAGACCGACGACATGCGCGACAGCCCCGCGATCACCCTGATCGAGTCGCTGCTCGCCGCCGGGGTCCGGGTGCAGGCGCACGACCCGAAGGCGATGGAAACGGCACGCCAGTACTTGGGCGACCGGGTGATCTACGCCGCCGATCCCTACAGCGCGGCCAACGGCGCCGATGGTCTGGCCATCGTCACCGAGTGGCTGGTCTACCGCAATCCCGACTTCGAGCGGCTGCTCGGGCTCTTGCGGCGTCCCCTGGTCGTGGACGGCCGCAATCTCTACGATCCGGCCCGGATGGGGACGCTCGGCTTTGAGTATCACGGCATCGGACGGAGAAGCGCATGAGGATCCTCATCACCGGGGCGGCGGGCTTTCTCGGCTCGCACCTCAGCGATCGTTTTCTGGCCGAAGGCCATGAAGTGGTCGGGATGGACAACCTGATCACCGGTGCGCGGGAAAACCTGGCTCAGTTGAAGGACGACCGGCGCTTCGGCTTCGTGCTGCACGACGTGAGTCGTTACATCCAGGTGGATGGGCCGGTGGACGGGGTGCTGCACTTCGCCTCCCCCGCCAGCCCGATCGACTATCTCGAGCTGCCGATCCAGACCCTCAAGGTCGGTTCCCTTGGCACCCACAATGCGCTCGGTCTGGCCAAGGCGAAGGGGGCCCGGTTCTTCCTGGCCTCGACCTCGGAGGTGTACGGCGACCCGCAGGTGCATCCCCAGCCGGAGAGCTACTGGGGCCACGTCAATCCGGTCGGGCCACGCGGGGTCTACGATGAGGCCAAGCGCTTCGCCGAGGCGATCACCATGGCCTACCACCGGTACCACGGGATCGATACCCGGATCGTGCGGATCTTCAACACGTACGGCCCACGCATGCGCGCCCGCGACGGTCGGGTGGTGTCGAACTTCATCGTCCAGGCGCTGAAGGGCGAGCCGCTCACCATCTACGGCGAGGGACAGCAGACCCGGTCGTTCTGCTATGTCTCGGATCTCGTGGACGGGATCTACCGGCTCTTCATGAGTGATCACTGCGATCCGGTGAACATCGGGAATCCCAACGAGTTCACCGTGCGGCAGCTGGCCGAGCTGGTGCTGAAGATCACCGGCTCGCGCTCGAAGATCGAGCAGCGTCCGCTGCCGACGGATGACCCGAAAGTGCGTCAGCCCGATATCACCAAGGCACGCACACTGCTGGGATGGGAAGCAAAGGTACCGCTCGAAGAGGGGCTGCAGCGCACCGCCGCCTACTTCCGCGATCATCTCTCCCGATGACCCAGGTTCTCGTCACCGGGGCTGCGGGATTCATCGGCTCCCATCTGGTGGAGCGGCTGCTGGCCAGGGGCGATTCCGTCGTGGGGCTCGACAACTTCGATCCTTTCTACCCGCGCCCGGTCAAGGAACGCAATCTGGCCGTGGCACGGGCTCAGGCCGGATTCCGCTTCCACGAGCTCGACCTGCTGGACACCGCGGCGCTGGTCCCGCTCCTCACCCCGGAGACGGTGGTCGTGCATCTCGCCGCCAAGGCCGGGGTGCGCCCCTCGCTGGCGGATCCCGCCGGATACCTGCGCGCCAATCTGGGCGGGACCCAATCGCTGCTCGATGCGGCCCACCAGGCGGGCGCAACCCGGCTCGTCTTCGGCTCCTCCTCCTCGGTCTACGGCGACGACACGCCCGCCCCGTTCCGGGAGGATGCGCCGGCGATGCACCCGATCTCGCCCTACGCGGCGACGAAACGGTCGGGGGAGCTCGTCATCGAGGCGCTCGCGCCCCACCAGCGGCTGCGGGCCATCGCCCTGCGGTTCTTCACCGTGTACGGCCCGCGCCAGCGCCCCGACCTTGCGATCCACGGCTTTACCCGGCGGATGCATGCCGGGCAGGCGATCACGATGTTCGGTGATGGCAGCGACGCCCGCGATTACACCTATATTGATGACATCGTCTCCGGGGTAGTGGCTGCGGTCGACTGGACGGCAGGTGCGCCGGTCGGGCTCGAGATCGTCAACCTGGGTGGCAACGAGACCATTCCGCTGCGCCGCATGATCGCCGAAATTGGCACCGCGCTGGGCGTGGCGCCGCGGGTCGAGCAGTCCGGCCGGCAGCCGGGCGATGTACGACTGACATCGGCCGACCTGACCCGCGCCGGTCAGGTGCTCGGCTACCGTCCGGCAACTCCGTTCCCCGAAGGTATCCTTCGCTTCGTCGCCTGGTATCGAGAGACTCATGCGCGTCAGTGATGAACCGCTGATCAATCAGGCCCGCGACCGTTTCGCCCTGCAGGACTACTACGGCGCGGTCCACCTGCTGCAGGAGATCGTGGAGTCCGGCCGCAGCTTCGCCGACTGCTACCACCTCCTCGGCCTGAGCTACGCCATGCTGGGACAGCCCCAGCGGGCGCTGGAACACTTCGGGCACGCGCTGGAGCTGAACCCGCGCTACATCGAGGCGCATATCCATCGCGGGATCCTGCTGAACGACCTCGGCCGTACCGACGAAGCGACCGACGCCTTCAAGCATGCCGCCTCGCACAACGAGAGGCAGTCCTCCGGCTTCCCGGCGCACGTCGCCTCGAATCTCGCCAACCAGCACGCCATGCTGGCCTCGGCGTACGCCGAGTCCGGGGCCATGACCGAGGCCATCGAGCAGTACCGCCGTGCCGTCGCCCTCGGTCCCGCCTTCGCCGATCTGCGGTACAAACTGGCCCGCGCGCTGCTGGAGACCGGCGATGTCCTCGCCGCCCGCGAAGAACTCGAATCGGTGGTTCGCGACCGGCCCAACTTCATCGACGCACTCGCCTCACTCGGACTGGCACGCTACCTCTCCGGGGATGCGACGGGGGCGCAGCAGGTCTGGCGGGAATGCCTCCTTGCCCGGCCCAAGAATGCCCGGGTCGAGGCCTACCTCGCCATGCTGGAGCGGGCGGCCGAGTGAGAGGCTGGCTGTTCGGTCTGTGCCTCGCGGTGGGGTGCATCGGCTCGGCGGCGGATCATGAGCGTCTGGGCGACACTGCCTACGCCCTGGCCGAATACGCCACCGCGCTCGGGGAGTACCGTGCCGCGGCGCGAGATCCCGGCGCCTCCGGTGTCTGGGCCAAGCTGGCCGCGACAGCGGTCCGCACCGGGGACTACCGCGACGCCGCCGAGGCCTATGCCCGGCTCGCGGCCCTCGACCCGAGCCGGGCGACCGAAGCGGCCCGTGGCCTGGAACTGGTGGCGCTCGCCGCGAGCCGCGACGATGTGCCCGCGGCGCTGCAGCTGGCTGTGGACGCGCTGCGGAAACTCGCGCCGGAACGGGTCACCGGATCGCAGGCACTCGCGGTCATGCGGGGGGGGCGGCTGCCGGCCTCCGATGCCGCGGCGCTCGGTCCGCGGGCACTGGCGGCGGCCGGCGATGCGGCCACGGTGGACCTGATGCTGGTCGGATATGCCGAGGCGCTGCAGGCGACGACTGCCTGCGGCGAGGCGGCCGATGCCTTCCAGGCGGTGCTGCGCCGCTCGCGTGACGCATCCATCCGGGCCCGGGCAGCGGCGGGACTGGGGGGATGCGGCCTGCAGCTGGGCCGCGAGGCGCTCGCGATCGACCGGCCGGAGATGGCGGCACGCTGGTTCAGCCGGGTGCTGTCGGTGGATTCGACTTCGGACCGTGGTCGTGGCGCGCTGCTCGGGCTGGGCGATGCCCGGGTGGCGCAGGGCGACCTGCTCGGGGCGACGATCGCCTATCAGGATGTGCTGGACGCCAGCGCGAGCGATTCGTTCGCGACCGAGGCCGGCCAGCGGCTCGCCCGATTGGGCGCCGCGGCGGCCACGGCGGATTCTCAGTGAGGATGTACGTTATGCAGCAGGTGGCTTCCCGCGCATTGCTCGTCGCGCTGCTCTGTCTTGCCGGGTGTGGTCGCGGGAATCAGCCCCGAACGCCGGCGCCGCTGCGCACCGAGGTCTCCGGGGCCGAGCTCGACTCCCTCTGGGCCCGCGCCATGGCCAAGTACACTGGTGGCCACTGGCACGACGCCGCGACCTTGTTCGAGCGGGTGACCCTCGAAGTCCCCGCCACCGATACGCTGGCCATCGCCGCGCACTTCCGCCTGGCGGAATGCTACTTCGCGCAGAAGAGCCAGCTGCAGGCGGCGCGGGAGTTCCGCCGGGTCTCGGATGACTCGCCGACTTCGCACCTGGCGCCTGAGGCGCTCCTGCGGGCCGGCGACGCCTACGCCGACCTGTGGCGAAAGCCCCAGCTGGACCCGACCTACGGCCAGACGGCCCTCTCCACCTACCAGGAGCTGCTGAATCGCTACCCCGATGCGCCGGCGGCGGCCCGGGCCCGGCTGCAGATCGGCCAGCTGGAGGAGTTCTTCGCCATCAAGGAGCTGCGCTCGGCGGAGTACTACTTCCGGCTCAAGGCGTATGACTCCGCGATCCTCTACCTGAAGGATCTTGTCGCTACCTATCCCCGCTCCGCGGTGACTCCCGCCGCGCTGCTGAAGCTGGTCGCGGCGTACCGCATCGTCGGTTACACCGAAGACCTGCAGGAGACCTGCGGATACATCCGCCGGTTCCATCCCGCGACCCAGGGGCTGGACCAGAGCTGTCCCGCGGCGGTGGATAGTGCGGCCGCCGGGACATGACACGACGGGACCAGGGCCGCGCCTGACCCCGGGTGGGGCATGATCGGGCTGTTCGGTGGTTCGTTCGACCCGATACACCACGGCCACCTGCTGGTCGCCCAGGTGGTAGCCGAATCGCTTGGTCTGGAGCAGGTGCGCTTCCTTCCCGCGGGACAGCAACCATTCAAGCAGGACCGGCACCAGGCGCCCGCGGCGTCGCGGGCGGTGATGGTCGCGCTCGCGATCGCGGGCGAGCCGCGCTTCGCGCTCGACACCATCGAGCTTGATCGCCCCGGTCCGTCCTACACCGTCGACACGCTGCGCCTGCTGCGCCGCCGGGAACCCGCCGCGCGGTTCGCCGTGATCATCGGCTCGGATACCGCGCGCGACCTGCCCAAGTGGCGGGAGCCCGACGCGCTGCCGGATCTCGCCGAGTGGATCGTCGTCGCCCGACCCGGCATACCGTTGCCGGAGCTGCCCTGGGCGGTGCGGGTTGTCACGGTGCCGGCGATCGATATCTCCGCCACCGCCGTGCGCGCCCGGGTGGCCGCGGGGCGCTCGGCGCGCTACTGGGTGCCGGAGGGGGTGGCCCGGTTCATCAGCGGGGAAGGGTTATATTTGCCCGATGCTCAAGACGATTATTACCAAGGTCTTCGGGACCCGGTTTGACCGCGAAGTCAAGAAGATGCAGCCCCTCGTGGACGCCATCAAACGGCACGAGGAGGCGTTGACGTCCTTCTCCAACGAACAGATTCAGGGCCAGACGGCGATCTTCCGCGGCCGGATCGCCGAGAAGACGGGCACGATCAAGGCGGAACTGGACCAGGTCCGGCAGGAGCGGCACGATTGCGCCGATCCGGCGGAGCGGGACCGGCTCGACAACCGGGCGCACCATCTCGAGATCGAGTACAAGAAGGGGCTGGCGCTGGCGCTCAACGACCTGTTGCCCGAGGCGTTCGCCACGGTGCGCGAGGCCTGCCGGCAGCTCGCCGGTACCACCGTCATGGTGACCGGGCGCGAGATGACCTGGGACATGGTGCCCTACGATGTGCAGCTCATCGGCGGCATCGTGCTGCATCAGGGCCGGATCGCGGAGATGGGCACCGGCGAAGGCAAGACGCTCGTCGCCACCCTGCCGCTGTACCTGAACGCCCTCGCCGGCCGGGGCGCCCACCTCGTCACCGTCAACAACTACCTCGCCCGGCGCGACTCCCAGTGGATGGGGCATGTCTTCGGCTACCTCGGCCTGACCGTGGCCTGCCTGGATGACACCGAACCCTCCTCGCCGCAGCGCCGTGCCGCGTACAACGCCGACATCACCTACGGCACCAATAACGAATTCGGCTTCGACTACCTGCGCGACAACATGGTCTTCTCGCTGGACCAGCGGGTGCAGCGGGACCATGCCTACGCCATCATCGACGAGGTGGACTCGATCCTCATCGACGAAGCGCGTACTCCGCTGATTATCTCCGGCGCGGTCGGCAACGAGACCGACGACAAGTATCAGCAGCACAGTCGGCAGGTGGTGGAGATGGTGCGGAAGCAGACCGCGGTGGTCAACACGCTGCTGGCGGAAGCCGAGCCGCTGCTGGAAGATCCGAAGACCATCTCCGACGCCGCGCTCAAACTGTATATCGCCCGGCTGGGCAACCCGAAGAACAAGAAGCTGCTCAAGATCCTGAACGAATCGGGCGTCAAGACCGCCGTGCAGCGGGTGGAGCTGGACCATATCGCGGACCGCAAGCTGCCCACCCGCAGCCAGACCATGCGGGACCTGGAGGAGAAGCTCTACTTCGTGCTGGATGAGCGGGGCCACTCCGTCCACCTGACGGACCAGGGCTCGGCGGCGATGTCACCCAACGATCCGTCACTGTTCATCGTGCCGGATATTTCGGAGCTGGTGCACGCCATCGACAAGGATCCGCACCTCACGCCGGCAGAGCGGGTGACCCGGCGCCGGGAAGTCGAGGGCGAATACGCCATCAAGAGCGAAAAGCTGCACATCATCCACAAGCTGCTGCAGGCGCATGTGCTCTACGAGCCTGAAGTGGACTACCTGGTCCAGGATGGCCAGGTGGTGATCGTGGACGAGTTCACCGGCCGCGTCATGCCGGGCCGGCGCTGGGCGGACGGCCTGCACCAGGCGGTGGAGGCCAAGGAAGGGGTGCAGGTGAAGGGCGAGACGCAGACCCTCGCCACGATCACCATCCAGAACAACTTCCGCATGTACGACAAGCTGGCCGGCATGACCGGCACCGCGGAGACCGAGGAGCAGGAGTTTTACTCGATCTACGGGCTCGACGTCGCCGTCGTACCGCCCAACCGGCCGGTGCGCCGGCTGGACGAGGAGGACCGGATCTACAAGACCCGGCGGGAAAAGAACAGCGCCATCCTCGATGAGGTGGAGCGGCTGCATGCCGCCGGCCTCCCGATCCTGATCGGCACGGTGAGCGTGGAAATGTCGGAGACGCTCTCGCGCCAGCTCAAGCGCCGCGGGCTCAAGCACGAGGTGCTCAACGCCAAGTATCACCAGCGGGAAGCGGAAATCGTGGCGAACGCCGGTGCGGGCAAGGCCATCACCATCGCGACCAACATGGCCGGCCGCGGCACCGACATCAAACTCGGCGCCGAGGTGCTGAAGGTGGACGACACCGACGGCCTGCAGATCATCGGCACCGAGCGGCACGAGTCCCGCCGCATCGACCGCCAGCTCCGCGGCCGCGCCGGCCGGCAGGGCGATCCCGGCCGCTCGCTCTTCTTCCTGTCGCTGGAAGACGACCTGATGCGGATGTTCGGCTCCGACCGGATCGCGGGGTGGATGGACAAGGGCGGGGCGGAAGAGAACGAGGTCATCTCGCACCGCTGGGTGACCGGCGCCATCAGCCAGGCGCAAAAGCGGGTCGAGCTGCAGAACTTCCAGAGCCGGAAACGGCTGCTGGAGTACGACGACGTCATGAACCAGCAGCGCGAAGTCGTCTACTCGCTGCGTCTCTTCGCCCTGGAACGGGGCGAGCAGCTCAAGGCGGAAGCCATCCGGATGGTCGACCGGGCCGTCGAGCGGGTGGTCACGCTCAGCCTGGTGGACGCGGAGAGGCCCGAGGACTGGGACCGGGGCGGCATCCAGACCACGCTGCTGCAGCAGTACCTGGTGCAGGCGGATGACATCGGGGAAGTCGGCAAGACCCCGACGCAGGAGCTGCTGCTGACCGCCGCGCGTGACGCCGGCCGGGAGGCGTTTCACCGCAAGCTCGAGTACCTGATCGATTTCGGGAAGCAGGTCGGGGCGACGGATGTCGACCACCAGGTGCTCTCGACCGTCATGCTTACGGTGCTGGACGAGAAGTGGAAGGATCATCTCTACGATCTGGACCAGCTCCGTAACGCCATCCAGTACCGCGCCTACGGACAGCGTGATCCACTGGTGGAGTACAAGAAGGAGGCCTTCGAGATGTTCGAGGACCTCATGCGCGATATCCACGCGACGTTCACCGAGCGTTTCCTCAAGATCCAGGTGTCGGCGGAAGGGCCCCGACCGGCACCACCGCGTCCGGCACCGCGCACCGAGACCGGTCCCGCCGCGACCGGGTCGGACGACATGTTTGCCCCGGAGGCGCGGATGGCGCCGCCACCGCAGATCGGCCCCCGGCTGCCCCCACCTCCGCCGATCACCACCAACCGCGGGCCGCTGGTGTCAGGCGCTCCCACGGGCAGCGCCGAGGTCGGCCGCAACGATCCCTGCCCCTGCGGTTCGGGCAGGAAATACAAGAAATGCCACGGGGCGGGGAGGTAGCGGCGCTCTTTCCTGCGCGCTGCCGCAACGTTCTGTAC
>JAWXBX010000108.1:0-14669 GCA_034440415.1 Gemmatimonadota bacterium | reverse complement strand
GGCCTCCGTGCCCGACTGATGCGGCGATTGGGCGATTGGGCGCTAGGTGAGGCTGGGTGGGGGCGGAGCTTTGCTCTGCCCGCGCCCGATACGGAGCCTCCGCATGAGTTGCGGCTAATGCCGGGGCGATCGAGCGCCCCTTGGGAGCGTGCAAACGCGACCCGGGCGCGAGGGAGTCCTTCAGGGCTCGGCTGATGTCGCTGAAGCAACACGGATTTCGGAGAGAAGGCAGGCCGGGACTCGATCACTCCCGCTGTCATCCCGAGGAGCGAAGCGACGAGGGATCCCTTCAGGCTGGCGCCAGACTGTCACACCCCCTTCCTAGCTTAGACGCTCTCCCTCCCGGGCCGGGGCAATGCCGAGCAACCGCACATACCTCCTCTGGTGCGCCATACAATTAGAGGCGACCTTCCCGCTGGAAGAGCTTGAGCCAGACCTGGAAGGTGCGGTCGGGGATCTTGCGCCTACGGACGCGGCGCTGGGTCGGATGTCCGAGGAAATCCGGGCGGTGCTTCGCGGGCAGTGGCGGGTGACTGAGCTGGAACTGGAGGTAGACGTAAGCCTCGACGGGGGAGAACATGGCCGACTGGCCTGAAGTTGCTGAGGTGGTCAAGCGGTTGCGCAGGGTCCGCACGGCGAATGCGATTCCCTCCGACGCAAGAGGGAAGGGGCTGTTTCGAAGTTATGTCGGGAGCTATCCCGCCTATCTGCGCTATTTCCAGGATCGTTCCCCGATTACCCCCGACGATCTGATTATCGGGGCTGGTCTGGTCTACGGCTGGATGCCAAGGGCGCTCACCATCGAGCCCGCGCTGCTTGAAGAGTCCACTCTCCTGCTCGACCAGGCTCGGCGGCGGATGCTGAAGCCGGCTGAGTTGACTCAACTCGCGAAGGCCATGGGCAACTCACTGGTGGGTGCGTCAAAACTGCTCCATTTCGTGGCGCCGGCGAAGTATCCCATCTGGGACAGCCGGGTTTGCCGCTTCCTCCTGGGGACTGCCTATCAGGGGCTCCTGCAGGACCCTGAGATTTACCTCCGCTACGCCGGTCTCTGCCAATCGATCGTTGCTGCGCCCGACTTCCCCGCTCTGGCGAAGGTGGCGGAGTCGATGTGCCAGTACCCGGTGGACCCGTTCCGGGCGGTCGAGTTGCTGATGTTCGTGGCGGGTGCCAAGGTGTGATGGTTGAACGATGAGCAGGAAGGGTGGCCCGGCACGTGTGGTACCCGAGGCTCTGCCCGAGCAAGAAATGTTGCTTCGGGTCACTCCGTGAGTGGCAGCTTTTGCAACTCCGAGTTGGGAAAAGTGAACGAAGGGTGCGAACCGGACTAGCGGTGCGCCCCTGGCGGCCGAAGCCATGCCGAGCCAAGATACTCCAGCCCCACGACGACCCTTCCACATCACGATGTGCCTCGGAGTTCCGGTGCTCCTCTCTCGCCGTGACAGCATGACGCCTCTTTGCGCCACAGATCCAGGAACGCGCAGGGGGCCTCTCAATGTCGACTGACTGGAGTAAGCAGGAGGTTGAAGCGATCGTCGCGGACTATCGCGCGATGCTGTATGCTGAGATTGCGGGGGAGAAGTTCAGTAAGGCGGAACATGAACGTCGTTTGAGCCGAGTGCTCGACGGAAGAACGCATGGCTCGATTTCCCGGAAATATCAGAACATCAGCGCGATCATGCTTGACTTGGGATATCCCTATATCGACGGTTACAAACGTTTGGGGAACTATCAGCAAATGCTTCGAGATGTCGTCAGTGACCAGATGAGTGCAGACACCCCGTTGCAGATATCCATGAAGCGTGCGGCAGAGTCATTTTCCGAGCCACCTGTTGAGGCAACTTCTGGTGGCGACATTCTCGACATGATCGAGGATCCGCCATACAGCGCACCATCGCTCCCTTATCTCCAACGTGTTCATTACAGGCACGGCGCTCCACCCAAACTGAACTACTTGGAGCTCGAAGCAACGAACGCTGCCCAAGGGAAGGCTGGTGAGGTCAGGGTGCTGAAGTTCGAACGGGCGCGGTTGATCAAAGCGGGCCGTGAAAGCCTGGCGGATCGGATTGAGTGGATATCCACTACCGTCGGCGATCATGCCGGATTCGATATTCGCTCGTTCGAAACCAGCGGCGCGGATCGCCTGATCGAGGTGAAGACGACCAAGGGCGGGAAGGAGACGCCCTTCTTCGTAACTAGGAACGAGGTACGCGTCTCTGTAAGACAAGAAAAGTCGTACCACTTGTACCGACTATTCCGATTTCAGAAGGGTCCGAAACTCTTTACCGTGGCAGGTGCGTTGGACCAGACTTGCGTGCTAGATCCCACCGCGTACGAGGCGAGGGTGGGGTGAGTCGGCCTTGGGTCGTCCCCAGCCTGTACCGTCCCACACCGTCGCACTCTTTCGGGATGCACCGTCCCCCGCTCCCCCTTCCATTACTATAGACCTCCTCCGCTCCGGCCCCGTTCGGCCGTCCGCTGAACCCACTCCTCCAGCCACCGAGCAGCGCGTGACCCACACCCCCCTGATCGACACCAGCGGCACCTTCATCAGCAAGTGGGAGGAGTGGTCGCGGCCGAAGCGCAGCTATCAGTGGAAAGCGGGACGCAGCGCGATGGAACTCGCCCGCGCCTGGTTCCGCACCCCGAAGTCCTGCTGCCCCGACGAAGTCCGGGCGCTGCTCGATTCTCACGCCGACATCCGTGGCGTCACGTTGAAGACCGGCCGGCCGGAGTACGTCACCCCATTGCCGGAACGGGGCGAGGGACGCCATCACGATCTCTGGCTGCGGGGAGACGGACTGAACGGCCGAATCACCGTGTGCATCGAGGCTAAAGCAGATGAGAGTTTCGGGGAGCGGCTCGCCAAGCAGCTCCAGGTCGCCCGCAAGCGCCAGCCCAACACCGCCGCTCCGGAGCGCGCTCGCGCGCTCTTGCATCTCCTCTTCGGCCGGGACTGTAACCCCGAGGCCGCGCCGTGGCGGGAGCTGCGCTATCAGCTCATCACCGCCGCCGCCGGCACCGCGCTGCAGGCCGGCATCGATGGCTCTGTCGCCGCGGTCCTGATTGTCCATGAATTCCACAGCAGCCTCACCGCGCCAGTCCGCCTCGCCGCCAATCAGGCCGACCTCGACGCCTTTGTTGCGCTGCTGAGTCCCGGCACCACGACCGTCACTGCTGGCCAGCTCATCGGCCCGATCCAGCTCCCCGCCCCGCCACTCCGGCCGCGCGGTCTGGCGCTGTATATCGGCAAGGCGGTGACGGAGCTGGGAAGTGTATGAAGTCACAGGTCATCACGAGGGAGCGCGGCGTCTGATTGTCATTGCGAGGAAGTGCGGCGTCTGATTGTCATGCGAGGAGCCCGCCGCCCCTCGATTGTCATTGCGAGGAGCGCCGACCGAAGCGCCTTAGGAGCGGCGACCGAAGGGAGTGCCGCGACTCGGCGCAAGGGAGTAGCGCGACGAAGCTACCTTTGCTTGGGTCCCCCCGCATAGGTTGCTTCGTCGGCCCCACGCCTCTCCGCCGGGAGGGTTGGTCGTGGGGCCTCCTCGCAAAGACAGCGAATAGACTCGGCGCCCATTCCCCGTTGAGCTGCGGGCCTGCGGCCCTCGCTCTCCTCCGCGCCTGCGGCGCTCCGAATCCCCGTTCTTTGCTTCACCCGCGTTTTCTCGCTCTGGTGAACCGCCCACCGTGTCACACATTGGAGACCACTCCAGCGCCCCGAGCTCAGAGCAATGGACCTGTCCGAACCGATCGACCGGGATGACGAACCCATGCCTGCGATCGTGTGGGATATCCGCCGCGCTGGCCGCGCCTGGGAGGCGTCGGAAGCCTGGGGCCGATTCGAGCTCACGCCGGACAAGTTCGAAATGGTGGACGGCCGACTCTTCTGGTCGCACCGCGATCGCGTCGTCCTCCTTGCCCTGCTGCTTGAAAACGTGGGCATGGATGAGGTGCTCGGACTTGGCCCGCTCGATGTATGGCAGGAAGCGCTTCGGGAGCGGGAAGGGCTTCATGGTTAGACCCCGCCACCTCTTGCCAGAGTGTGTCCCGGTACGCGACATTGCAGCCATGACCGCCACCGAACTCAACGAGCTGCTCAAGCTCCCATCGGCGGAGCGACTCGCGCTCATCGAGAAGCTCTGGGAGAGTCTGACACCGGCCCCGGAGTCGGTGCCCCTGCCCGAGGCGCATCTCCAGGAGCTCGATCGGCGCCTGGACCATCCCGCGCCTGGTGCCCCCCTCACTCCGGACCAGTTGACCGCGCGGCTTCGCCAGCGCCCGTGACCGCTCAGCTCTTCTACCGGCCGGAGGCGGTTGAGGACATCGCAGCAGCCTACGACTGGTACGAATGCGAACGCCCCGGGTTTGGGCGCGAGTTCAGGGCGGCGCTGGCCGGTGCGGAACAGCTCCTGGCCCCGATGCCCGACGCATTCCCGGTCGTCTATCGATACCTGTGACGGATCCTGCTGCGCAGGTTCCCCTACAGTGTCTACTCCATCCTGATATCTGACGGCGTGCAGGTCTGGGCCTGCATCCACCAGGCTCGGCATCCGGGCAATTGGCATTCACGTGGGCAAGCGGGGTAGGGACAGAGCTCCCGCTCAGCACTCGCGCTGTCATTGCGAGGAGACCGCAGGGCGACGAAGCAACCTTGGCCTGGGTTCCCCCGCAAAGGTTGCTTCGTCGGCCCCACTTTGATTGCGGTAGCGCAAAGCGATTGCTCCGCGCCTACTGGGCATGACTCGCTGGCGGAGCAGGAGCTCCGCCGCCACCCAGCCTTGCCTTACCGCAACCGCCCAACCGCCCAACCGCCCAATCGCCTAATCGCCTAATCGCCCACTGTCACCCCCCCACGCTATTATCCCCCCAATGTCCATTCCGACCCTCGCTCCGCCTTCCCACCTGGTGCGCGCGCTGCAGCACATCAGTGCGGCGCACCTGACCGAGCGCAAGATTCTGGTCGCCCCATCAATCAACTGGGCCCGTGAACTACTGCGGCAGCTGGCGCGGCGCGACGGTGGCTGGGTCGGCTGGGAACCGATGACGCTGCGCGATATCGCCGACGACATCGCCTTCCTGTCGCTGAGTGAGGCCGGCAAGCACGCCGGGACGGATGTCGCCATCTCCGCGCTGGTCGGCGATGCCCTCGACCAGGCCGTCGAGGAGCATCGGCTCTCCAGTCGCGCCGGGGAACTCGCCGCGAGTTCCGGATTCCGTCGCGCCCTCAAGGACGCGGTGCTCGAGCTCCGCTTCGCCGGGATCGATGGAGCGTTGCTGCGTTCGCTGACCAGGCCTGGTGAACCCGCCCACGATCTCGCCATCGTCCTGGAGCTTTACACCAGGCTCCTGATCGATGCTCCGTTCACCGATGCGGCCGGTGTCTTTGCCGCGGCGCTCGTCGCCTTCGAAACCGAAGCGCCGCTGCTCCTCACTGGCCAGCTGGTTCTCGCCCCGGAGTTGAGCACCCGTGGCCTGCCCGGGGAGTTGCTCCGCCGGCTCGCTGCCATCGGAGCGCGGCCGCTGGTGTCGCCAGCCGGCACAGACTCCGGAGGCACGCCGACCGAGCCACCCGACTTCTTCCTCGCGGCCACCCCGGCCGATGAGGTGCGGGAGGCGCTCCGCCGCGTCGTCAGTGAAGGCCTGCGATTCGACGACGTGGAACTGATCGCGACCGACCCCGATTCCGCCGGTACGGCGCTCGACGGCCTCGGTCGTCAGCTCGGCATCACCGCCACGATGCTGCAGGGGCTGCCGCTTGTGCGGAGCCGCGCGGGGCGCGCGCTCAATCGATGGCTGGCCTGGCTCGATAGCGGACTCTCCGCCGACCTGCTGCGGCAGATGCTCGAGGGTGGTGATCTCGATCTGGGCTCGCTGGCGATCACCTCCGACGGGCCCGTCCTGTCGCGCGCGCTCCGCAGCCTGCGGATCGGATGGGGCCGCGCCCGCTACGCCGCCGCACTCGCCACGCTACGGGGCGAGTCCTGGGTGTCGAATTACCGCTACGACCTCGACCGCGATACCGTCACCGATGATGATCTTGCCGAGCACACCAGGCGCCGGCGGCAGGTCGGGGCCGACCTCGGGACACTGCTCGCGGCCCTGCTCGACTTTACCCCACCAGTGACGGAGCGGGGCGTACCGACGGAGGTCCTGCTCCCCGTCGCCAGAATCGCTCAGGCGACGCTCCGCTTTCTCGATATCGTCCCGGACGATGGCCCGACGACGGTGCGCCTGCGTCACCGACTGCAGCAGATCGCCGATGTCCCCGGGCCGACGCACCGCTTCGGGTCGGCGCTCGCCGGATTGCGCGAGGCGCTGGCCGACTTCCGCGTCTGGAGCGAGGTCAGCGGTGCCGATCAGCCGTGGAGCAGCCGGGGAGGCGCGCTCCATCTCACCGACCTGAATCACGCCTGCCTCACCGGTCGCCGGCGACTCTTCGTGCTGGGGCTCGACGCCGATCGCGCCGCCGGCCCCCGCCTCCCCGATCCCTTTCTCCCCGATCGACTTCGCGAAGCGCTGGGTGCCGAACGCATCGCCACGACGAGTGATCGCCGGGCCGAGCATCGTGACCTCGTGGCCCGCACTCTCGCGGCGCTCCGCGGGCGGGTCACGCTCTCCTACGCCGCTGCCGCGGACCTCGCCGGTCATGAGACCGCACCCGCGCCAGTGCTGCTCGAGGTCGCCCGGAGCATCACCGATACCCCCGCGCTCTCCTATACTGACCTCCGCGCCCTCCTCGGCGCTCCGGCCTGTGCCGTGCCGACGGGGCCGGAGCATGCGCTCGATCGTCGCGATCACTGGCTCGGTGCGATCGGGTCCGGCGCCGTGCTGCTGGATGGCACCGACGCCGTGCTCACCGCCTGGCCGGCACTCGCGCACGGAGTCGCCGGCTTCGCCGCGCTCGATGGGACCGCACTGGTACCGCACCTCGGACTCGTCACCGCCGCCGCCGGCCGGCACGATCCCACCGCCGCCGACACCGGCATCTCCGCCTCGTCGCTCGAACTGCTCGCTCGGTGCCCGCTGGCGTGGTTCTACCACTACGCACTCAAGCTCGAATCACCTGACGATCCCGAATACGACGCCGGGCGCTGGCTCGACCCGAAACAGCGGGGTGCCGTACTGCACACCATCTACGAACTATTCGTTCAGCGCTTCCTGGCCGATCAGTCGGCGATTGTGGAGGCCTCTGCCCGCGCCGAGCTGCTGCGGATCGTTGCCGCGGAACTGGCCGCCTGCGCCATCGAGGTGCCGCCACCCAGCGAAACGGTGCGGCTCGCCGAGGAGCGGGAGATTACGCTCGCGGCGCTTTCGTTCCTGTCGATGGAGCGGGAGGCGCTGCGTCTCGGCCCGCCGGCCACGTGGCGTGAGACCGAACTCCGGATCGACCCGCGCCGCGCGCGGTACCTGCTTCCCGATGGGAGCTCGTTCGCACTGCGCGGAAAAATCGATCGGGTGGACCAGCTGGCGGATCGGCGATTGGTGATCATCGACTACAAGACTGGGGCCCCTTCGTACTATCGAGAGGACCCGAAAAAGGGGTTGTTCCGGGGCGGTCGCCACCTGCAGCCGGCGCTCTACGCGACGGCGGCATCCGCGATGCGGGAGGCGCCCGTCGCAGGCTTCGAGTATCGCTTTCCCACGCCGAAGGGGCAGAACGATCGCGTCGAGTATCCTGCCGAAGCGCTGACACGGGCGCCGGCCATCATCCAGCAACTGCTGCAGTACGTGCGCGACGGGCAGTTCGTCCCCACCACCGACAGTGCCGACTGCAAGCTGTGCGACTACCAGCAGAACTGTCGGGTGCGACTGAAGGAGGGACCGGCCTGGACGTCGGTGCACTCTCCCCGGGCCGAGTGGTCAGACGCCAACAGTGCGGCTCATCCCGCACTGGCGGCGATGCTCGCGCGGCGGCACGGACCATGACCGACGCCATCGCCCGGGTGCGCATCCGGACTGACCTCGACGCTAACCTCCTGGTCGAGGCCGGGGCCGGCTCGGGGAAGACGACCTGTCTCGTCGAACGCATGGTGAACCTGATCCGTCAGGGCGATCCGGTCGAACGGCTCGCCGCGGTGACCTTCACCCGCAAGGCCGCCAACGAGCTGCGCGAGCGGTTTCAGCTCGGCCTTGAGCTGGCCCGGCGGGAGTCCGTGCATGAAGGCGACCAGGATCGCTTCGACGCGGCGCTCCGCGATCTCGACAGCAGCTTCCTCGGGACCATCCACGCCTTCTGCGGCCGGCTGCTCCGCGAACGTGCGCTCGAGGCGGGACTCGACCCCACGTTCGTGGAGGTCGATACCGAGGCGCTGGCGCTGCTGCGCGACGATTTCTTTGCCCGCTGGCTGGAGCGCTGCCGCCTGGCGGATGACCCCGCGCTTCTTGCCCTGGAGCAGCTCGGCATCGAACCGCCGGATCTCGCCGATGCGTTCGGTCAGGTGGTGGACAACCCCGATGTCGCGTTTCCGCTGAGTGATGCGCCGCGCCCCGATCATGCCAATTGCCGCCAGCAGCTCGAGGAGAAACTGGTCGAAGCGCAGGGCCTGTTGCCCGCGGTCGAGCCGGAGGATGGGTGGGACAACCTGATGAAGCTGGTCCGCCGGCTGCGCTACCGGTCCCGGGTGGATAACTGGGATGACCTGGTGCAGTTCTGCGCCGCGATCGGCGAGATCTCCCCGAGCAACTGCGCACTGGTCCAGAAGCGCTGGGGTGACACGAAGGCCGTGAAGGAGAAGGCGAAGACGATCAGCACCTGGTTCCTCGGCTTCGTCGCCGAGGACGCGGCCGTGCTTCTTGCCCGGTGGCGGGAACACCGCTATCCCGCGGTGATCCGGTTTCTCGAGTGCGCCTCCGAGGCGTTCACTCTCGAACGGCGCCGCACCGGCCGCCTCGGTTTTCAGGACCTGCTGATGCAGGCCGCCGAGCTGCTGCGTTCCAATCCAGCAGCCCGCCTCGCCCTGGGCGAGCGATACCGCCGGCTGCTGGTGGATGAGTTCCAGGACACCGACCCCATTCAGGCCGAAGTCTGCCTGCTGCTGACCTCGGATCCGAAAGAGGGAAATGACTGGCGCGAGGTAGCGCCGCGGCGGGGGGCGCTGTTCGTCGTCGGCGATCCGAAGCAGAGTATCTACCGTTTCCGCCGGGCCGACCTGGAGACGTACGGCTTCGTGCGTGAGCGGATGGGGGGCTTCGGTGCCGTCCTGATGCTGACCCGCAACTTCCGCTCGACGAAGCCGATCGAAACATTTGTCAATGCCTACGCGGCTGGCGTCTTCGATGACAGCGAGAGCCGGTACCAGGCGCGCTTCGCTTCGATGCAGACCGACATCGCCGCCCTGCCGGGTGATGGCGTGTTCAGTTACCCGGCGGCGGCGGCGAGCCCCCAGGAGCAATTCCTTGCCCATGATGCGGCGCGCGTTGGGAGCTGGATCGCCGGCCAGATCGCGGGGAGCGGGCGGAAGGCCGGCGACTTCCTCATCCTGGTGTATCGCAAGCAGGCCATCGCGGCCTACGCCGAGGCGCTGGCGGAACGCAATGTCGCCGTCATCACCACCGGGGCACAGCTGCCGCAGGAGCGCGAGCTGAGGGAACTGCGCCTGCTGCTCAGCGCGCTCGCTGACCCCGGCAATCCAGTGCTGATCGCGGCCGTGCTGGAAGGGCTCTTCTTCGGCTGCAGCCCCGCCGATCTCTATGCGGCGCGTGAGGGAGGGAGCAGATTCACCGTGCTCGAATCCCCGGCCGGTACCGGATCGGTCGCCGATGCGCTCAGGCTGTTACACCGATGGCACGAACTGGCCAGGCGGGATCCCGCCGACCTCCTGCTTGAACGCCTGCTTGACGAGACCGGCCTGCTGCCATTCGCCGCCAGTCAGCCGCTGGGCGATGGACGTGCCGGTACGTTGCTCCGTCTGGTCGAGACCATCCGGGAAGCGGCGAGCACTGGTGCGAGCACACTCACCGATGCGATCGAAGCAATCGACCGGGCGCTGGTCCAGGATGGCTCCGCCACGCTGCGCCCCGGTCGCGGCGATGCGGTGCGGGTGATGAATCTGCACCAGGCGAAGGGGCTCGAAGCGCCGGTCGTCATCCTTGCCGCACCACTCAAGCTGAAGGAACATGAACCGGAGATTCATGTCAGCCGGAGTACCGATGGCGCGGAGGGGGGCATCGCCGTCCGCGGCGTTGCGGGACAGCTGCTGGCCCATCCACCAGGGTGGGACATGATGCAGGCGGAGGAGACGGCTTTTCTCGCCGCGGAAATGGACCGGCTGCGCTACGTCGCCGCGACACGACCGAAGCACCAGCTGCTGGTCGCGCAGCTCGTCAAGGATGGCGTCGTCGCGGATGAGTCGGCCTGGGCCCCATTCGGTGAAGTGCTTCAGAAATATGCCGTGCCGCTCGAGCTCAGTGTGACGTCAGCCGCCGGTCGGCAGCAGCTGCAACGCTCCGTCGCGGACATCGAAGCGGATATCACCGCCACCGAAGCTCGAGTCGGCGCGGCCGGTATCGTCACCTTTCAGCAGCGCGCCGTCACCAGGTTCGTGAAAGCGGAGCGCGCCGAACGTCAACAGTACGACCTTCCCCGGCCTGCCGTTCTGCTTGGCCGGGCCTGGGGTACCGCGCTGCATCGCGGGATCGAGGCGATGGGGCGGGGGAGAAGTGGCCAGTCATTGCGGCGCTTCCTGCAGGCGGTGCTGCATGAAGAGTTTCCCGCCGGGAATCCGGAAGAGATCGAGGCTCGACTCGCTCGGCTGGAGCAGCTGCTGCAGCAGGTCGCGGCACTTCCCGAGTGGGCTCAGCGCGCCGGCATCGAACTTGGCGTCATGCGGGTCGAGATGTCTGATGGAGTCGCACAGCTCAGCGAAGGGATCGTCGACCTGCTGGCCCACATCGATGGCCACTATCAGGTGCTGGACTGGAAGTCGGACGGAGCAGGGTGGGATGATCGACGGGAGAAGTATGCCGCCCAGGTGGCGCAGTACACCGCCATGCTTGCCGCCCTGGGTCTCGTACTGACGGAGGGCCGCGTTGAACATCTGACCTGAGGTCGGCACGACGGTCCGCCGCCTTCCGCCCGCAATGTCACACCCCTCCGGTACTGTGGTTCCATCCACATCCCGAGGATGGGCCCGATGAAGACCACCGCCACCGTCAGCACTACCTTTGCCGCCACCCACGACCGCCACCGGGTCGGGCTCCTGGTGAGCCTGACCGGAGACCAGCCGGTCAATCGTCCCCCCGTCAACGTCGCCCTCGTCCTCGACCGCTCCGGCTCCATGGGCGGGGAGCCGATGGTAGAGGCGCGGAAGGCGGCGCTCCGGTTCGCGTCATTTCTTGGGGCAAACGACCAGCTCACCGTCGTCGCGTTCAGTCACGAGGTCCAGCTTCTCTACGGGCCAGGACCCGGCAACAGTCCTGAGGCTGCGGCTGCCATCAACCGTATCAGCGAAGGCGGCAACACCAACCTCTCCGGTGGCTGGCTCGAGGGACACCGGCACCTGTCCCGTGCGCTGCTGCAGGGCGTCAACCGGATTCTGCTGCTCACCGATGGCCAGGCCAACGCCGGCGTCACCGACATCCCCGCGCTCCGGCTGCTGTCGGCCGGCGCCGTGGAGGGCAAAGTCTCCACCACCTGCATCGGTTTCGGGCCGCACTTCAACGAGGACCTGCTCACTGCCATGGCAGAGGGCGGCGGCGGTCATTTCTGGTACGTCGAGCACGCCGACCAGATGACCGGCAGCTTCGAAGGCGAGATCGAGGGACTGGTGAGCCTCGCCGCCCAGAATGTGTCGGTGGAGGTGACGCTCACCCATCCGGGCGTCGCCGGGGTGAGCCTCGCCCCTGAACTCCCCTGCGAACGGACCGCTGAGGGGGTGTGGCGCATCCGGCTGGGCGATCTCTACGCGGTGCAGCCCCGGTCCGTCGGCCTGATCTTCCATGTCGAGAATGCCGGCGACCTCGGCGAGGTGGAGCTCGGCCGCCTGGTGGTTCATGCCGACATCCTTGGATCGGCCGGCGTCGAGCACCGGACCATCACGCTGCCGGTCATGGCCAGTCTCGACAGCCAGGATCACGTCGTGCCCGAGGTCGAAACCGCGTTCCTCCGGTTCGCGGTCGCCAAAGCGCGGGATGAGGCCATACGTCATGCCGACGACGGCGATCTCCAGCGCGCGGGGCAGGTGCTGGAGGAGGCGGCCTGCCACATTCCCGCCGATGTCGTCGATCCCGGTCTCCGTGATGCGCGGCAGGACCTGCTGGCGGAATCGGCGCGGCTCAAGGAGAACTACTATTTCGCCGCGGACCGGAAGTACCACATGGCCCGCTCAGCGTACAGCAAAGAGGGCCGGCAGCTGGACGAGGCCAAGCTGAGCCGCAGGAAGCGCCAGCCGAAGGATTGACCGCAAGACTGGACGGAACCGCCGGGTGGAGCGAACTTCGGTGAACTCTCAACCGCTGCTGTCATTCGGTCACTTCAGTGACATCAGCCGAGCCGCGGCTTCAGCCGCGAGCTCGTCGGCGGCAATACCCCGTGCCAAACACTTTGCCCGGCCCACTGGCCGTTAAGCGGTCGACCACATCCATGCCGAAACGCCCCGTACGTCCCCGCGTCAGCAAGGAGTCGGCGCTCCGCCGAGTCACCAAGGCGGAGCGCTGGCTCAACCTGCTGGCGTTCCTGGTGGACCATCGCTCGCCGGTGGCCCGCGAGGAGATCTTCACCGAGGTCGAGGACTACAAGGGGGACTGGGTGACCGGCAACGAAACCATCCGGGAGTCGGTGCGCCGGAAGTTCGAGCGCGACAAGAGTGGTCTCCGGGAGATTGGTGTGATCATCGAACCGGGACCGAAGATCAGCTCGCCGCATTCCGAGCAGGACGTCGACAGCTACCGGCTCAAGCCCGCCGATCTCTACCTCCCCTGTCTCGAACTCAGTGGTCGGCGGCCCGCGGCCGGCCGGCCCTACGCTTCGCTGCCATCGCTCTCCCTCAAGCCGGAGGAGTTCCTCACCCTTCGCCGCGCCGCCGAGCGGGTGCAGGCGCTGGGAGACAACGCCCTCGGCGCCTCGGCGGCGTCCGCCATCCGGAAGCTCTCATTCGATCTCCCCGAGCTCGAGCCAGGCGTGAAAGAGCTCGCCTTCTCCGCGACAGTCGACGAGTCCTTTCACAGCGTCTTTCGTGTGCTGCGCGCCGGGGTGGAGGGGCGGCGTCCCGTTGCGTGCACCTACTACTCCATTGGCCGGGATGTCGAGGCCAGGCGGGTCATCGAGCCGTACGGTCTGCTGCTCAGCTGGGGCATCTGGTACTGCGTCGCGCGTGCGCGGGAAAAGGAAGCGCTGCGCGTCTTCCGGGTGAGCCGGATGCGGGAGGCGGAGGTACTGTCGGACCAGCCGCAGTTCACGGTGCCGGAGACCTTCTCGGTGCGAAATTATCTCGATCGTGCGCCATGGGAGCTCTCCGAGGATCCGCCGGTGCGGGCTCGGGTGCGGATCGCCTTTCCCCATTCCCGCTGGGTGCTCGCCGAGGGGCTGGGGGAGATTCTCGAAGCGACTGACGAGGAGGGGGGCGCACTGCTGGCATTCGAGGTACGGGCCGTCGATCCGTTCGTGCGCTGGCTGCTGCCCTTTGGCGCGCAGGTCGAGGTGCTGGACCCGGCCAGCATTCGGGACCGCCTGGCCGTGGAGCGCGATCGCATCCGCGCTCTCTACCGCTGACATATGGCCGACCTCGCCGCAGCGCAGGTAGAGCGACTCATCTCCCTCGTGGCCTGGATGTCACAGGGCGACAGAGAGACCGCGATCACCTATGCCGCGGCCGCCCGGCGGCTCGGCGTCGGCGTGGATGTCGTGCGCAAAGACCTCGATGTGCTCATCAACCTGACCGAAGGGATGAAGCCCTGGCTCACCAGCCTGCAGGTCGCGTTCACGGCCGACGGATTCATGCTCGGGAGTCTGGGGGCGTTCCGTCGGCCGCTCCGGCTCACCGGAGACGAGGCGCTGGCCCTCATCCTCGGCCTGCTGCAGGCCCGCGACGGAGATCAGCTTGCCCGCAGACTCGGGGGCATGCTGGGGAAAGCGCCGCAGCCGCGGGAGGTGGATCGCGTGTGGGCCATCGGTCCCACACCGGGGGAGGCTGTGGCGCAGGTGCTCGCGCTGGCGCGGCGGGGACGGGATGAATGCCGCCGGCTCGAACTCACCTATTGCGGCAGTGCGGCTGAAGCGACATCACGGGTAGTGCATCCGTATCAGGTCGTGCAGTCATCCGGCCATTGGTACATCATCGCGTGGTGTGAGGCGGCTGCGGCGGAGCGGAAGTTCCGCGCCGAACGGGTGCTGACCGCCCGCCTGCTGCCGGACAGCTTCGACCCGAAGGCGAACCTTCCACTCGTGCGCGGGGCTCAGGACCTGCGGCCCAGTCAGGCGGAGCTGACGGCGGTCGTCGCGTTCAGCCGGAAGATCAGTCGCTGGGTGCGGGAGCGGTATCCGGCGGGGGAGGAGCGCGCCGATGGCCGGTACGTCGTCCGCTTCGCTGTCGCGGATCCGCGCTGGCTCGCCCGCGAGGTGCTGCAGTACGGGGCGGAGGCGGAAGTGCTGGAACCGGAGGCGGTGCGGGCGCAGCTGCGGGAGATGCTTGCTTGAGGCAGGCGGTGGCAGGTGGCAAGTGGTAGAGGGC
>JAWXBX010000107.1:0-20294 GCA_034440415.1 Gemmatimonadota bacterium | reverse complement strand
CGGCGATCGCCCAGGAAGGCTCCCCCGGCTGCTGGTAAGCCTCTGAGGTTGCACGATGGCGGGCGATCCACACGGGATCGCCCGCCATTTTGTTGTCGTCCCTGCGGGAGATCGCAGTCCTGGGCCGGGCGAATGCCGTGTGGCTTATTCCATTTCAAGTTGTTTGTTATCAATTACTTAGTATAGTATGGCTCAAGCAAGTTCGCCTGTTGGTCGATAGTGGGGCAAAAATGCGGTACGCTGTGTGCTTAGATGGATAGCCGAACCCAGCAGACCTCAAGCATTGTATGATGGGAAAGTAGATAAGTTGCACCTTCCCAACGGTTTGTTGTTTTCACCTCAAGCAACTTGATAGCTTGACAAAAGTCGGGGCAGGCTGTAGCATAGCCTTCCACTCCCATTTACAGCTACCTAGCTCCAGCGCGGTCAGACGCCTATGGGCCTCTTCAGCCGGAAAAAGACTACGGTCGCCCTGGATATCGGATCCGGGTTGATCAAGCTGGTGGTGATCAGCCACGGGGCCGGAGATCCAGTCCTGACCAAGGTGGCCTACACCAGCGTGGTCGATGACGCGATCGTCGAAGGCGAGATCATGGACCCTGGCATCGTCGCGGATGCCATCAAGGGCCTGCTTGCTTCGGCGGGCGTCAAGACCAAACAGGTGGTGATTGCCGTCGGCGGCCGCGACGTGATCATCAAGAAGATCCAGATGGACCGGATGAAGGAGGCCGATGCGCGGGAAGTGATCCGCTGGGAGGCCGAGCAGCATGTGCCGTTCGACATGGAAAACGTCGAGCTCGATTTCCAGATCCTGGATCCCGAGGGCGAAGGGCTGCAGATGACGGTGCTCCTCGTCGCGGCCAAGCGGGAGCTGGTCGAGAACAAGGTAGCGCTGCTGGCCGAGGCAGGGCTCACGCCGAGTGTGATCGACGTGGATGCCTTCGCGCTGCACAACGCGTTCGAGGTGAACTATCCCGACGAGATGCGCGGTGTGGTCGGGCTGGTCAACATCGGCCATGAAATGACCAACATCAATATCCTGGAAGACGGCATTCCGGTGCTCACCCGGGACCTCCCGGTCGGCACCCGGCGGTTCCGCGAGGATATCCAGCGGGAGCGCGGCCTGTCGGCGGAAGAGGCCGACCAGCTGTTGCAGGGCTTTGAGCGCAACGAGATTCTGGATCCGTTCCTCGAGACCCGGGGTGAGGAGCTGGCGGTCGGTATCGAGCGCGCGGCGGCCTTTCTCCAGTCGGCCAGTCGTTCCGCCAGCGGCATCTCGCGGCTCTGGCTCACCGGCGGCGGTGGCCGGATTCCCGGACTGAACAAGGTACTGGCCGACCGGCTGCGCCTGCCGGTGGAACTGGCGAACCCGCTGGCCCGGCTGCGTGTGGCGGAAGGCGTCTTCTCGACCATGAACATGGACGAGATCTCTCCGCTGCTGATGCTCCCGATCGGCTTGGCGCTCCGAGCCGCCGCGTGAGCCCCATGTCTGGAGACCGCCACTCATGATGATCACCGTCAACCTGCGTCCTGGCCAGAAGCGCAAGGCGCCTGGCGGCGGGACCCGCCAGGTGCTGGATCGGTTCAAGACGCTTGGGGCCAAGGTCAAGGACCCCTTCCTCGTGGGCGCGGCCGCCGCGTGCATCGGGACGGCCGGCTTTCTCGGCTATGGGTTCGTGACGAGCAACGCGCAGTACAATGCCCTGGCTCCCAAGCTCGAATCAGCCCGGGATGAACAGAAGCGATTCGACAACCTGCTGAAGCAGAAGCGTCGGGCCGAGCTGATCGGAGATTCGCTCAAGGCCCAGATCGCCACGATTCGCGGGGTGGATGGCGATCGCTACATCTGGCCCCATGTGCTCGACGAAGTCGCCAAGGCGCTGCCACCCTATACCTGGCTCACCACGATCGGGCAGCCGGTGGCCCAGCGGGCGGTGGTCACGGATACCGGCGAGGTCGCCCCGCGGGCGATGGTCTTCAAGCTGGAAGGCCGCACGATGGACCTGCAGGCTTACACCCGGTTCCTGCGCCAGCTCGAGGCGTCACCGTGGCTCGACAACGTGACCCCGCTCGAGGCCAAAACGATTGTGGAGAAGGAGCGCCCGGTGACCCAGTTCACCATCCAGGCGACCTTTGCCAAGGCGGATTCGGCATACATCCGCACGGTCCCCATCAGCCAGTCGGTGAGGTAAACCATGGCGCTGATCCCGGAGGACAAGCAGGTCCCGCTGCTGCTGGTCGGTCTGGCGCTGGTCATCGGGTATCTCGGCTACACCGGCAACGGCCTCGACACCGTCGGCCTGCGCGGTGTGAAGCAGACGCAGGACAGCATCGTCGCGCGGCAGAAGTCGATCGACTCGCTCACGATCCTCACCGACAGCGCCAAGCGGCTGCTCGCCTCGGGCACGGTCGACGACCTGCGGCGCAAGCTGGAGGGCTACCGGGTGAGCCTCGAGCTGATGCGCCGCCTGGTGCCTGACCGCAATGAGGTCGCCAACTTGATGGACGAGATCTCCACCCGCGCCAAGATCCGCGGGGTGCAGGTGGCGAACTTCCAGCCGCTGCCCCCCGAGCCGGGGCCGGCGCCATTCCAGACCTACAAGTACCAGTACTCGGTCATCGGACGCTACGACCAGCTGGGCGAATTCCTGTCGGATGTCGCCAGCCTGCAGCGGATCATCGTGCCGGTTGACCTCAACCTCAGTGTCGCAGACCTGACCAGGGCGAAGGCATTGGGAGACAGCACCGGTGCGCTGCTCGAGGCCCGCTTCCAGGTCCGCACGTTCGTGAAGACGCCGGCTGGGGAGGGCCCGACCAGTGGCACCTGACGCAATGCGCCGACTGCTCGTCGCCACCACGCTGGTGAGCCTGGCGGCCTGCGGCGGCAAGAAGACCGAGGTCCCCGCAGTGGACATGGCGGCGCTCAAGGCCCGCCGGGACAGCCTGCACCAGGTCGCCGTGAAGGACTCGGTCGCCCGGGTGCGGTTCACCACCTGCAGTGATTCCATTCTCGCCGTGGTGCGGAAGACCGCGGCCGGGAAAAAGCGGCTTGCCAGCGCGCCAGCGGGGCTGATCCATCCCGAAGTACTCACCGCCTGCGGCAAGCCGCCGGCGGCTCCGGTACCGGTCGCCATGACGGACAGCTCCACGAAGCCGGCGGCCCCGGGTGCCAAGTCCGACACCACCAAGAAGCTGGTCGCGGCCCCGCCGCCGGCCGCGACCAAACCCGGTCTGACCCCTCAGCAGCAGCAGGTGATGCGGACGGACTCGCTCCGGCTGGTGCGTGAGCAGGTTCGCGCCGACTCGCTCAAGCAGGTGGCGGTGAAGCAGCGGGAAGATTCGCTGGTCCGCGCCAAGGCCGACAGCATCCGTGGCGATTCCATCCGGGTAGCCCGCGAGACCGAAGTCTCGCGCGAGACCTTCACCTATGCCGGCGGCGCCCGCGATCCATTCCAGTCGCTGATCAGCACCGATCGGGTGGGGCCGGAGTTCAACGACCTCCTGCTGGTCGGTGTGTACCTCGATCTGCGCCGGGCCGGCAACAGTGTCGCAGTACTGCGGGACAAGGCCAACCAGAAGCGCTACAAACTCCGCGTTGGCGACCGGCTCGGACGCCTGAAAGTGGCCCAGATCCGCCAGACCGACGTGGTGTTCACCGTTGAGGACATTGGATTCGAGCGCCAGGAGACACTGTCGCTCCGCAAGAAGGAGCCGGAGGAAACCCCATGACCCGTCATTTCATGTCCGCGCCCGTGCGACGCCTCGTGGCGTGCCTCGGGGTCATCGCCCTCGTCGCCGTCTCGCCACTTCGGGCGGATGAGAGGGCAACCAGCGCCGAGGTCACGGCCGTCAGTGTGCTGCCTACTCCCGGGTACGCCGAACTCGTGATCGCCCTGCGCGGCGCCGCCGACGTGCGGGACTTCGTCCTGCGCTCGCCGGACCGCCTCGTGATCGATATCGTCGGCGCCACGCTGCAGCGCTCCGGCACCGCCTACGACGGCCTCCGCCGCGGCGCCATCCGCGATGTCCGCTTCTCCCAGTTCCGCCCCGATGTCGTGCGGGTGGTCATCCAGCTCGATGCCGCCACCGACTACAGCCTGGAGCGTTCCGGTGACGAGGTGCGGATCCGGTTTGGCTCCGACCAGAGCTTCCTGGCCTGGTCGAGCGCCGCGCCCTCCGAGCTGGTGCCGCCGCGTGCGGCGGCGCGCAACGTCATCGCGCCCGAGCCGGAAGTCGCTGTGCCAGCCGAGCCTGCCGCGGTGCTGACCACCGCGATGGCCGCCCCGGCACCGCGCATCACCGTGACCTGGGACAAGGCGACGATCGCCGACGTGGTGGTGGGCTTTGCGGCCTTCTCCGGCCGGACCATCATCCTGGGCAAGGACATCAAGGGCGAGGTGACGGCCGAAGTGAAGAACCAGCCGTGGACCGAGGCCTTTGCCGCGGTGCTGGCGACCCAGGGGCTGCAGGCCACGGAATTGCCCGGTGGAATCATCCGGGTGGACACGCCGGCCGCCCTGGCCGCGCTCGACTCCACCGAACCGACCATCACCCGCATGATCCCGATCAACTACGCGAGCGCCAGCCAGCTGCTGCCGAGCGTGAAGTCGATCCTGACCAAGCGCGGCGCCGTGGTCAGCGACACCACCACGAACTCCCTGATCGTGACCGAGACCCGCACCCGGATGAACGAGGTGCAGGATTTCGTGAAGAATCTCGATGTCCGCACTCCCCAGGTGTCCATTCAGGCCAAGATCATCTTTGTCGACCGGACCAACGTCGAGGCCCTCGGCCTCAAGTATGACATCGGTTCGAGTGAGGGGCCGTTCTTCAACAAGGTGGTCCAGCGAATCGATCCCTCGACCGGCGAGCTGTTCGACGACAAGAACTTCGTCTCGGTTGGCGGCGAAGGCGTGGCCGCGGTGGCCAACGCCGACGGGCTCATCACCCAGCCGGCCCTCGATCTGGTCTGGTCCACCGCCATCGGTGGGTTCCGCTTCACCTCGTTCCTCCAGGCGCTGCAGCGGGTTGACCTGGCGGACGTGCAGGCCGAGCCCTCGATCACGACGGTCGACAACCGCGAAGCGGTGATCAAGGTGGGCGAAGACGTGCCGGTACGCATCATCGACTTTGCCTCCAGCGGCTCCGGCAGCAGCGTACCGAAGGCAACGGTGTCCTTCAAGGAAACCGGCATCCTGCTCCGGGTGACGCCGCACGTCACCAACAACCGCCAGGTGCTGATGCAGCTCGAGGCCGAGCGCTCGAACGTCCGGTTCCTGTCCTCGCTGGACGCCGGGTTCACCGTCCAGAAGCAGAACGCGAAGAACCAGCTGCTGGTCAACGATGGCGAGACGGCGGTGATCGGCGGGCTGACGGTGACGGAAGTGAGCAAGGTCCGCTCCGGGCTGCCGTTCCTCTCGCAGCTCCCGGTCATCGGCAAGCTGTTCGGCTTCACCACCAACACCGAGAACCGCAAGGATCTCATCATCCTGGTGACTCCACGGATTCTTGACGAGAACGAATAATCCGGGCAGCAGGACTGCCGGTGGCGCGAGCCCGACCACCGGTCGGGCTCGCCTGTTATGGGGGCGCACGTGGCACTGAGGTATCTCACCGCCGGGGAATCGCACGGCAAGGCGCTGGTGGCGATCGTGGAGGGGCTGCCAGCCGGTCTGCCGGTCAGCGCCGAACAGGTCGATCGTGACTTGGGCCGCCGCATGATGGGCTACGGCCGCGGGGCGCGGATGAAGATCGAGCGCGACCGGATCGAGTGGCTCTCCGGCGTGCGCGCCGGGGAGACCCTCGGCAGCCCGGTCGCCATGCTCATTCACAACCGCGACTGGAGCAACTGGGAAGATGTGATGGCCGCGGAGGGGACGCCGGGAGAGGAGCGCCGCCGGCAGGTCTTCCGACCCCGTCCCGGTCATGCCGACCTCGTCGGCGTGCTGAAATACGACCGGCAGGACGCCCGCGACATTCTGGAGCGGGCGAGCGCGCGCGAGACTGCGGCACGTGTCGCCGCCGGCGCACTTGGCCGCCGGCTGCTGGAGGAGTTCGGGGTCGACATCGGCAGCCACCTCGTCTCGCTCGGTGGCATCCGGGCCATGCCACCTGCGGCACTGCCCCTTCCGCTCAACGCCGCCGCCGACCGCTCCGAGATCCGGGTGCTGGATCCCGAAGTAGAGGAACAGATCATCCGCCGGATCGATCAGGCAAAGAAGGAGGGCGACACCCTCGGCGGCGAGTGCGAGGTCGTGGTGCGGGGCCTTCCCGCCGGGCTGGGCAGCCATGTTCACTGGGATCGCAAGCTGGATGGCCGCCTCGCCGGCGCGCTGATGTCAATCCAGGCGGTCAAGGCGGTGGAAATCGGGATGGGCTTCGAGGCGTCACGGCGCCCGGGCTCCGAGGTGCACGATTCCATCGACGCGAGCGCGACACCGGGCCGGCCCGCCGCCGCGCCCGCGCTGCGAGGCGGGTATCGGCGCCGCAGCAACAACGCCGGCGGCCTCGAAGGTGGCATGACCACCGGCGAGCCGCTCATCATCCGGGTCGGCATGAAGCCGATCGCGACGCTCATGGCACCGTTGCCAACCATCGATCTCCGCACCGGCCTGCCCGCCAAGGCCCAGAGTGAACGTTCGGATGTCACCGCCGTGCCCGCGATGGGGGTGATCGCCGAGGCACTGACGGCGTTCGTGCTCGCCGATGCGCTGGTGGAGAAATTCGGCGGCGATTCGCTGCGCGAAATGCAGCGGAACTGGCAGGCCTATCTGGCGCAGCTCGCCGAACGGTGGGCGCGGCTCGCCGATGGTGCGGCCCTGCCGGTCGAGGAGACCTGATGCCACGTCACGTCGTTCTGATCGGGCTGCCCGGCGCGGGCAAGACCACCATCGCCCGGCTGCTGGCCGAGCGACTGCGCGCGCCGTTCGTCGATCCTGACGCGATCATCGTGCGCAAGATGCAGAAGCCGGTCACCCGCATCTTCGCGGAGGATGGCGAGACGAAGTTCCGGGCGCTGGAGCTGGAGACGATGCGCGCCGTGCTGGCGGGACCGCCCTCAGTGATCGCCCCTGGCGGCGGCTGGGCGGCACAGCCCGGCGCAGTGCAGGCGGCCCGGGCCGTGGGGTACCTGGTCTACATTCGCACGATGGCGCTGACGGCGGCCAAACGCTCCGGCGTCGACGGCAATCGTCCGCTGCTCGTGGGGGAGGACCCGGTCGAGAAGATGCGCATCCTGCTCAAGGAACGCGAAGCCTTCTATCTTCAGGCCGACGCCGAAGTCAAGGCGGATGTCAAATCCGCAGCCCTTCTCGCCGACGAAATTGCGGTGCTGGCGCGGGCCCACGCAGGCTGGGCCTGATCGCTTCGCCCGCGCGCGCGCGACCCCGCTGGAAACCTCCCGCCTTGCCAATCCCTTGCGCCCGGGATTTTCTTGTCAGCGGCCGGAATGACTCCGGCCCAGTCCGAGAGCCGTAACAGCGACCTCATGGCCACAACCAAAAAAGCAAAACCGCCCGCTCGCACCGCTGCGCCGAAAAAGAAGCAGAGCGCCGCCGCCGTTGCGGAGACGAGTGGATCCGCAACGGTCGCGAAGGCCACCCCGGCAGCGAAGAAGCGCGCCAGCCGACCGCGGTCGTCGGCGCCCGAGGGGCCCAGTGGCCAGGCGCTGGTGATCGTCGAGTCGCCCACCAAGGCCAAGAGCATCGGGAAGTATCTGGGCCGGGGCTACGACGTGAAGGCCACCGTGGGCCACATCCGCGACTTGCCCACCCGCAAGCTCGGCGTCGATGTCGACAACAACTTCGAACCGCAGTATGTCACCATCAAGGGCAAAACCCAGACACTCGCGGACCTGAAGAAGGCGGCGAAGCGCGCCAGCGCGATCTACCTCGCGACCGACCCCGACCGCGAGGGAGAAGCCATTGCCTGGCACGTCGCCGGCCAGCTCGAAACCGCGGCGCCGATGCACCGGGTCCGGTTCGAGGAGATTACCAAAGAGGCGGTGAAGGCCTCGATGGCCAAGCCGGGCATCGTCAATGAGGACCTGGTCAACGCGCAACAGGCCCGCCGGATCCTGGACCGCCTGGTGGGCTACAAGGCCAGCCCGATTCTCTGGCAGAGCATCAAGACCGGGCTGTCGGCCGGCCGGGTGCAGACGGTGGCGCTGCGGCTGATCGTGGAGCGGGAGCGCGCCATCCGCGCCTTCACCCCGGTGGAGTACTGGACCATCGAGGCGGAGTGCGCCAAGGGGGGACAGACCTTCGAGGCGGAGCTCAAGAAGATCGACGGGCACAACCCGGAACTCGGTACCGCCGAAGCAGCCAATGCCGTCGTCAGCGACCTGCAAAAGCTGCCGTTCGTCGTCAGCAAGGTCGAGAAGAAGAACCGGAAGAAGCGTCCCGGGGCGCCCTTCACCACCAGTACGCTGCAGCAGGAAGCCGCCAAGAAGCTGGGATTCTCCGCCCGGCGCACCATGCGCGCGGCTCAGGATCTCTATGAGGGCATCGAGGTTGGCGAAGATGCGCCGGCGGGGCTGATCACCTACATGCGTACCGACTCGGTCCGCGTGTCGGATACCGCCATCGCCGCGGTGCGCGCGTTCATCGCCGACCAGTACCCCAAGGCCTACCTGCCGGAGACGCCGAACGCCTACACCTCGAAGGCGGCGCGGGTGCAGGACGCCCATGAAGCGATCCGCCCGACCGACGTCCGCCGCCGGCCGGAGGAGATCCAGCAGTACCTGGAGCCGGACCAGTTCCGGCTGTACCAGCTGATCTGGCAGCGTTTCGTCGCCTCACAGATGAACCCGGCGATCTACGACATGACGATCGTGGATTTCGACCTGGGCCGCTACCTGCTCCGGACCACCGGCTCGGTGATGATCTTCGACGGCTACCACATCCTCTATACCGAGGGACGCGAGGCCGAAGAAGGGAAGACGATGGACGATCTGCCGCCCATCCCGCCGCTCGCGGCGGGCGACCGGGTCGAGGTCCGCGCCATCACACCGAACCAGCATTTCACCGAGCCGCCGCCGCGCTTCTCGGAGGCGAGCCTGGTGAAGGAGCTCGAGCGCCTCGGCATCGGCCGGCCATCGACGTACGCGCAGATCATCAGCACGCTGTCGGCGCGCGAATACGTGAAGCTGGACCAGCGGCGCTTCACCCCGACGGAGCTGGGCGAGACGGTCGAGCGGATCATGGTGGATCAGTTCCCCGCCATCTTCAACGTCGAGTTCACCTCGAAGATGGAGGAGGAGCTCGACGGGATCGAGGCGGGCGACCTGGCCTGGCGCGACGTGCTGGCCAAGTTCTACGGGCCCTTCAAGGCGGCGCTGACCGCCGTCAACCTGGGTGCGATCGTCGCCGAGGCGCACGGCCTCGACCCGGTGGAGCTGGAGAAGGAGGTTTGCCCCAAGTGCGGCGCCAAGGTGGAGCTGCGCACCGGCCGGTTCGGGCCCTACTTCGCCTGCATCAACTACAAGCAGACCTGCGACTACGTGAAGTCGCTCAAGAAGGCACGGGCGCCGGACCGGCCCACCGACGAGAAGTGCCAGCTCTGTGAAGCGCCCATGGTCATCAAGACCGGCCGCTTCGGCGAGTTCCTCGCCTGCACCCGCTATCCCGAGTGCAAGGGGACCCGTTCCATCCCGCTCGGCATGAAGTGCCCCAAGTGCGACGTCGGGGATATCGCGGAGCGTCGCACCAAGAAGGGCAAGTCCTTCTGGGGCTGCGTGCGCTATCCGGCCTGCGACTTCTCGACCTGGAACCGGCCGGTCGCCGAAACCTGCCCGAGCTGCAAGTGGGTCGGGATGGAGAAGAAGGTGAGCAAGGCGGATGGCGAGACCCGGACCTGCCTCAAGTGCGGACACAAGATCGTGGTGCTGGACGCCGAGGAAGCCACGGCGACGTGACGATGGAGCGGCTTCCGGGAGCGGCCCCCCGCGACCGAGCCGCGTACCCACCTGCCGAAGGCGAAGTGGTCGTGGTGGGTGGGGGGCTGGCCGGTTGCGAGGCCGCCTGGGCGCTCGCTGAGCGCGGAGTTCACGTTCGACTGCACGAGATGCGCCCGGCGATGCGCACCGCGGCGCATCAGTCCGACCGCCTGGGCGAGCTGGTCTGCAGCAATTCCTTTAAATCCACCGAACTGGTCAACGCTCACGGGCTGCTCAAGGCGGAGTTGCGCGCGCTGGGCAGCCTGCTGCTGCCGTTGGCCGACGAGGCGCGCGTGCCGGCTGGCGCCGCGCTCGCCGTCGATCGCGAGGTCTTCGCCGGGCTGGTGGATCAGCGGATCGGTGCGCATCCGAACATTACGGTAGAGCGTGGCGAGGTGATGGCGCTGCCCTCGCCGGGCATCATCGCGACCGGACCGCTGACATCGCCGGGACTGGCGGAGGCGATTCGCGCGCGGCTTGGCACCGCGGTCGCCGCCGAATCGGGTCCGTCCGTCGCGCTGGCGTTCTACGATGCGATCGCACCGATCGTGAGCCGGGAATCGCTGGACGAGTCCCGGGTTTACGCGCTCTCCCGCTATGGCAAGGGGGACGGCGACGACTACCTCAACGCCCCGTTCACACGCGAGGAGTACGACGGCTTCATCGCGGCGCTGGTCGAAGCGGATCAGTTCACGGCGCATGAATTCGACAAGGTGCCGTATTTCGAGGGGTGCCTGCCGGTCGAGGAGATGGCCCGGCGCGGGCCGGAGACGCTCCGCTTCGGGCCGATGAAGCCGGTCGGCCTGCCCGATCCGCGCACCGGCCGCGAACCGTACGCCGTGGTGCAGTTGCGGCGGGAGGACCGGGCGGGACAGATGTGGAATCTGGTCGGCTTCCAGACCCGGCTGCGCGTTCCGGAACAGAAGCGGGTGCTGGCGCTGATCCCCGGGCTGCAGCAGGCGGAGATCCTCCGCTTCGGCAGCATCCATCGCAACAGCTACATCAACAGCCCCGCCACGCTGGGGCCCGGACTCACCGCCCGGGATGACGAGCGCCTGTTCTTCGCGGGGCAGCTCACCGGCGTCGAGGGGTACACCGAATCGCTCGGCACGGGACTGCTCGCGGGGATCAATCTCGCGCGCCGCCTCGCCGGCCTGCCGGTGCATGTCCCGCCGCCGACCACGATGCTGGGAGCGCTGTACCGCTATCTTCGGGAGGCCGACCCCCGGCACTTCCAGCCGATGAACGCCAACTGGGGGCTGGTGGAGCCGCTGGACGAGGCGCCGGCGGTCGGACGGCCGGCCGGTCGGAAGAAGGATGAGAAGAAAGCGCGTCTCGTAGCCCGCGCGGTAACGGACTTCGACCAGTGGCTCAGGCAGCTATGACCGCCAAGGACCGTCCGCCCGTCCGCCCGCCGGTACCGCCGGATGTCGCGGCCTTCCTCCTGCACCTGGAGAAGGAACGCCAGGTGGCGGCCAACACCGTGCTGGCCTACCGCCGGGATCTCGACGCGTTCGTGAGTTTCCTCAATCGGCACTACGCCGGCGACTGGGACTTCGGCCGGGTGGACCGGCTGGGCATCCGCGGTTTCCTCGGGGATATGCAGCGGCGCGGCCTGGCCAAGCGCTCGATGGCGCGCGCCCTCTCGGCGGTACGATCGCTGTACCGGTTTCTGCAGGCCCATCACGGGCTGGAGAAGTCACCGGTGCGAGCGGCCAGGGTGCCGAAGCAGGATCGGCACCTCCCGGCCTACCTCGACCGACCGAGGACCGAGGAAATGTTCGCTGCCGCGGAAGCGCGGGCGGTCGAGGACGACGTGGCCGGCCTGCGTGACCTCGCCATCCTCGAGCTCTTCTATTCCAGTGGATTGCGGCTGGCGGAGCTCACCGGGCTGCAGCTGCACGATCTCGACCTGCTGAGCGACCAGGTGAAAGTGCGGGGCAAGGGCAGCAAGGAACGGCTGGTCCCGGTCGGCGGACGCGCGAGCCGGGTGATGCGTCACTGGCTCGAACAGCGCGAGGCGCTGGCCCGGCGGCCCGGGGCGGATCGCACGGCGGTGTTCCTGAGCCAGCGGGGACGGCGGCTCACGCCACGCTCGGTGCAGCGGATCGTGCACCGGGCGCTGGACGTGGTCGGCGGGGAGAACCTGCGCACCCACTCGCTGCGGCATACCTTTGCGACGCACATGATGGATGCCGGGGCGGATTTGCGGGCCCTGCAGGAGATGCTGGGTCACGCCAGCCTGAGCACGACGCAGATCTATACCCACACCAGCGTCGAACGGCTGAAGAAAGTCTATCAGCAGGCGCATCCGCGCGCGTAGGGGCCGGTGCCGCGCCTGACAGGAGATCCATGACGACGTATCACGGCACGACGATCCTCGCCGTCCGGAAACACGGGCGCACCGCCCTCGGTGGCGATGGCCAGGTCAGCATCGGCGACACGGTGGTCAAGGCGACTGCCACCAAGGTCCGTGCCCTCAAGGGCGGCAAGGTGCTGGCGGGATTCGCCGGCTCCGTCGCCGATGCCATCACCCTGTATGAGAAGTTCGAAGAGAAACTGGAGCGCCATCCCGGCAACCTCCCGCGCGCCGCGGTGGAACTCGCCAAGGACTGGCGCAGCGACCGGGTGCTGCGCCGACTCGAGGCGCTGCTGGTCGTCGCGGACCTGGAGCACACCTTTCTGCTGTCCGGCGGCGGGGAGCTGATCGAGCCGGACGACGGCGTCCTCGCCGTGGGGTCGGGCGGCAACTACGCCCTGGCCGCCGCGCGAGCGCTCCTGCCGGATGACCGCCTCAATGCCCGGGACACGGTGCAGCGCTCGCTGGAGATCGCGGCGGACATCTGTGTCTTCACCAATCGCAACCTGACGATCCTGGAGCTGTGAGCCGCATGACCGACGCGCATGCTACCGCTGGGCGCCCGGGCGGCGCCAGGGAACAGCCGGGATGACCATCCCTCAGCCATCCGGCGGACCACCGCCTTCCGGCGATGCGCCGGCCGCGCCCTGGCTCGAGGAGCTTCCGCCCCGGCAGATCGTGGCGGAGCTCGATCGCTATATCGTGGGGCAGGATCCCGCCAAGCGCGCCGTCGCGATCGCCATCCGCAACCGGTGGCGCCGCTCGCAGACGCCGGATGAGATCCGGGACGAGATCACCCCGTACAACATCATCCTGATCGGGCCGACCGGAGTGGGCAAGACGGAGATCGCCCGCCGGCTGGCCCGCCTCGCCGGCGCACCGTTCGTGAAGGTGGAGGCGTCGAAGTTCACCGAAGTGGGCTACGTCGGGCGGGATGCCGAGTCGATGGTGCGCGAGCTGGTGGACGCGGCCATCAGCATGGTGCGGAGTGAGCGCGAGGACGAGGTCTATCCCCAGGCCGAACAGCGTGCGGAAGAGCGGCTGCTGGATATCCTGCTGCCCCCGCCGGCCGCACCGGCCCGGAGCGAACGCCCCGAGGGGAGTGGACGTCCCGGGATCTTCGTGGTGGGGCCCAGCGGGCAGGCGCGCCCCGAGCAGGAGTCGGACGAGGAACGGCGGTCACGCTCGCGGGAAAAGCTCCGGCTGATGCTGCGGGAGGGAAAACTCGACGACCGCGAGATCGAGATCGAAGTGACGCCGCAGGGCTATCCGATGCTCGACATGATGCAGCCGCCCCAGGGCATGGAGGGAGAGCAGATCAACTTCCTCGAGATGCTGCAGGACATGATGCCGCGGCGGAAGAAGCGCCGCACCCTGCGAGTCCCGGAGGCGCGGCGCATCCTGATCGATGAAGAGCTCAAGAAGCTGGTCGACATGGACGACGTGATCAACGAGGCGCTGGACCGGACCGAGAATCACGGCATCCTCTTCATCGACGAGATCGACAAGATCGCCGGCGAGCGCGGGTCGTCGCCCGGGCCCGATGTCTCCCGCGAGGGAGTGCAGCGTGACCTGCTGCCGATTGTCGAGGGCTCGACGGTGCAGACCCGCTACGGCTACGTCCGGACCGACCACATCCTGTTCATCGCCGCCGGGGCGTTCCACGTCTCCAAGCCGTCCGACCTGATTCCCGAGCTGCAGGGACGGTTCCCGATCCGGGTGGAACTGACCCCGCTCACCGAGCAGGATTTCATCCGGATCATGACCGAGCCCGAGAGCGCCCTCACCAAGCAGTACCAGGCCCTGGTGGCGGCCGAGGGGGCGGAGCTCTCGTTCACGGTGGATGGGATCGCGGAGATCGCGCGGGTCGCGTGGCTGGCCAATGACCGGATGGAGAATATCGGGGCGCGCCGGCTGCACACCGTGATGTCGACGCTCATGGACGAGGTGCTGTTCGAGCTGCCGGACTACCCCCACAAGAAGATCGTCTTCGATCGCGACGTGATTCGCGGCCGACTGGAGAAAATCATCAACGACGACGACCTGCGGCGCTACATCCTGTAGCGGCGAGCGCCACCGCGGGCCCCTACCGGACGACCGTCACCCCACCCTGCATCACGAAACTCACCCGTTCCAGCACCCGCACATCGGTGAGCGGATTGCCCGGCACGGCGATCAGGTCGGCCAGCAGCCCCGGGGCGATCTGGCCCCGGTCGGTCACCCCCAGCAGGTCGGCGTCGTTCAGCGTGGCGGCGCGGATCGCCTCCAGTGGCGTCATGCCCCGCTCCACCAGCGCGGCGAACTCATGGGCATTCTGCCCGTGAGGATAGACCGCGGCGTCGGTGCCGAACGCGATCTTCACGCCGGCCCGGATGGCCCGGCGGAGGTTGGCTTTGGCCTGCGGCAGAATCGACGCCGCCTTGGCCCGGATCAGGGGCGGGAGCGCGTCGAGGTTGATGGACTCGGTCAGGTAGGTCGTCGGTACCAGGTAGGTGCCCTTCTGCTTCATCAGCGCCATCGCCTCGTCGTTGATCAGCGAACCGTGCTCGATCGAGGCGACGCCCGCCCTGACCGCCGCGAGGATCCCCTCCGCCCCGTGCGCGTGCGCCGCCACCTTGAGCCCGTGGCGCCGCGCTTCCTGCACGATCGCCACCATCTCCTCCTCGGAGAGCTGCTGCGCCCCGACCGTCGCATCGAACGAGAGCACGCCGGCGGTCGCGCAGATCTTGATGACCTTCGCCCCGTGCTTGACCTGGTAGCGCACCGCCCGGATCGCCTGGTCGACGCCGTCGGCCACCCCGGACTCCGGCCCACCCTCGGCGATGCCCGGCGCGTAGCCCGTCACGTCGCAGTGCCCGCCGGTGATGCCGATGGCATGGCCGGAAGGAATCATGCGCGGTCCCTCGATCATGCCCGCGTCGATCGCATGCATGAGACTGACATCGGCAAAGCCGGGCGCACCGACGTCGCGCACCGTGGTGAAGCCGGCCCGCAGCGTCCGCCCGGCATTCCGCGCCCCGCGCAGCGCCGCATCGGCGGCCGTTTCGGTCACGGCGCGATGGACCCAGTCGCCCTCGATGTCGTAGGTGAGGTGGGTGTGCGCATCGATCAGCCCCGGCAGCAGCGTCACATCGCCCAGGTCGATCACCTCCGCCCCGGCCGGAACCGCGGTGCCGACGGACTCGATCCGGTCGCCGCGCACCACCACGACCTGACCGGTGCGGAGGGTGCCGCTCTGCACATCCAGCAGCCGGGCCGCGCGGATCGCGATCGGGGTCTGGGCGACCAGCGTGCGCGGCCCGACACTGCCCACCAGGACAACAGCTGCCCAGCACGTTCGAGAGCAAAGTCGCACGGGTCGCTCCAGCGAGAGTGAAGGGTTCATGGGGATCGGCGGCCGGGAATCCGGCCGGTCGCCCAAACCATACTGGTCGCAGAGGGCAGTCGGTACCCCCGTGGGAGGGACCGGCGTTCCCGACGAGCTGCCTCATGGGTGCTGTGTGGCGGGGATCGCAGTGAAGCGGGTAACTTGACCAGCGCCCAGCGCCTTGCTCCGCACGTTGCCAACTTCGTCAGGAACCGATGGCCAAGCGTGATTTCCTCTCCATCTCGGACTTCAGCCGGCCCGAGCTGACCACGCTGTTCGCGCTCGCGGCGCGGATGAAGACCGGTGCCTGCGCCGATCGGCCGCTCGAGGGGAAGTCCGTCGCGCTGATCTTCGGCAAGAGTTCCACCCGGACCCGGGTCTCGTTCGAAGTGGGCGTCCACCAGCTCGGCGGCCATCCGCTCTATCTTTCCTCGCGCGAACTGCAGCTCGGCCGCGGCGAGCCGACCCGCGACACGGCCCGGGTGCTCTCGCGGTACGTGGACGGCATCATGATCCGGACCTATGCGCATACGGAGGTCGAGGAGCTGGCGCGTTTCGCCTCCGTGCCGGTGATCAACGGCCTCACCGATCTCATGCATCCCTGCCAGGTGCTGGCGGATGTCATGACGCTGCATGAGGCGTTCGGTTCGCACGAAGGACGGATCGTGGCGTGGATCGGCGACGGCAACAACATGGCCAACAGCTGGCTGGATGCCGCCGCATCGCTGGGGTTCGAGCTCCGGATCGCCACCCCCGAGGGCTATGCGCCGCAGCAGATGCTGGTGGATCGCGCCGCCGCGGCCGGCGCCCGGATCACCCTGACGCGCGACCCGCACGCCGCGGCCGCCGGCGCCCATGTCGTGACGACCGATGTGTGGGCCTCGATGGGCGAAGAGGCCGAGGCCGGGATCCGGCGCCGGGACTTCGCCGGCTACACCGTCGATACCGCGCTGATGGACCGGGCCGCTCCGGACGCGATCTTCCTGCACTGCCTTCCGGCGCACCGGGGCGAGGAAGTGACCGACGCGGTCCTGGAAGGCCCCCGCTCACGGGTGTGGGATGAGGCCGAGAATCGGCTGCATGTCCAGAAGGCCCTGATGGCGACGCTGATGGGAAGCAACAGCCCGTAAGGAGTGCGGAGGAAGGAGGCACTGCCCGTCCTCGTCACTCCTCACTCCGCACTTCTCACTCCCAACTCCCGTCTTCGAGTTGACTACCTCTACCGGACACCCGTGATGACCGACGCACCCCTGCGGCGCACGCCGCTCTACGATGTTCATCGCGCCCTCGGGGCCAAGATGGTGCCGTTCGCCGGCTGGGAGATGCCGGTGCAGTACGCCGGCGGGATCCTGGCGGAGCACCGCGCGGTGCGCGAGGGAGCGGGGATCTTCGATGTCTGTCACATGGGCGAGTTCGAGGTGACCGGTCCCGACCGGAACGCGTTCGTCAACCGGATCACCACCAACGATGTCGGTGCGCTGGAGCCGGGCCAGGTGCAGTACTCGACGCTGCTCAACGAACGGGGCACGATCGAGGACGACTGCACCGTCTATCGCTTCGAGAACAAGCTGATGCTGGTGGTGAACGCCTGCAACATCGACAAGGACTGGGCCCATGTGGTCGGCCAGAAGCACGGCGCCAATGTGCGGCTGCGGAACATCTCCGACGAGGTGGGGCTGCTCGCGCTGCAGGGACCGCGGGCCGAGGCGATGCTGCAGCCGCTCACCGAGACGCCGCTGGGCGACATCGGGTACTATCGCTTCGTCACCGGGCAGGTGGCGGGCGCGGGCTGCTTCATCTCGCGCACCGGCTATACCGGCGAGGATGGGTTCGAGCTCTACTGCCGCATCGGCGATACCCGCACCATCTGGGACGCGATTGTCGCGTCGGGGGCGGTGCAGCCGATCGGATTGGGGGCGCGGGACACGCTGCGGCTGGAGGTGAACTATCCGCTGTACGGCAACGACATCGACGACACGACCACGCCGCTGGAGGCGGGGCTGGGCTGGATCGTGAAGCTCAACAAGGGCTCGCCCTTCGCCGGCGCCGAAGCGCTGGCGCATCAGAAGGCGCAGGGGGTGACCCGGCGGCTGGTCGGCTTCCGCATGGCCGGGAAGGGCATTCCGCGGCATGGCTTCCCGGTGCTGGTCGACGGCGTGGTGGTGGATCAGGTGCGCAGCGGCACGATGAGCCCGTCACTGGGCTACGCCGTCGGCACGACCTACCTGCCGGTGTCGCACTCGAAGGTCGGAAGCCGGTTCCAGGTGGAGATTCGCGGTGAGCGGCTGGACGCGGAGGTGATCCAGAAGCCATTCTGGACCAGGGGGTCGGTGCGGCGCTGACGGGGCACGGGGGTGGCACCGCCCTCGGGCGGTGCCACCCGCGCGGCCTACTTCTGGAAGATGCCGAAACCGAAATAGCAGGGATCGTTCTTGCACTTCACCATCGTGATCTCGATGGTGTACTTGCCCGACTCCTCCGGCTTGAACGCGATCACCGGCGTATCGTCGTCCTTGGTATCCTTCCCCACCACCTTGTCGTTATCGTCCTTGATCACCATGTCGACATCCTTGCAGTCGTTGTCGCAGGCGGCGGTCAGGATCGAGGAGTTGTCGCTGTCGAAGTAGAAGGTCCAGCTGTCGGTACCGTCCTCCTTGAGCTTGCCCATGACATAGTTGCGCAGGTACCAGTCGGACGAATTCTTGGCGATCGTCTTGTAGTGCGCCTGCAGCTGGTCCCACACCTGCTGGGCGTAGGACTGCGCCGCCAGGCCGCGCGGGGCGATCAGCAGCAGCAGGAGTGCGAACACAACTGGGGTCGTCCGACGGGAGTTCATACCGGCTCCGGAGCAGGGCGGGAAGGGAGCATCAGCGCGACGCATGGGCAGGGACGGGTCACTATATAACTGGTGCCGGGGATGAGCAATCCATATGCCACCGAGGGCCCGATCATGAAGCTCCGGGTTGGAGTGCTCACGATCTCCGATGCGGGCGCGCGGGGGGAGCGGCTGGATGCCTCCGGCGATACCATTGCGGCCTGGATCGGTGCCCGCGACGACCTGCTGGCCGTGCGCGCGCTGGTGCCGGATGAATCGGCCCGCATCGGCGCGGTGCTCATGGACTGGGCCGATGCCGACCGGGCGGACCTGGTGCTGACGACCGGGGGCACCGGACTCACCCCCCGGGACGTGACGCCGGAGGCCACCCGGGCGGTGCTGCACACGGAAGCCCCCGGCATCGCCGAGGCGATCCGGATGAGCGTCTATCCCCGATTCCACCGGGCGGCGCTCGCCCGGGGCGTGGCGGGGGTGCGCGGGCGCACCCTGATCGTCAATCTGCCGGGAAGTCCCGGCGGTGTCCGCGATGGTCTTGCGGTTCTGGACGATCTGGTCCGTCACGCCGTGGAGTTGATTCGAGGGCACCGGACCGGACATTGATGTGGCGGGGTTGCGCGGGGAGCTCCGCCCGTGCCCGCGCCGCCTGCTCGCCGCCTCACTCAGAGAGTGTCATGGCCTCAAAGATCCTGCTCACGATGGACGATCTCGAGACCGCGGTCCGGGTCAACGCCGCCCTCGAAGCGGCTGGGCACAAGACGGCGATGGTCTCGTCGCTGGATGACGCACGCCAGGTCCTGCGCCGGGAAGCACCGGAGCTGGTCATCCTCACCGGCTCGCTGTACGAGACCACCACCCGCACCATCGCCGCCCTGGCGCGTGACGCGGAGATCTCCACGCTCGGCCTGCTCGAGTCCACTGATGCCAGTGCCGGCGACCGGGAACATCGCCCGGTCGACGTGACCGAGGTGGTCGCCAAGCCGGTCCCGCCGGCGGAGGTGGTCCACCTCGCCGAGCGGCTGATTGCGCGCCGTCAGCTGCAGCACCACACCGGTATCATGGGGGAGAGCGCGGCGATCCAGGAGCTGCTCATTCGCATCGAGCAGATGGCGCCGGTCTCGAGCACCGTCCTCATCCAGGGCGAGAGCGGTACCGGCAAGGAACTGGTCGCCCGCGCCATCCACGACCTCTCGCCCCGGCGGGGCAGGCCGTTCATCGCGGTGAATTGCGCCGCGCTGCCGGAAACGCTGCTCGAGTCGGAGCTCTTCGGGCATGAGAAGGGGGCCTTCACCGGCGCCGCGGAGCGTCGTCTCGGTCGGTTCGAACTGGCCGACACCGGGACCATCTTTCTCGACGAAATCGGCGAGATCCCCGCCAGCGTGCAGGTGAAGCTGCTGCGCGTGCTCGAGACCCGCGCCTTCTTCCGGCTCGGCGGGGTCCTGCCGATCAAGGTCGACGTGCGGGTCGTCGCCGCCACCAACCGGAGCCTGCGGGAGTCGGTCGGACTGGGGGAGTTCCGCGATGACCTCTACTACCGGCTGAACGTCCTGAACGTCTACCTGCCCCCGCTCCGGGAGCGCCGGAGCGATATCCCGCTGCTGGTGCGGCGGTTCGTCCACGAGTTCAGCCAGGCCCACGAGCGGCCGTTCCGGGGCATGACCGCCGAGGCTATGCAGATCCTGACCGAGGCGCCGTGGCCGGGCAATGTGCGGCAGCTACGCAACCTTATTGAATCAATGGTGGTGCTCGCCCCCGGCAGGGAGATACGTGGCAGCGATATCCCCCCCGATGTGACTGAGGG
>JAWXBX010000106.1:0-9197 GCA_034440415.1 Gemmatimonadota bacterium | reverse complement strand
GGGTAGCGCGGAGCAATTGCTCCGCGCCTACCAGGCTTCAGGCCGAGAGATCCTTCGCTACGCTCAGGACGACAAACGACTGCTGCCAGCTGTTGGCTGTTGGCTGTTGGCTGACGGCTGACGGCTGACGACTCCCCTCCCTCACCCCCCCAGCCGGAACAGATAGCTCCCCTTCAGGAAGAGCCCGTCGCTTCGCCGATTCAGCTGCCGGAACTTGAACGCCTCCCGATCATCCAGCGTGCTGCCGTACCCGGCAAAGAACACCGTGCCCGGGGTTGGCGTGAAGGAAAGCAGGACGTCCCCACGAAAGGCGTTGTCCTGGAACGGTACGGTGCGCTGGTAGACACCCGCAGAGGGGTTAAAGATGAGGATGGGTGCTTCGGACCGGCCATTGTCCCGCAGGCTGTCCTGCTCGTACGAGTTGTACTCCGCGACCAGCCGCAGGAAGAGCGGCCGGGCGAGCTGATATTCCAGCTTGAGGCGCGGAATCCGCTGCCGCGCCGTCAGGGTATGGTCACTGCGACGGCCATACTGGTTCTGCCGGTAGCGGGCCTCGATCCGGAGCCGGCCGGTCGGCCGCCAGTTGATGCCGAAATCCGAAAAAACGATGTCGGAGGAGGCCCACTCGAAGAAATTCTCGTCCTGCCCCCAGAGATAGAACGCATTGGCGGAAAAACCGCGGAACTCCGGGGTCGAGAACGAGAGCGCGTAATCCCGGTTGGGAATCCGCTGGTTGCCGCCGGTGAATGCGACGGTGTCGAGACCGACGCCACCCGGGCCGGGCACCTCGAGCGCGTAGTCGCCATAGATCCGCGGATCGTAGCCGAAGTACTCCAGCAGGATCGACGCGCCCACATCCCAGCCACCCTTGAGCGTCGCATTCAGGTTGAAATGCAGCTTGGGGTCCCGCACCCCCTTGCCATCGAAGAAGCGGTCGTAGGTCCACACCCCATTCAGCGTCACGTCAGGCGTGAAGCTCTCCACCAGACTGCCGGGCTTCCCCTTGATCGTGAGGATATTGACCAGACTCAGGTTCACGTCGCCGGGCCGGCTGACGAAACCGCTGCGGGTACGGAAATCGGGATCGATGCCCGAGAAGGACCATCGGGTGCCGATCAGCTTGCCGTTGTACACAAAGCGGCCGAACCAGATCGGCGCCGTCGTCGTGCGGCCTCCCTCGTGGGTCCGGCTCCCGCCCACCTGCCAGGTGAAGTTGGTCTTGCCCAGAGACAGCCGCCCATCGGTGGCCAGTACCCGGTTGGAGTGGTCACCATCGATCCGGTCGGTGTACGCCAGACCCAGCCGCGAGCCGCGGCCGACATCGCCCTGCAGCCGGAGCACATTGAGGATCGGATGATCGTCGGTGCTGCGGGAGGCGACTTTGTCATCCACCGCCGTGATGAGGCCGATGTTCGTGCCGAACGCCTTGCCGGTCAGCTTGACCGCCGCCAGCGGCTGCACGATCCGCCGGGTGTAGATCAGATTGAATGGCGTCTCGAACAGCTCGAGCCCGTCGAGGAAGAACGGGCGTTTCTCGGGAAAGAAGAGCGCGTCACGCGGATCGAACTGGATCTGCGAGACGTCCGACTCCACCTGCGAGAAGTCGGGGTTGGCTGTGGCATTGAGCCCCAGGTTGTTGCTGATGCCCCACCGTACCGTGCCGCCCAGCTCGGGCCCGGCACGGTCGTAGTTCCACCTGCCGCTCGTGGCCCGGTTCCCATCCAGCCGGCTGGTGATTTCCGGCGTGATGTCGAGGGTGAGACCGCGTACCAGTTGCTGGAGACCGGTCAGCGTCCCGGCCTGCTGCAGGAATGACGCGCTCGCGCGCTGCGCCGGCACCCAGGAGTCCTCGTACCCGGAACGCTGGAATTTCCGCAGCACATGGAGCCGCCAGCTCTGCGACTCCTTCGATTGATACCGCAGGCTCTTGAAGGGAATGGCGATCTCCACCTCGTAACCGCCCTCGACCAGCCGGCCCTGGGAGAGGAAGACGTAGTCCGGACTGAGGTCCGCCGACTCGCGGGCCTGCGCCGACCCACCAAGAAACCCCCCGCCACTGGTGACGCCCCGTTCGACCAGTGCGCCGTCGGCCTGCACCCCGAGCGGATTGACCGCGAACATGAACGACTGACGGCCGTCATCGAAGGTGCCAAGGAAGAACTGGACGTAGTCGTCGCTGAAGATATGGTCCCGGTCGGCCAGCGTGGCGTGGATTTCACCACCGGCGTCGCGCGCCCGTACGGCGAAATTGATGGCCGTGGCGGAGTACCACACCCGGATCTCGGTGGAATCTTCTGCCGGCACGCCGTCGATGGGCTGGAAATGGGAGAAGCCGCCGAGCACGGCCGCCTGGCTCCACACCGCCTCATCCAGCACGCCGTCGACCTGGATGGCGGCATCGAGGCGCGGAATCGCGACACTCAGCTCCCCGGCGCGACCATCGTGGACCTGCGGGGTATCAAGCGGCACGGCCTGGAGCAGCGCCAGCAGCGGAAGCATCATGGTGACAGGTCTCGGGCGGGGGGGATCGGCAGGCGTACGGTAATGGATGCCTGACGGTTTCGCCTCCGCGCGGCGGAATCCTGTGCCAAGCTCTCCAGCCGGTATAGTTTCCTCTTTCCTCTTACGACCGTCGCACGGAGAAACGTCATGCTGCAGCGCCTCGCTGGTACCGCCCTCCTCCTCCTCGTCCTTCTGGCGCCCAGTGCCGAGGCCCAGGCCAGCAAGAAGAACACGGAACCCGAGTACGACGGCCGACCGCTCTCGAGCTGGATCGTCGACCTCAAGATGGCCGCCGCACCCTACTCACGGAATGCTGCCGCCTATGCCATCAGCGGCATGGGGCCGGCTGCCAAGGCCGCCGTGCCGGCGCTGATTGAGGCGCTCACCGACCTCGAGGCGACGGTGCGCTTCCCGGTCTGCATTGCGCTGCGGGAGATCGGCCCGGATGCGAAGGATGCCGTCCCGGCGCTCACCCTGGCGCTGGACGACCGGAATGAAGATGTCGCCGCCATGGCCCGCAGGGCGATCCTCAAGATCACCGGAGAGGATCCGCGACCGCCGGAGGAGGAGTGACCCTCGACCGGGGCGCCGCGCGCCGACTCGGCGGCACCGCGCTGTTCGCGCTGTTGCTGACGGCCGGTTCGCTCTTCGCGCAGACGGCGCACCCCGACCGCGTCCTCCAGCGCCAGCTCGACAGCCTGGTGCAGGGCTTTCATGGCGACGTCGGCATCTACGTCCGTCATCTTCCCAGCGGCCGGACCGCCGGCGTCAACACCGACAGCCTCTTTCCCACCGCCAGCATGGTCAAGGTCCCGATCATGATCGGCGTCTTCGACGCGCTCGAACGTGGCGATCTCGAGTTCCATCAGGAGCTGATCTACACCGATTCGCTGCTGTATGAGGGCGACGACATCCTGGGATCGTTCCAGGACTCGAGCAAGGTCGCGCTCTCCAAACTCCTCCTCCTCATGATCACCACGAGTGACAACACCGCGTCGCTCTGGCTGCAATCACTGGCCGGCACCGGCACCCGGATCAACCGGTGGCTGGCCGATCACGGCTTCTCCGCTACCCGGGTGAATTCGCGCACTCCAGGGCGGGAGGCCGATCGCACCGCCTATGGCTGGGGCCAGACCACGCCGCGGGAGATGGCCACGCTGCTCACCCTGATTCGCAGCGGCGCGGTGGTGAGCCCCGCCGCCAGCGAGGAGATGTACCGCCACCTCACCCGCAGCTACTGGACCGGTGAGGCGCTGTCGGCGCTGCCGCCCTGGGTCCAGGCGGCCTCCAAGGTCGGCGCGGTGGATCAGTCGCGCTCCGAGGTCGTTTTGGTCAACGCCCCCTCCGGCGACTACGTCTTCTGCGTCCTCACGAAAAACCAGCAGGACACGAGCTGGGAGTCGCCCAATGAAGGCTGGATCCTGATCCGCCGGCTCTCCGCCCTGCTCTGGCGCCACTTCGAGCCGAAACACCCGTGGCGCCCCGCCGAGGGTGCCGCCCACTTCAAGCCGTGAGCGACGACGCCGATCGTCACCTGCAGCGCTACCGGTCGCTCGCCCATCAGTGGGACAACCTCCTCCACATTCCCGGCACCCCGATCCGGCTCGGCTGGGATGCCCTGCTGGGCCTGATTCCCGTCCTGGGCGACGGCGCCGGCGGAGTGTTAGGCAGTTACGGCCTCTGGGTCGGCTGGCGGCAGGATGCCCCCTTCAGTGTCCTGCTCCGCATGCTGCTGAACGTGCTGGTGGACGTCGTGGCCGGGGCCATCCCGGTGGCCGGCGATCTCTTCGATGTCGGCTGGCGCAGCAACAGCCGGAACGTCGCCCTGCTCGATCGCTGGCTCGAGCGGCCGGCACAGGTGCGCCGCCGGAGCGCCTGGCTGCTCGTCGCTCTCGCAGGGATCCTCCTCCTTGTGCTGGTCGCGTCCCTCGCGGCGGCGGTCTGGATGGTCCACCGGCTGCTGGCGACGCTGCAGCTCGACTGGCCCTGAGCCAAACAACGCCCCGCCGGGCCGCCTCCGGCACCCGTGTTGACACCCCCGCCTCCAGTCGCCAGCATCCCCCCATGCGAATCCCATCCGCCACCCTCGCCCTCCCGTTGCTGCTCGCACTCGCCGGCTGCGGCGGGGGTGGCACGGCTGCCCGCACCTTTCCCGGCACCATCGAGCTCGACGAGAGCGACGCTGCTCCCCTCGTCGGCGGGCGGGTGCTCACCGTGCGGGTCACCGAGGGCGACACCGTGCGGGTGGGCGACACCCTTGCGGTGCTGACCCAGTCGCAGATTCCCGCCAATCTCGAGGACCGTCGCGCCCGACTCGCAGCCGCCGAGTCCCGGCTGGCCGACCTGCGGCGCGGCTCGCGGCCCGCGGAGATCACCCGGGCGGAGGCGGAGCTGGCCGCTCTCGAGGCCGACGCCGACCGTACCGCACGTGATCTCGCCCGCGCCACACAACTTGCCCGTGACACCGTGATTTCGCGCCAGGATCTCGATCGGGCCACCTCCGCCGCGGAGGCAGCGGCGCGCCGCCGCGATGCCGCGCGCGCGACACTCGATGTGCTGCGGGAAGGCAGTCGGGCCGACCAGGTGCGTACGGCGGAATCCGAAGTCGCCAGCGCCCGGGCCCAGCTGAGCGGCGCCCGCGCCGATGTCGGCGAGCTCGCCGTGCTGGCCGCCGTCGATGGCGTGATCCTCGGGCGTCACACGGAGCCGGGAGAGGTCGTGGCCGCCGGCACGCCGCTGGTCACGATTGGCGTGGTGGCGCGCCGGTGGGTGCGGGTCTACCTCCCCGCCGATCTCATCGCGTCACTTCCGGCCGGCGCCCCCGCCACGATCCGGCTACCCGCCGCAACGGGCACGCAGCAGTGGACCGGCACCCTCGGCGCCATCAACCCCCGGGCGGAGTTCACCCCCCGCGCCGCCCTCACCGAGCAGGAGCGTGCCGACCTGCTCTTCGCCGCGCGCGTCGCGCTGCACGACAGCACCGGCCTGCTGCGTCCGGGCCTTCCGGTCACCGTGCAGTTCTGATGCGGGACGCGATCATCACCGCGGCGCTCCACCGGCGCTTCGGCGACCTCATCGCCGTCGAGCGGCTCGACCTGGCGATCCATCCCGGCGAGGTGTTCGGCCTGCTCGGCGCCAACGGCTCCGGCAAGACGACGACGATCCGCATGCTCACCGGTCTCATCCCGCCGACCAGCGGCACGGCGGAAGTCGCCGGCATCGATGTCGTGGCCAACCCGGAAGCGGTACGGCGACGGCTCGGCTACATGTCGCAGCGCTTCGGCCTGTACGATGATCTTACCGTGCAGGAGAACCTGCGGTTCTATGCCGGGCTCTATGGGCTGATCGGGCCGGAGGGCGCGGCCCGAGTGGAGGAGATGCTCACCGGCCTCGACTTCCTGCCGCGCCGCCGCCAGCTCGCCGGCACGCTCTCCGGCGGCTGGAAACAGCGGCTCTCGCTCGCCTGCGCCACGGCACACCGGCCGGACATCCTGTTCCTCGACGAGCCCACCGCCGGGGTGGACCCCGCCGCCCGCCGCCAATTCTGGCAGCTCATCAATCAACTGGCGGCTGGCGGCACCACCATCGTGGTCACCACCCACTATATGGACGAAGCGGAGCGGTGTCAGCGCATCGCCATGCTCTGGCGCGGCCGACTGGTCGCGCTCGGTGCGCCGCGCGAGATCACCGCGCAGTTCGGCACCGCCACGCTCGAGGATGCGTTCATCGCGCTGCAGGAGCGCGACGCGGTGGCGACCGCATGACGGAGCCGGAACCGGGGAGCCTGTGGCAGCGGGTGCGGCGCTGGACCTTCTGGCCGATGCTGCAGAAGGAGTTCATCCAGATGCGCCGAGACCGCCTAACGCTCGGCATGATGGTCGGCATTCCCGCCATTCAGCTGGCGCTGTTCGGCTTTGCCATCCGCACCGAGGTGCGCCACCTGCCCACGCTGGTGCTGGACGAGGCGCAGAGCCGCGAGAGCCGGGAGCTGATCGCCACGCTGGTCAACTCGACCTATTTCGATATCGTCGGCACGGTGCGCGGACGGGAGGAGGTGGCGACGTGGATCGGACGGGGCGATGCCGCCGCCGCCGTCATCATCCCGCATGACTTCACCCGCGACATCAAGCGCCGTCGAGGGGCGCAGGCCCAGGTCATCGTGGATGCCGCCGATCCGCTCTCCTCCGCCGCCGCGCTGCAGGGCGCCGCACAGGCAGGGCTCGCCTTCGGGGCCGGGCTCACCCCGGCGCGCCCGCCCGTCATCGAACTGCGGGTGCGCCCGTGGTACAACCCGATGCTCACCAGTTCAACGTATATCGTGCCGGGGATCATCGGGGTGCTGCTCTCCCTCACGATGGTCATCATCACCGGCATGGCGGTGGTGCGGGAACGGGAACGCGGCACGCTGGAACAGCTGATCGTCACCCCGATCGACCGCACCAGCCTGATGCTCGGCAAGATCGTGCCGTTTCTGCTGGTGGGCTACGTGCAGATCACGGTGATCATCCTGCTGGGCCGGCTCCTGTTCGATGTGCCGCTGCGCGGCAGCCTGCCGCTGTTGTACGTCATGGCCTTTCCCTTCATCGTCGCCAGCCTCGGTGTCGGGCTGTACTTTTCCACTCTGGTGCGGACCCAGGCGCAGGCGATGCAGGCGGGATTCATGTTCATCCTGCCCAACATCCTGCTGTCGGGTTTCATGTTTCCCCGCGCGGCGATGCCGCTACCAGCACAATGGCTGGGCCTGCTGCTGCCGCTGACCTACTTCCTCGAAGTCCTGCGGGGGATCCTGCTGCGCGGTGTGGGCGCCAGCGCGCTGTGGCCGGAGCTGCTGGCGCTGTGCGGCTTTGCCGTATGCATCCTCACGCTGAGCGTGCGGCGGTTTCACAAGACGCTGGATTGACCATGGAATCGAACGCCGGAAACGCCGCCGCGCTGCCGCTGGATGCTGGCCGGTACTCTCGCGAGCTGGCGCTCGCGGTGGGGCTGGCGGGAGAGGCTGCCGCGGCCATCCGGCAGCTGTTTGAGTCCGGCCCCATCGCCGCCAGGGAGAAGGCCGATCACTCCCCCGTCACCGCGGCCGACATGGCCGCCAACGAGATCATCGTGCGGGGCCTCCGCTCCGCCCTGCCCGATGACGCGATCCTCACCGAGGAGGCGGTCGACGATGGCCGCCGCTTGTCCACGGCGCGTGTCTGGCTGGTCGATCCCCTCGACGGCACCCGCGACTTCGTCGAGCGGAGCCCGGAGTTCGCGGTGCATCTCGCGCTGGTCGTACAGGGAACGCCGGTGGTCGGTGTGGTCGCCCTGCCGATGCTGGGGCAGCTTGCGGCTGCCGTCCGCGGCGCCGGGGCCATCCTCGTGGAGGGGGGCGGCACCCGGACTCTCGCGGTCGCGCCGGAACGGGACACCAGCGCGTTGCGGACCGGGGTCTCGCGGTTCGCGATGCATGCCCCACTCGAGCAGTTCCTGGAGCGGACCGGACTCGGACATCACGCTGTCCGCTGTGGCGCCTCCGTCAAGCACATCCGGCTGGCGGAGGGGGGGCTCGACCTCTGCCTGACACTACATGGCAGCGAATGCGAATGGGATAGCGCCGCGCCCGGGCTGATCGTGACCGAGGCCGGGGGCCGGGTCACGGACGCGGATGGCGCGCCACTGAAGTACAACCAGAAGGACGTACGCCATCACCGCGGACTCATCCTGAGTACCGGCCAGCACCACGCTGCGCTGGTGCGCGTGGCCCGGGAGTGCTTTCCCCCGTGAGCCGGCACGTTGTCGCGGTCGATGGCATCGACGGCTCCGGCAAGTCCACCTTTGCCGGCCACCTGGTCGCGACGCTGGCGGCGGCAGGCCACCACCCCGTGCTCCTCCGGGTGGACGACTTCCGCCGAACCATCGACTGGAGCAGCGCCGACGAGGCGACGCTCTACTACGAACGCTACTTCGACCTCGAGGCGTTGGGTGCCGTGGTACGGGCGTTCGCGGCCGAGGCAAGGACACTGGAGCTGCCGGGCTTCGATGGCATCTCCGGCCAGTCGCTCCCGCTCCGCCAGCTGCCCCTGGAGCCAGAAGCGATTCTCGTGATTGAAGGGGTGTTCATCCGGCGGATCCCCTTCGGCTCCACACCAGTGAGCCACATCTATCTCTCCGCCCCTAGCTCGGTCGCGCGGCAACAGCTCATCGCCCGGGACGTGGCGCGGGGCCGCCGCCGGGACGACATCGACCGAAGGCTCGACCGGCGCTATCTCCCGGGACAGGCACGCTATCACGCGGAGTGCGACCCGCGTGGCCGAGCCAATCTGGTTGTGGACAACAGCGACTACGACGCACCCCTGCTGCTCTCCATCGGCGCGACACCGCTCTCGCCGTTCCTGTCGCGTGTGCTGCCCGTGCTCGTTGCCCGCCAACCTGGCTAGGTCTCCGATGTCTTCCCCCGACTCCTCCTCCTGGCGCGCCTTCAATTTTCTCCAGCGCCTGCTCGGCCTCGGCGCGACCTTCGCGGGCGCAGCCGTGATCGTGACGGCGGGCCTTGGATATCCGCCGATCGCCGGTCTGCCATCCGAGCTCAACTGGCCCGGCTTCCTCACCGGTGGACTGGTCGCGCTGCTCGGGCTTGGCTTCCTGATGAACGCCCCCTTCCGTCCCGATCTGGGCGACACCGGCCTGCCGATCAATCCGCTGCGCCCGCGCGCGGG
>JAWXBX010000105.1:0-12932 GCA_034440415.1 Gemmatimonadota bacterium | reverse complement strand
TCGGCGGCTTCGAGAAGCAGTATCAGATCGACCTGGATCCCGCCAAGTTGCTGGCCTACAACATCCCGATCACGCGGGTCATGGCCGCCATCCAGAATGCCAACTCGGACGTCGGCGCCATGGTGATGGAGCTGTCCGAGCGGGAATACATGGTCCGGGTGCTGGGTTACCTCAAGTCCATCAGTGACATCGAGAATGTCGTGGTCGGGGCGACCGCGAACGCCACGCCGATCCGGGTGGCGGAACTCGGCCGGGTCGCGATCGGCCCCGCGGTACGGCGCGGCATCGCGGAGCTGGATGGACGCGGCGATGCGGTCGGCGGGATCGTGATCATGCGTTTCGGCGAGAACGCGCTCGCGACCATCGCCAAGGTGAAGGCCAAGCTGGTCGAGATCCAGGGCGCGCTCCCGTCAGGCGTCGTCATCACGCCGGTGTACGACCGGAGTGATCTCATCGAACGCGCGATCGGGAATCTCCGTGTCAAGCTGCTGGAAGAGAGCCTCATCATCGCGCTGGTCTGCGTCGTCTTTCTGCTGCACGCCCGGTCCGCGCTCGTCGCGATTCTGACCCTGCCCATCGGCATCCTCATGGCGTTCATCGCGATGCGGGGAGTGAACGTGGGCGCGGACATCATGTCGCTGGGTGGCATCGCCATCGCCATCGGGGCGATGATCGACGCCGCGATCGTCATGATCGAGAACATGCACAAGCACATGGAACGCGCGATCGATGCCCGTGATGCGGGCCTGGGCCGGCCCCGCGCCGGCCCGCGCCTGGATACCTCGGTCCTGAGCCAGTCCGAACGCTGGCGGGTCGTGGTGGAGTCGGCCCGGGAGGTGGGACCGGCGCTCTTCGTCTCTCTCCTGATCATCACAGTGTCCTTTCTGCCGGTCTTCACCCTGGAGGGCCAGGAAGGACGGTTATTCAAGCCGCTCGCCTTCACCAAGACCTTCGCCATGGCCGCCGCCAGCCTGCTGTCGGTGACCCTGGTGCCGGTCACGATGGGATTCTTTATTCGCGGAACCCTCTACCGCGAACGGGCCAACCCGGTCAACCGTGCGCTGATCTGGCTCTACGGCCCGGTGATCCGGCTGGTGCTGCGACACCGCTGGCCGGTCATCTGGGCGGCTCTGGTGGTGCTGATCCTCACCTGGCTCCCGTGGAAGAGGATCGGCAGCGAGTTCATGCCGCCGCTCAATGAGGGGACGATCCTCTTCATGCCCACCACGCTGCCCGGGGTCAGTGTGGCGCGCGCGCGGGAGATCCTCCGGATCCAGGACGCGATACTGAAGACATTCCCGGAAGTGGACCATGCCTGGGGCAAGGCGGGGCGCGCCGGGACCGCCACCGATCCCGCGGGGCTCGACATGATCGAGACCACCATCAGCCTCAAGCCGGAGCGCGAATGGCGTCCCGGCATGACCTACGACCGGCTGGTCGCCGAGATGGATTCGGCGGTCCGGCTCCCGGGGATCACCAACGCCTGGACGATGCCCATCAAGGGCCGGATCGACATGCTCGCGACCGGCATAAGGACCCCGGTCGGCATCAAGCTGTTCGGGCCGGACCTCGCGGAACTCGAGCGGCTGGGGAAGGCGGTGGAGCAAGCGGTCCAGGCGGTGCCGGGTACCCGCAGCGCGTTCGCCGAGCGCGCCGTGTCCGGCTACTACCTGGACATCGACATCGACCGGGTGGCAGCCGCCCGTCACGGTCTGAATGTGGGTGACGTCCAGACGGTGATCGCGACCGCGGTCGGAGGGATGACCGTCACCCAGACCGTGGAGGGCCGGGAACGCTACGGCGTCAGGATCCGCTACCCGCAGGAGCTCCGGAATACCCCGGAGCGCCTCGCCGCGGTGCTGGTACCGGTGGCCCACGTTGCGGGCGCCCAAGGGGGCGGCGGTGCCGGGATGGGTGGCGGGGCCGCGAGCCTCACGAGTACGCGCGAGGCCTATGTCCCCCTCGGTCAGGTGGCCACCATCCGCCAGGTGGGGGGCCCGATGGTGGTCCGGACCGAGGATGCCGTGCCCACTGCCTGGGTGTACGTCGATGTGGTCGGCCGCGACATCGGCAGCTACGTGGCGGAGGCACAGCGCATTGTGGCGCAGATGGTGCCCATGCCCGCCGGGTATCGCATCGCGTGGAGCGGGCAGTACGAGTACATGCAGCGGGCAGCGGCCAAGCTCAAGCTCGTCATCCCCGCGACCCTCGCGATCATTTTTCTGCTGCTCTACTTCAACTTCAGAAGCGTCGGGGAGAGCCTCATCGTCATGCTCTCGCTGCCGTTCGCGCTGGTGGGGGGGATCTGGTTCCTCTGGGCGCTCGGCTACAACTGGTCGGTCGCGGTGGCGATCGGGTTCATCGCCCTGGCCGGAGTGGCTGCCGAGACCGGGGTCGTCATGCTGATCTATCTCGACCATGCCTGGGAGGCCCAACGGGTCGCCGGCCGGCACTCACTCCGCGGGCTCTACGATGCGGTCATGGAGGGCGCCGTAGAGCGGGTCCGCCCCAAGATGATGACCGTGACCGCCATCATCGCCGGTCTGCTCCCGATGTTGTGGGGCTCCGGGGCCGGATCGAGCGTCATGCGCCGGATCGCGGCTCCCATGATCGGCGGCATGGTGAGCAGCACCGTGCTCACGCTGGTCGTGATACCGGCGGTCTACTCCCTGTGGAAGGAGTGGGAGCTCAGCCGGGCGGAGCGGGAAACCCCGGAGCGCGAAGCGAACGTTCCCGTCGCCCTGGTCGCGCACTCATGAGTGAAAGTTGCACCTGTCAGGGAGCGCCATCTCAACGGTCGGTAGCGCACCGGGCGTCACGCACTGCGAAAAGCAGTATGGGTCGGTGGTCTCACCGCTTTCTCGTCACCGTCGGCGCGCGCTCGACGGGCTTCTCGAAGTCGCGTGGTTCCTGGGGCCGGAACATCAGGTCCACGGCGATGAACAGCGTCTTGGAAAAGGGATAGAAGAGGACCGGGAAGCCGACCATCAGCAGCACGCCGCCCCAAAGCAGCAGGTCCCACGGCGGCGTCGGCCAGGTCCGGATCAGTACCCCCACGAACGTCAGCACGAAGGCCGCTTCCGTCGCGAAGAGATTGATCGTGTTGGAGCCCACCCAGTAGCCTCCCTCGGGCTCCCGGTCGTACTGGATGCCGCAGCTCGGGCAGCTTGGACACATCCGCACCCACGAAACGAAGACCGGGCCGCCGCCGCAGGCCGGGCACCTGAGCCGCATGGCCCGAAGCAGGAGGTCGCGGCGGCGGGTCACCCGTCTCTCCTATGGCTGTGCGCGTGAAGCGCGTGGCGCACGCTCCTGGCGCCCGAGGAGGATCAGGCCGGCCGCCTCGCCCGCCGGGCCGCCCCGGGTCTGCATCTTCCGCAGACTCTCGTCATCCTGCTGGCCCAGCTGGGCCGCGATGGCCACGATCATCGTCCCGTGGCTCTGCTTTTCCCGATCCGCGATCGCCCGGGCATGCGCCTTGGCGGCGAGCCAGCCGGCCGCCAGCGCCGTGGCGAACGAGAGGATCAGGGCACTGATGCCGATGTTGACCGGGACCCAGCCCTTGGTGCCGCCGAAGCCGAGCAGCATCAGGATCACGGTGAAGGCGAGCAGGATCCACATGACAGTGCGCAGGCTGCGGGCCCGTTCGCTCAGTTCGGCCCGTCCGGCAGGCTTAGACATCGTCCTCACCGCCCAGCTCGTAGCGCTCATCGATCATCGCCCCGAGGGTGCCGAGCGCCTTGCGCAGGGCGGGCACCATCGGGTCGGCGCTCTTGGCCCAGACAATGATGTCCCACGGATCGCCGGCAAAGGCATCGGGGGGCATCGCGTCTTCGGCTGCAGTGAAGAGCACGTCGTCCAGCGTGCCCGCGGGATCGGTCCACAGCACGATGGCCTCATCCTCCCGCTCGGCATGCGTCGTCTCCGCCGCGGCCTCGTCGAAAATGGCCGCCGCCGCCTCCGCGCCGCTGCCGCCGAGCACAATCGTGAGGCCGCCCTTTTCGATCAGGGAGAGGGCGAATTCCTGGTTGAGTTCCTGCAGGGAGGGGGTGTCCTCATCCAGCCAGAGGACGACCACAAAGACCCGGTCGCTGAACGCCGCGGGGGCGGGCGGCAGGTTGAGCGACGGCACCGTCGAGAGGAAGACCCGCTTGTCTTCGTGGTCGGGGAAGCGGGTGAGCGGCATCGTGAGATCAGGTGAGGGGTAGGTCGGGCCGATTGCACATGGCGGGCAGGGAGGCTCGCCACTACCTCCTACACTAAATCGGCAGATCCTCCCGCACCAGCGCCAGGATCGCGCCCTGCGGAACGACCAGGTACTTCTTCTCCTCAAAGGTGATCTCGACCGCAGCCTTGCGAAAGAAGATCGCGTGGTCGCCGACCCGGGACTGCATCGGGCGCCACCGCATCTGGCGCTCGCCGACCTTCCACGGCTCGTCGTCCACCATCGAGGCCAGGTCGGGGGCCGGCTCCCCCGGTCCGACGGCGATCACCAGTCCACTTTGCACCGGCTGGGCATCGACGGCGGTGGCCGGGAGGTACAGGCCGACACGGGTCCGGTCCTCGCCCTCTTCCGGCTCGACCAGGACCCGGTCCCCGACGATCAGCAGCTGTTTACGGGGGAACTCGTTCATCGCCGATCCTCCGCTGCCACCGGTTCCTGGACAATCTTGAGCACCCGCAGCCGGCGCTTGCCGTGGGGCAGACGAAGGTCGACATCTTCGCCGACCTTGCGGCCCTTGAGGGCGCGTCCCAGCGGCGAGGCGAGCGAGATATGACCCGCGGCCTCGGTGTTCTCTTCGTCGAGATCCATCATCTCGGCAAGGACGACGAGGAAGCCCTCTTCGATCTTGGTGTCGAGGTCGAGCACGCGCACACTTGAGCCGAGCCCCACTTCGCCGGCCGGCGTCTCGGCGCTGGAGAGCTGGGAGACCTGGGCCAGGCGCTGGTGCAGCTGCTGCAGCCGGGCCTGCACGAACTGCTGGCGTTCGAGAGCGGCCTTGTATTCCGAATTCTCCCGCAGGTCGCCCAGCTCTACGGCAGTGGCGATGGCCTGGGGGATCACGATGTTCAGTTCGTGACTGAGCTGTCCGATCTCGGCGCCCAGCTTCGCGCGCATTTCACGCAACATGAATCGCTCACAAAAAAGGAAACGGCCCGGGCTGCTGGATCGCGGTTGCCCGAGGCGTTCTGAGATAGCGACCACAACAATAGCGCCGAAACTCGGAGGAGGCCATAGGTTTAGCGTAAGTGGTTGTGCAGCTTGGTTTTCCAGCGCTAGTTTCAGGGCGCGATGGGCGCGGTAGCGGACTCCCTTTCCTTTATAGATCGTGACGATGACGCGATTGACCTACTTGATGCTCGGGCTGGTCGGGTTGCTCGGCAGTACGGATGTCAGGGGAGCGGCCTGCCAGACGCCGGACGCCGGGGCACCGGCGGTGGCGGCGGACTCCGTCGCGCGGCGGCTGCTGGTTGATGTGCGGCAGCTCGACAGCACGATCATTGTCGAGGCACGGTACGCGACCAGCAACAATTTCACCGGCGCGGTACTGCCGGGCTATTTCGCCAATCGCGTCCTGCTCCGTCGTGAGGCCGCCGAGGCGCTGGCGCGGGTGCAGCGCCGGCTGAAGACCGGCGGGATGGGACTCAAGGTGTTCGATGGCTATCGGCCGGTGCGGGCCACGCTCGGCATGGTGGAGTGGGCTCGCCGCAGCGGGCAGGTACAGCTGATCCGGGACGGGTATATCGCGAGCCACAGCCGGCACAATCTCGGGCTCGCGGTGGACCTGACCCTGGTGGACTGGTCGATGGCCGGGCGCGAGGTCTTCATGGGTACGGCGTACGATACCTTCTCCGATGCGGCCCACTTCGGCAGTGCGACCGGTCGGACGTTGCGCTATCGCCAGCTGCTGCGCCGGGTGATGGAGGAGGAGGGCTTCCGGCAGTACGAGCAGGAGTGGTGGCACTACAGCTTCGATGTGGCAGGGGAGGCGGTGGCGTTCGACATCGAGGTGCGATGACACCGATGATTGGGGTAGGGGCGGAGCCATTGCTCCGCCCCTGGTTGGCACGTTTGCAGATCAGCGAGGGCGGAGCCATGGCTCCGCCCTCCCGCGTCATTGCTTGCCCCACGCCTCCATGTTCCGGGCGATCTGTCGCACATGCACGTCGAGGTGCACGCCGTAGGCCTCGAGCCAGGGTTCGACGCCGAAGGTGGGATTCTCGGTATGCCGGCCGGTCCGCTGCCACTGGGCTTCGGTCAGCCGCTGCAGCAGGGGAACGGTGTTGGCCCGGACCGCGCGAATGGTGGCGAGGGCCAGGGGGAGGGGATGGGCGTGGTAGTCGAGCTCGATGGCCCAGTCGTCCTGATTGTAGCCCAGGATCAGGGGGTCGGGCTCGGCGAGGAGATACCTGAGCCGCATGTGGGCGTTGGTCTCGCTGTCGGCGCAGTGCACGATGATCTCGTGCACGCTCCAGCGGCCGGGGCCGGGCCGCCACTGGAGGGCGGCGGCCGGCACGGTGGCGAGGGCAGCCTCGAAGCGCTCCGGTCCGGTGGCATACTGGGTGACCAGGAGGCGACGCTGTTCAGGGCTCATGCAGGCAGCTCCGTGGTGTGGGGCACCTCGTGGCCGGTGCCGGGTACGAGAGGCTGGGAAGGGAGTCGGCAATCTACGCCAGTCCCCGGAGGGCGCACCGCTTGGCAGCCTTCCCGCAAGGCGATACCTTAGAGTTGCTTCCCCGGCCAAATTCCTTGACGCTTTGATGCTGAATCACTATTCTCAGCGCGCTTCATTGCGCCCCCGACCATTCCCGCTGACAGGGCGACCCCACTGATGCCCAATCTGTCCGTGCCCAGCCGGCGCCTGCTTCGCTGGATTCCGGCCCTGACGCTCGGTGTTCTGCTGCTGCTCGCGGCCTGTGCGCCGGAGCAGTATCCGCAGACGACGCTGCTCCCGCGCGCCAACACCGCCCGTGATCAAGACCATCTTTTCCGCCTGACGCTGTGGTGGGCGCTCGTGGTCTTCGTGCTGGTGGAGGGGGCGCTCCTGATCGCCATCTGGAAGTTCCGCAGCCGGCCTGACGCACCCGAGCCGGTCCAGACTCACGGCAACACGACACTCGAGATCGTCTGGACGATCATCCCTGCCTTCATCCTGGCGATGATCGCGGTGCCGACGGTCCGCACCATCTTCAAGACCGCGGCCAAGCCGGTGGGCGACGACGTCCTGCAGGTCGAGGTGATTGGTCACCAGTGGTGGTGGGAGTTCCGCTATCCCCAGCTCGGCATCACGACGGCGAGCGAACTCAAGATCCCGATGGGCCGCACGGTCAACCTGGAAATGACCACGGTGGACGTGCTGCATTCGTTCTGGCTGCCGCAGTTCGCCGGCAAGCGGGATGTCTTTCCCAATCGCTACAACAATCTCTGGTTCAAGGCGGAAGTGACCGGCAACTTCCCGGCGCAGTGCACCGAATTCTGCGGCATCCAGCATGGCCGGATGGCCTATCGCATCGTATCGCTGGACGGGCCGGCCTTTGACGCCTGGGCCGCGAACTTCAACGCGCCGCCCAGGGATTTCGTGGCCGACTCCACCGCGAATGCGCTGGTCAAGCAGGGGCAGGGGCTGTTCGCCGCGAAGGCCTGCAGCGGCTGTCACTCGATGTATCCGGCACTCCCGCTCATTGGGCCGAATCTGCATCACGTCGGCAGCCGGAGTCATATCGCCGCCGGCACGCTGGAGAATACCGACGAGAACCTGGCCAAGTGGATCCAGAATCCGCAGGCCTGGAAGAAGGGCGTCCTGATGCCGAACCTCGGCCTCACGGATGACGAAACCCACGCCCTGGTGGCGTACCTTCGCGCCAATCAATAGGGATAACGCCATGGCCACCACCGCACTCCCGCACGCGCCGAGCCACACCCCCAGCCCCACCGGGCTGTGGAGCTGGATCACCACGGTCGACCATAAACGGATCGGCATCCTCTACGGCGCCACCGCTTTCCTGTTCTTCCTGATGGGCGGCATCGAGGCGATGCTCATCCGGATCCAGCTCTCCTCGCCGAACAACACGCTGATCGGCCCCGAGACCTACAATCAGCTGTTCACGATGCACGGCACCACGATGATCTTCCTCGCCGTGATGCCGCTCTCGGCGATGTTCTTCAACTTCCTCATCCCGCTGCAGCTCGGCGCGCGGGATGTGGCCTTTCCCCGGCTCAACGCCTTCAGCTACTGGGTGTTCCTGCTGGGTGGCCTGCTCATGAACTCGAGCTGGCTGCTCAACGCGGCACCGAACGGCGGCTGGTTCGGCTACGCCAACCAGACGAGCAAGCAGTTCTCGCCCGGGATGAACATCGACTTCTGGACCGTCGGCCTGCAGATCCTGGGCATCGCCTCGCTGGCGGCGGCGGTGAACTTCTTCGTGACCATCATCAACATGCGCGCCCCGGGCATGAAGATGATGCACATGCCGATGTTCGTGTGGATGAGCTTCATCACCCAGATCCTGCTGCTGCTGTCCTTCCCGATCATCACCGTCGCGCTGATCCTGCTGATGATCGACCGGAGCTTCGGCACTCATTTCTTCGTGCCCTCCGGCGGCGGCGACCCGATCCTGTGGCAGCACCTCTTCTGGCTGTTCGGCCACCCCGAGGTGTACATCCTGATCCTGCCCTCGTTCGGGATCGTGTCGGAGATATTGCCGGTCTTCTCCCGCAAGCCGCTGTTCGGCTACGCGGCGATGGTCTTCTCCGGCGCGTTCATCGCCTTTGTCGGTTTCGGGGTGTGGGCCCATCACATGTTCTCCACCGGCATGGGGCCGTTTGCCGACGCCTTCTTCGCCCTCACCACGATGATCATCGCCATCCCGACCGGGGTGAAGATCTTCAACTGGATCGGGACGGTCTGGGGTGGGCGGATCGAGTTCAAGACGCCAATGCTCTTCTGCCTCGGTTTCATCGCCATGTTCATCATGGGCGGGCTGTCCGGCGTCATGCACTCCTCGCCGCCGGCCGACCTGCAGCAGACCGACACCTACTTCATCGTCGCCCACTTCCATTACGTGCTGTTCGGCGGCTCGATCTTCGCGATTTCCGGCGGCGCCTACTTCTGGTACCCCAAGATGTTCGGCAAGCTGCTGGACGAGTCGCTGGGGAAGGTGCACTTCTGGCTGACCCTGATCGGGTTCAACCTGACCTTCTTCCCGATGCACATCGTCGGGCTGCAGGGCATGCCCCGGCGGGTATACACCTACAGCCCGGAATCGAACTTCGAGCTGCTGAACAAGATCGAGACCGCGGGTAGCTTCGTGCTGATGGCCGCGTTCCTGGTGTTCATCTACAACATCCTCAAGACCTGGCGCGGCACCCAGCCGCCGGTGGGCGCCGATCCGTGGAATGGCGCCACACTCGAGTGGTCGATTCCCTCGCCCCCGCCGGAATTCAATTTTGCCAAGGTTCCGACGGTGCATGGCCGGGACGCGCTGTGGGAGATGAAGCGGCAGGCCGGCGGCGGTCTGCCGGAGCCGGTCCGGGAGAGCGGGGCCGGAATTCACATGCCGAACCCGTCCTACTATCCGCTCATCGCCGCGATTGGTGTCACGGTGGCGCTGGGCGGCTTCATCGGCGGATCGCACCTCTGGGTGCATGTCGTCGGCGTCGTGATCATGCTGTACGGCATCTTCAGCTGGGCCTTCGAGCCGGCGGGGTGAATTGAGCCGTTGGCCGTTAGCCGTTGGCCATTGGCGGGGGAAGTGAAAGTGTCCGGTACAAGTGTTTCGCATCCGATGGGCGGCCGTGAGCTAATGGCCAACGGCTAACGGCTATCGGCTCTTAGCTGCCGCGAACTTGGAGATAGATCCGTGTCCGAACACGCGCACGTCGACGAGCACCACTATACCTCCACCGGGCTCGACAACCGGAAGCTGGCGATCTGGACCTTCATCGGGTCCGAGTGCATGTTCTTCGCCTCGCTGATCGGTGTCTATCTGGTCTACAAGGGCCGCGATCTGGTCGGTCCCAAGCCGCACGCCGAGTGGATGCTCAAGGGTGTGGCCCAGGAGCCGATGCTGGAGATTGCGCTGGTCACCTTCGGCACGGCGCTGCTGCTGTTCAGTTCGTTCTTCGTCGTGCTCGCGCTCAACGGCGCGCAGAAGGGCAACCGCAAGCAGCTGATCGGGTGGCTCTGCGCCACCATCTTCTGCGGCGTGTTCTTCGTCGGCATGCAGGTGTACGAGTTCAACCACTTCTATCACCGCGGGATGGGGTACACGACGAATCTCTTCTCGTCGAGCTTCTTCACCCTCACCGGGTTCCACGGCACTCACGTGACGCTCGGCCTGGTCTGGCTCATCTCCGTGCTGGTCGTGGCGCTGCGCGGCAAGTTGCCGCCGGAAAAGGCGCTGAATCTGGAGATGGCCGCGCTCTACTGGCACTTTGTCGACGTGGTCTGGATCGTGATCTTCCCAGTCGTCTACCTCATCCGCTGAGCCCTGACCCATGGACGCTGCCGTTCACGCCGAGCACGCCGAGCACAGCCACCCGACCTGGCAGACCTACACCAAGATCGCCCTGGTGCTTTTTGCCCTGACGGCGCTCGAGGTCTGGTCCTATGACATCGTGCACCGCCACAGCCCGGCGGGCTTGGCCACGGTGCTCGAACCCGTCGTCAATGAGGTGCTGCTCATCCTCTCCGCCATCAAGTTCGCGCTGGTGGCGATGTTCTACATGCACCTGAAGTCCGATGGGAAGCTGCTCTCTGGGGTCTTCGGATTCTCACTGGCACTCGCCGCCTTCATCGTCGTCGCGCTGCTTATCATCTTCAGCTATCTCTACCAGGTGCATCCGACGGCGAATCCCCTCAAGTAGATCAGGCGGCCCATCGCGGCGGCATACATGCCGCCACGACGGGCCGCCCACCATATCGTAAGGGCCGCATGTATGCGGCCCTTATGTCATCTACCCATCGCTGACTGGGGGCGGCGCGGAGGCCGCCCGCTACCCTACGGCTGCGCCACCACCGCCGCGATCACGGTCTCGAAGCCCGCATCCGACGAATCGCCCAGGAGCGCCTCGGCGGCGGTGCCCAGGCAGGACTTTTCCACCGCTTCCAGCGACTCCAGGTCAAACAGCTGCGGGTCCAGCGCGGCATACGCCGGAAAATCCTCCTGAATCGGGCAGGCATTTTCCAGCACGTTGCCCTCGGCGCTCACCATCGGCAGACCGATCAGCCGACAGACGATGGGGCGGTGGGCGTAGACCTGGCAGCGGCCGGCCGCGTCGAGCAGCGGGCACGGTTCCGCGGCCAGGGCATCGGTCAGCGCATCGAAACGGTCTTCGCCCAAGGCACGGACGTCGAAGGGAGCCTGCCAGCCCGGTTCGATCTGCTGCATCTGCTCCATGATCGCTTCCGCGCGATCCCGCGCCGCCGCGCGCTCGGCCGGCGGCAGCAGGGCCAGGCCCTCCTGTAAAAGCAGCACGTCGGCGGTGGAGATGTCGAAGGGGCCATGACAGCACGCTGAACAGCCGGAGCGGCAGGGGATCACCCCGGGGTGGCGTTCAGCGATCTGCTCGAACCAGCGATCGACCCGCTGCAGCAGGGTCTGATAGGCGAGCGTCGCAGGCTGCATAAGGTCAGCGCGGCCGGGCGGCGAGCGCGAGGCAGATCCACCCTGCCAGAAGGGCGACACCGCCCAATGGTGTGATCGCGCCGAGGCCACGCACGCCGGAGAGAGCGAGGGCGTAGAGACTGCCGGAGAAGAGCGCCGTGCCGAGGATGAAGCACCAGCCGGCCCGCACCGCCCAGATGCACGGCTCCTGCATCGCCAGCCAGGCCGCGATGAAGAGCGCCAGGGCGTGGTACATCTGGTAGCGCGCCGCGGTTTCGAAGATGGTGAGCAGGTCGGGACCCAGCCGTTCCTTGAGCGCGTGGGCGCCGAACGCACCTGCCGCCACGGCGATGAACGCCGAGAGCGCCGCGATGGTGCCGAAGTAGCGGGTCATGTTCCGGTGGAAATGCCCAGCGCCGCCGGGTCGACCGCCATGCCCATCGCGTGGTAGCCGTTGTCGACGTAGACCGTCGAGCCGGTGATGGCGCCGGCGAGTGGGCTGGCGAGGAAGGCGGCGGTGTGGCCGACCTCGGCGGCCTCGAGGTCCCGAGGCAGCGGCGAGTTGATGCGGTGGTAGCGGAGCATCGTCTCGATGAAGCCAATGGCGGTCGCCGCGCGTGAGGCGTAGGGTCCTGCGGAAATCGTATTCACCCGGATCCCGTGGCGGCGACCCGCTTCATAGGCCAGAGTGCGGGTGTCGGCCTCCAGCGCCGCCTTGGCGCTCGACATCCCGCCGCCGTACCCGGGGACGACGCGCTCCCCCGCCATGAACGTCAGCGAGAGGACGCTGGCGCCGGGCCGCATCATCGGGCCGAGGGTCCGGACCATGGAGACCAGGGAGTAGGCGCTGGCGCTCACCGCGGCGAGATAGCCGGCCCGGCTGGTGTCGATCAGCGGCTTCTTGACCTCGGGGCCGTTGGCCAGGCTGTGGACCAGAATGTCGAGCGGCTGGAGGCCGAAGTCGGCGGCGAGCGAGGCGGCGACGCCGGCAATGCTGAAGTCACCCCGTTCCTTGTAGCGCTTGTTTTCCCGGATCTCGGCGGGGGCGTCGTCCAGCACATCGAACATCGCGTCGAGCGGATAGATCTTCTCGAAGGCCATCTTCTGTCCGTCGGGCAGCATCAGCGAGGCGTCCATCTTCCCCCGCTCCAGCAGTCCGAGGAAGATGTTCATCGCCGGCGGCCAGGTACCGACGCAGACGCTGGCGCCGGCCTCGGCGAGCGCCTTGGCGATGGCGAAACCGAAGCCGCCGTCATCGGCGACACCAGCGACGAACGCGCGCTTGCCGGAGAGATCGATTGCGAGCATGAGAGAGGGGTTTGAGG
>JAWXBX010000104.1:0-21315 GCA_034440415.1 Gemmatimonadota bacterium | reverse complement strand
GTACCGGGCCGGAGGGGCGGGTAGCCGGGAGTCGGCCGCTGGCGCTCCAGTTGCCGATGATCAGGCGCGCCCCGCGCTGATAGGTGAAGTACGACCAGCCCCATTCGAGCATGACCATCACACGATTGCGAAAGCCGATCAGGAAGAAGATGTGGACGAAGACCCAGGTGAGCCACGCGAAGAACCCGCCAAAGTGCAGTTTCCAGATATCCGCGATCGCGTGCCCCCGGCCGATGACGGCGAGTTGCCCCTTGTCCCAGTACTCGAAGTGCCGGCGCGGCCGACCAGCAAGATCGCCACGAATGGTGCGTGAAGCGTAGCTCCCCATCTGAATGGCGACGGGGCAGATCCCCGGGAGAATTCCGTCTCGCTTATCCGCAAACGCGGCCGCATCCCCGAGGACGAAGAGCTCGGGGTGCCCGGGGATCGTGCAGTCGGGCTCGACCAGGACCCGCCCCACCCGATCGAGCGGCACGCCAAGGGTTCGGGTGAGCGGGCTCGCGATATTCCCTGCCGCCCAGACCACTGTCTGCGTCGGAATTGTCCAGCCGCCGGCGATGACCAGCCCAGCACGGATGTCGCTGACCATCGTCTCTTCCCGCACCTCGACGCCGAGGCGGCGCAGTTCGCGTTTGGCGCGATCAGAAAGCTCCCGTGGGTAGCTCGCAAGAATGCGTTCGCCGCCCTCGAGCAGCATCACGGTCGCTTCCCCGGGGTCTATGTGGCGGAAATCCCGGCGCAGGGCGTAGCGCCGGATTTCGGCGAGCGCGCCGGCGACCTCGACCCCGGTCGGCCCACCGCCGACCACGACAAAAGTCAGGTGAGCGTGTCGCTTGATCGGGTCGTTCTCTCGCTCGGCACGCTCGAAGGAAAGCAGGACCCGCCGCCGGATCTCCTGGGCGTCTTCCAGGCTTTTCAGCCCGGGTGCAAACGGTTCCCAATCGTCCCGGCCGAAATAGGAGTGGCGCGCGCCGGTGGCAAGTACTAGATAGTCGTATGCAATACTACTTCCATCGGTGAGCAGGACCTCGCGCTGATCCGGTCGGATATCTTCAACCTCTCCCATCGCCACCTGGGCGTTCGGCTGATCGCGGAGAATCGAGCGGATCGGGGAGGCGATGTCGTTGGGGGAGAGCGCAGCCGCGGCCACCTGGTAGAGCATCGGCTGGAACAGGTGGTGATTCTCCCGGTCGACTACGGTGATGCGGACCGAGGCATCGGCCAAACCCTGCGCGGCGTATAGGCCAGCGAAGCCAGCACCGACGATGACGACATGGGGCTCAGTCACTCAGGATTCTCCGTCTCCATCGGGCGAACCGCAGTACATCGCCGAGGGGTGGAAGGTCGCGCTCTTCCCCGTAGGCGGTGTGCAGCCTCCAGGCGAGGTACTCGGCGTCGGGCAGGGGGAGGAAGGGGGGAATGCGCCACCAGCTGCGCCGGCGGAATGCCCACGCCATCGTCAGGAGATCCCACGCCACAAGTGGATTGAGGAGGGCACGCCCCGTCAGGCGCGCCAGCAGTCCAGCCCACCCGGTCGACTCAGCCATGGGACGAAGATAACCACCCCCGGTGCCGGGCCGAGAGCGCCGGTGTATTCTTTTGCTCGATGACAGCCACGAATCCCACGACGCTTGCGGTGCGGTATCGGGACGAGTTTCCGATTTTCCGGCACGCCATCTACCTCAACAGCTGCTCGCTGGGCGCCCTCGCGCTCCGCACCCGGTCGGCCGTCGGGGACTATCTCGATCAGTGGGAGCGGCGGGGTGCATCGGCCTGGTACGACACCTGGCTGCCAGCGGTTGAGCGACTCAGAGCGGGGTACGGAAAAGTGGTTGGCGCGGACGCAGCGAGCATCTCGATTCACCCATCCATTTCGTCGGCGTTGTCGGTGGTCGGGGAGTCGCTGGACTACCGTCGCCGCCCGAAGGTGGTGACCACCAGCCTCGACTTTCCGACGGTGCCATACCAGTGGCTCGCCAAGGCGGGCGAGGGAGTCCGGCTGGAGATCATCGAGAGTCCCGACGGGATCACAGTGCCGCTGGAGCGTTTCGCCGCCGCCATTGATGAGACCACGGCACTGGTCGCGACAAGTCAGGTCTATTTTACCAGCGGGGCGATCCAGGATACTGCGGGGCTGGCCGAGCTGGCGCACAGCCGAGGGGCCAGGCTGCTGATTGACGGCTATCAGGGGGCAGGCCAGGTGCCGACGGATGTTGTCGCGGCGGATCTCGATTTCTACTGCGCCGGTGGACTGAAATGGCTGCTGGGTGGGTCCGGGATCGCCTTCCTTTACGTGCGCCCCGCGCTGGTGTGTGAGCTCGAACCGCGGGTCACCGGCTGGTTCGGGCACGCCACACCGTTCAAGTTCGATCCGATGGTGCTGGAGCGCGCGGCGGATGCTCACCGCTTTGACGTGGGCACGCCGTCCGTCGCGTCGGTCTATGCGCAACTTGGCGGCCTGTCGGTGTTGGAAGAGATCGGACTCCGGGAGGTGCAGGCGGCCACCCGCGCACTGACGGAGGACTTCATTGCCCTCGCTGATGCCCGAGGGCTCCGCCCGAAGGTCCACCCTGATCCGGCCTGCCGCAGTGCGATCATCATGCTGCCGCGGCTCGACCCCGCCGCAGATGTAAAGCGGCTGGCGACGGCGGGGTTCATTGTCGATTCCCGGCCGGGACATGTGCGGGTGTCGCCCTATTTCTACAACCTGCCCGACGATCATCGGGCTCTGCTGGAGCATTTGCCCCGTGAATAACCGCGAGATCCGCCACAAGGACCGACCCACCGGCCCCACCGCCGACGAGCAGCTGCTCGAGAGCGACGTCGTTCCCGAGCGGCCCGACGCGCTCCGCAAGACGGACCCCTGGCGGGTGCTGCGGATCATGGGGGAGTTCGTCGAGGGCTTCGAGAAGCTCGGCGACATCCAGGATGCGGTGGCGATCTTTGGTTCGGCGCGGACCAGCTCCACCGACCCGCAGTACCTGCTCGCGGTGGAAACCGCACGGCTGCTCGCGGAGGCGGGATTTCCGATCATCACCGGTGGCGGACCGGGGATCATGGAGGCGGCGAACAAGGGCGCGGTGGAGGGCGACGGGCTCTCCATCGGCTGCAATATCGAGTTGCCGCACGAGCAGGGCACCAACATCTACGTGCGCCGCAGCATGTTCTTCCGCTTCTTCTTCGTCCGGAAGACGATGTTTGCCAAGTACTCGATGGCGTTCGTCGTGTTCCCCGGCGGCTTCGGTACCCTGGATGAGCTGTTCGAAGCGCTTACGCTGATCCAGACCGGCAAGGTCAGCAGCTTCCCGGTCGTGCTGGTGGGGAAGGCGTACTGGCAGGGGCTGGTGGACTGGCTCAGCACGACGATGGTGCGGGAAGGGAAGATCGGCCCTGGCGACCTCAATCTGTTCCATGTGACGGACGATCCGGCCGAAGTGCTGCGCCTCATTCAGCAGGCGAAGGGCAACGGCACGCGAAACGCAGGCGAGCTGGAGCGGTAACGACGCGACGATGAGCCGAGTTGACCGCCGGTCAATCCGGTGGGCGACCATCCCAACATTCCGACGTGAAGATTCCATGACCCGACCGAGCGACAGCTTTCTCCGCGGCAAGCGGATCAATCCGCAGGCGATCACGGGCAAGGAGTCGACCGCGGACCTGCTGGACAACGCCTTCCTCGCCTACAACGCGGGCCGGTTGCGCGAGGGCTGCCAGCTCTTCACCCAGCGCATGCTGGGCGACGACTCCACCGTCGGCATGAGCCTGACGGGCGCCATGACGCCGGCCGGGCTGGGGATGTGCTGCCTGATTCCGCTCATGGAGGCGGGCTTCATCGACTGGATCATCTCCACCGGGGCCAATCTCTATCACGACGCACATTTCGCGCTGGGGCTGTCGCTGCACCAGGGCAGCCCGAGCGCCAACGACGTGGAGTTGCGCGACAAGGGCGTGGTCCGGATCTACGATATCTTTTTCGACTACAACGTGCTGCTCTCCACCGACGCATTCGTCCGCGAAGTCTCAGCCCGCCCGGAATTCCAGAAATCAATGAGCACCGCGGAGTATCACTATCTGCTCGGCGGCTACCTGCGGGAGCGGGAAAAGGCGCTGGGATTGAGCAGGCGTTCAGCGCTCTCGATGGCGCACGAACTGGACGTACCGATCTACACCAGCTCGCCGGGCGACAGCTCGATCGGAATGAATGTCGCCGAACAGGCGCTGGCCGGGTCGAAGCTGCGATACGATGTCAGCGCGGATGTGAACGAAACGGCGGCGATCGTGCTGGAGGCGAAGCGGACCGGTGGCAAGAGCGCCGCGTTCATCGTCGGCGGCGGCAGCCCCAAGAACTTCCTGCTGCAGACGGAGCCGCAGATTCAGGAGGTGCTGGGGATCGACGAACGGGGGCACGACTACTTCCTGCAGATGACTGACGCGCGTCCCGACACCGGCGGGCTGTCGGGTGCGACGCCGAACGAAGCGGTGAGCTGGGGCAAGATCGATCCGGACATGCTGCCGGGAACTGTCGTGGTCTACCTCGACAACTCGGTGGCACTGCCGCTGCTTACCGCGTACGCGCTCGCGCGTCATGCGCCGCGGCCGCTCAAGCGGCTCTACGCCAGGCGCGAGGCGATGATGGACCGGCTGGTCAGCGAATACCGGAAGGCGCTCGCGTTCCGGAATGAGCGGGCGGAGGCGTCCAAGGGCTGACACTCTTCCGCCTGGTCTTCAGCTGTATCCTGGCAGTCGTCAACACTCTTCCTGACCAGCATCATCATTTTGCGATGTCGCAAAATCGGACTCTATCGCCGATTCGCGGAGTCAGCCTCAGCATATGTTGTGCATAATAGAACAACTTGTCCTATTAAATGCTGTCATGAATGGCAAATATGCACATTATATGACATATTGTTCTATTTGGTGAATGGAGGAGACGTGGCAGGCAAAGCGGCCGCAACGATTTACCAGATCGCCGTGGACCAGATGGGATACTTCACGGCGGCACAAGCGCGCGCAGCAGGCGTGAAGCCCGTAACGGTGGTGAGGATGGCGGGTCGCGGAACAGTCGAGCGGCTAAGCTGGGGCGTCTATCGATTCCCGAATTTCCCGGCCTCGCCATATGCTCAATTCATGGCCGCCAGCCTCTGGCCCGAGGCACGGAGAATCGGAATTCGAGGCGTGATCTCTCACGCATCGGCGCTCAGCATCTACGAGCTTTCAGACGTGAATCCATCGCAGGTGCACATCACGCTACCAAAGGCCACGCGGTTCAACCGCACCGTACCCTCCTACCTGGTGATCCATCGTGCCGACCTGCCAGCGCGCGATGTACAGCAGGTCCACGGGCTCCCCGTCACGACCCCGGAGCGCAGCATCCGGGACTGCCACGAAGCGAAGCTGGGAACATCCATTGTACGGGGAGCGATCGCCGATGCGGAGCGGGAGGGATGGTTGAAAGTGGGTGAGGCTACAAGGCTGAGAAATGAGCTTCTTGGCACTCCTACCGCGACCAAAGAAGGATGACCACGCCGACGCTGACCTGTTGCAGCAACTGGATGACGCGCTGGCTCCCGGCTACGAGGGTTTCGGCTTCCGCCGCAAAGCCGAGGTGCGAGACCTCGAGAACGGAGCGATCCGGGTGGAGATCGCGGTGGACTACCGCGGAGGCAGTTGAGGCACCGTTCAGGCGGACCTGGCCCGATTCGAGTCGGGCCAGACCGAGGTGGAGCTGGTCGATGGGATGCCGCTCGACCGATTCGGGCTGGTAGGACCCGATCAGCTGCCGTGCCTGTCGCTGCGCTACCATGTCGTCCAGAAAATCCACGGAATGACACGGCCCTCGACGGAGGCGTGGAGGAATGATCGGGAGCGCGACCTGATCGACCTGCTCCTGCTTGAGGAGCTGGTCACGGACTACGACGCTCTCAGGGAGGCATGTGCGGAGGTGTTCGCCTTCCGGGCGCAGCACAATTGGCCGCCAACGGGAGTGCCGCCGGCGAAGTGGGCCGAAGCAGTGATGGCTCTGGTACGCGAATACGAGATCCCTGTGGAGAGTTACGGAATGGCGACGACGCGGGTGCGCAACTTCATTCGCCGGATCGACGAGACTGGCCCGGGCCAGTGAGGTGAAGCCAGATGCGTCTCGTCCTGATTAGCGATACCCACAACCGCCATCTGGAGATGGCGCAGCCGCCGGATGGCGACGTACTCATCCACGGCGGTGACCTGACCGGCCGAGGCACGCTCAAGCAGGTGAAGTCCTTTTTCGAATGGTTCCAGGCGTTGCCGCACTACCGCGCACCCCGATACATCAGATCGACCAGCTCATCGTACATCGCCTCTGCCGCCGCCGGGTCCGCCGAGCGAATCGCCGCGGAGGCACAGTGCTGCAGGTGATTGCGCAGCAGGGTGCGACCCAGCGAGCGGAGCGCCTCCTGCACCGAACTCACCTGGGTGATGATGTCAGCGCAATAGCGCTCCTCCTCCACCATCCGATGCAGTCCGCGCACCTGGCCTTCGATGCGGCGCAGCCGGGTCAGCATGGCGGCCTTGAGCTCGGGGTCCACGGCGATGGCGTGGCGCTCGGCCGTGGTGTCGCTGGCGCCGCAGGCGCAGGGGGCGGGATCGGGTGTGGTCATGGGAGGCGCGTTGTCGCGATGACGGGATGAATTGGCGGGATACGGCGCGAGGCGAACCACTGATGGACCCGGCGTGCTGATTCATCGACCCGCACCACGGAGCCGCAGGCTGTTGGCCACGACGCACACCGAACTGAGCGCCATCGCCGCCGCCGCCACGGCGGGACTGAGCCGGAGACCGAAGACCGGGTACAGCGCCCCGGCAGCGAGCGGGATGGCGATCACGTTGTAGGCGAACGCCCAGAAAAGATTCTGCCGGATGATGCGCAGCGTCTGACGGCTCAGCAGGATCAGCCGGGCGACGCCCTGCAGCTCTCCGCCCATCAGCGTCACCTGGCCGGTGTACATCGCGATGTCGGTGCCGGTCCCGATCGCGATTCCGACGTCCGCCTGGGCCAGTGCCGGCGCATCGTTGATTCCGTCGCCCACCATCGCGATCGTATGGCCCTCGCGCTGCAGCGCCACGATCTCGTCCCGCTTCCCCGCCGGCAACACCTCAGACACCACCCGGTCCACCCCGATCTCCCGACCGACCCGTTCGGCGGCATGTCGATTGTCGCCGGTCAGCAGCACGACCTCGAGCCCCAATTGCTTGAGCTGCGCGACGGCCGCGGCACTTCCCGGCTTGACGGGATCGGTGACCACGATGGCGCCCTGGTACTGTCCGTCAACTGCAACCAGCGCGACGGTACCGCCGGATTGCTCGGCGGCCTCAACTTCGGGCCGCTCCCACGGGATCCCGGACTGTTGCAGCAGGCGGCGATTGCCGATCACGATCTCTCGACCGTTGATGCGACCGCGCACACCGAGTCCCGCGACGTTGCCGAAGTCGGTGACCTCAGGCAGCGCGAGATTCCGACTGCGCGCGGCGGTGACGATCGCGGCCCCGATCGGGTGCTCGCTCTGGTGCTCGAGTGCCGCCGCCGTGGTCAGGAGTGCGGGCTCCGCGTCGGTGCCGGCACCGCTTGCAGGTAACACGGCCGTGACCGTGGGGCGCCCCTCGGTGACGGTGCCGGTCTTGTCGAGCACCACGGTGCGGATGCCACGGGCGCGCTCGAGCGCCTCGCCGCTCCGGATCAGCACGCCGAGTTCGGCGCCGCGTCCCGTCGCCACCATGACCGCCGTGGGAACGGCCAGTCCCATGGCGCAGGGACAGGCGATGATCAGGACGGAGATGGCGGAGATGAGGCCCTGCATCAGGTAGCGATCGGGGTCGATCAGGGTCCAGGTGGCGAAGGTGAGCAGGGCGAGCAGCAGGACGACTGGGACGAAAACACCGGCGATGCGATCGGCCAGGCGCTGTACCGGGGGACGAGAGCCCTGAGCGTCGCGCACCATCTGGAGGATGCGTGCGAGCACGGAATCACGGCCGACGCGGAGGGCCCGTACTCGCAGCGCACCCGCACCATTCAGCGTTCCGCCGACCACATCATCACCGGGACCACGGGTGACGGGCATCGGTTCGCCGGTCAGCATCGCTTCATCGACCGCGCTGGTACCCGAGAGGATGCGCCCGTCGACGGGAACGCGCTGTCCCGGTCGCACCAGGACGTCATCGCCCGCGAGCACGGCGCTCAGGGGGAGTTCCATCTCGACGTCGCCCCGGAGAACTATCGCAGAGTCAGGTCGCAGGCCGGCAATCCGGCGGATGGCCTCGCCGGTCTGGTGCTTGGCGCGTTCCTCGAAGTAGTCGCCCAGAACGAGGAAGGCGATGATCCACAATACCGCCTCGAAGTACACATCCGGTGGAAGGCGATGGGCGACGAACCAGTCGGTGAACAGCGTCGTGGCGGTGCTCAGCAGCATCGCCGCTCCAGTGCCGAGCGCGATCAGCGTGTTCATGTTGGTGCCGCCATGCCGCAACGCGCGCCAGGCTCGGGTGTAGAACTGGCCGCCGGTGAATGCCACGACGAGTGGTGTCAGCGCCAGCATGCCGTATCGAAGCCAGTCGTGGCTGATCCGGAAGAGACCCGGCCACAGCTGTTCGACCGGAGCGCTCAGCAGCATCATTGCCCGCATGAACGGATCGAATCCCGTCATGGGAGCCAGCATGAGCGGCAGCGAGATCAGCATGGCGAGTACCGCCGCGACGAGCGCGACGACCACCTTGCGCCGGAGTGAAGCGATTTCGTGAGCCCGCTGCGCGGTCTCCTCCAGCAGCTGCAGCTCGACCGATCGATCCGGCGGTGGAATTGCCGCACCGTAGCCGGTCCGCTCGACGACATCGGTGAGTGCATGCGGCGAGGTGCGCACCGGATCGTAGGAGATCGTCGCCGTATTGGTCATCAGGTTCACGCTGGCCGCCGACACGCCGGGAGACTGCTCCAGCGCCCGCTGCACCCGTGAACTGCAGGCGGCGCAGGTCATCCCGGAGATGGAGAGTGCAACCGAGGGATCGGGGCTGCCCTCCGCCAAGTGCGAGGTCATCCGAGCACTCCCTCGACCTTGTAACCCGCTGCTTCGATGGCAGCCTGAGCCGGTCCCGCGGCGTCGGGGGCGTCCGAGACGAGGAGCTCGGCTCGACCGATCTGCACCGCTTTTACCGTAATTCCGGGAACGGCTGCGAGGGCATTATTGACCGCATTCAGGCAGTGACCGCAGGACATGCCGGAGATTGTTATAGTGATATTTCGCATAGACTTATGCCACAAATGCTAGAGAGATTCCGGTAAGTAATTCGGTTGAGGATAATATAGGGGTAGGGGGTATGCAATGCAGGGCTGGCGGGAACCCCGTCGCGGGTGGACCATTAGGGGATCCCCGGAGGGCACAGAGCCTGCCTTAGAAAGAGGGTATGTCCCTGGAGAATGCCGACTTCCGCCAACTGATTCCGCTGCTCCATCCCCGCACCCGGGTGCAGGATATGGACGTGCTGAAGGCGTGGTACGCGGCGGTGGCGGATGCGCTCCGGCCCGAGCTGCCGGCGGAGCTGTTTGCGCTGTGGATCTACGCCCCAGGCGGGGAGCCGATCCTCATCGAGCCTGAAGCGCTGGAGGCGGATCACCTTGACGTGCCGCGGGCCGAGCCGCTGGCCAATCAGATGCTGCTGGACGACCTGGAAGCGCGCATCCGCCGCGCGGGCTACGGCTCCGTCCTTCTGCGTCCGATCCGTCATGGAGGCGAGGACGCCGGACTGATCCTGCTGGCGACCTTCACCCCGCATTGCTACGGGATGCGCGCCGAAGGGCTGCTCGACGCCGCGTGTGATGTGATGGGTCCGATGCTCGGACGGGTCACGCGAGCGAGCGTGCCGGTCGAGGAGCTTCCCGGTCACCACCTGCCGCCGCCGGATCAGGAGGGAATGCAGGCGCCGGCCGACCTCGATCGGGATCATGCCCGTGAAGGCGAGCTGTTCGAGGCGCTGGCGGATGCAATCAGCGGAGCCGGCACGCCGCGCGACCTGATGCTCGCGCTTTCATTCGCGATGCAGCCGATCCTGCCGCATGACGCCTACGAACTCCTGATACCCGATTCCGCCGGCGACCAGTACTACCGGCTGGGGCTGCACGGTCATGGCGTGCTCTGGGGCGAACCGGAACTGGTGGTGACCAGGGATGTGCTCGATCCGATCCGGCTGATCGGTGAAGGGACCGGACGGTTGATCGTTGATACCGAGACGTCGGATGAGACCCGCATCCCGCTGCTGGTGACGGTGCGTGGCGAGGAGGTCGTTAGTCGTTCGCTGATCGCGGTCCCGCTCCGTGTGGTGGAGCGTCGGGTGGGATTCCTCATCCTCGGCAGCAGCGGGCCCGGCTTCTACCGTGATGATGACCTCGCACTGCTGGACCGGGTGGGTGGCCTGCTGGCGACGCGGGTGGACAGCCTGGTGCTCTCGTGGCAGTTCAGCGTGCTCAAGAGCCAGTTCGATGTGCTGCGCCATATCCCGATGCACCTTGCCCGGGTGGCGGAGCTGCTCGCGGGAACGCCGTTTCTCGGCGAGGGGAGCAAGCGATTCGTCGAACTGGCGGGCGGGGTCTTGCCGCTGGTGGCGCTGGAGTTTGCCATCCGGCTGGCCGACGAGCAGCGGGTCGCGGTGGTGAAGCCCGGCAGTACGACCGCGCTGGCCGACCTGCCGCAGGAGCCGATCGAGGGAACGGGAGTCGCACAGGTCGTGCGTGGGGAAGTGCCGTTCCTGCTCACGACGCAGGAAGAGGAAACGGGCATGATTTCGGTGCTGGTCGTTCCGCTGCGGACCGGCGGCCGCATCCTGGGCGCCATGGCGATGACAGCCCAGGGCAGCGCGGTGTTCTCACGGACGGACATGGCGCTGGCACAGATGCTCGCCGATCTCGTTGCACCGCACCTCGATCTGGCGCGACGGGCCGGCGGTCAAACCCCGCCGTTCGTTCCCGGCTGGAAGCGGCCGACGTTCCGGCCGGAGCGGGAGCGGAATTCGGAGTGAGACGACAGCCAATGGCCGTTAGCCGTTGGCCATTGGCCAAGAACCTCCCGTCGCGGACAATGCCAGGATCCCGCATCGCTCAGTCGAATGCGTGCAGCCAACGGCCAACGGCTAACGGCTAACGGCCCTCATCGAGTCCGGATGCATCGGCGGTGGCGTTCCCTCCGACTCTCTCGACCAGCGAAAAAACACGACGCCGAAGGCGAACCACACCGGCAGGTCTCCCACAATCTTCATGAGCAGCCCCGCCACCTGCTGGTCCTGCTGGGCGGTCATCAGGGCAAAGACCCGCGGTGCCAGCTCGTAGGTGGCGAACAGCGGATACTCGGCGAAGGTCAGAAACGCCGACGGAATGATCGTCGCGATAGTGGAAAGGAAGAGATAGCCCATCTTGAGCGGCCGGGTGAATCGGCCGTACTCCGGCGACGGCGCCATCAGTGGCCACCAGAGCGCCACTCCCCCAATCAGCCAGGCGACATCGACCACGAGCGCCCCGACCTGCGAGCTCATCAGGCTGTCCACGACACCGGGCACGTGGGTGCCGAGCAGCACAAGCACGTACAGTGGCAAGCCAAGTGCCGGGCGGGCCAGCTGGCGGAGTACTGGCCCCACGCGAGGTGACGTCGCGGCGCGGCGGAGCACTCCGACCGGCATTCCGAGGATGAAGCAGGGCGGTGCGATCATCGTCAGCAGGATGTAGCTGACGGTGTGGATGCTGGCGAGATAGCCGGCGCCGAGGGCACCGAGCGGCCAGTCGAGCGAGAGCCAGAGAGAGACGAGGCCGGTGGCAAACCAGAGGGACTCCCGGTGTCCCGTGACCGTTGCACCGGAAGATGACGCCGACCCAGCCGAACGCTCCAGCCGTCGCACCCACCAGTACCACCCGCCGATCAATCCGACGAAGAGCCACACTCCGGGATAGGCCTTCCACGCCCAGCTCCACGTCTGTCCCGTGGCGGAACACCACCAGGTCATGACGCCGGCCTCATTCGGTCACGGGCCGAATCGGCACCTTGAACTGCAGCCGGCCGGCGCGGGCAAACTCGAGGATCAGGGTGAGGGAGTCGCCGACCACTGGCATGCGGGAAAAATCGGTCAGCATCAGGTGGGTGCCGCCCGGTGCGAGGGCCACGGTGCCGCCTGCCGGAATGGGGAGCTGGTCGAGGTGGGACATTGATTGACCGTGAAACATCGCGCCGCCGGCTTCCGGGCTCTTGGCCATCAGCAGCGTGTCAGCGGCGGTGCCGGTGTTGCGGATGGTGAGGTAGGCGGCGCCGCTGGCGAGGATGACGGGTTCGCGGGCGAAGGCATCGGTGATCTCGAGCGCGCCGATCTGCGCCCGGGCCCGGATAGGAGTTGGTGGGCCGCAGGCGATCCCCAGTCCCGCAATGACCAGTATGGTCCAGCCCGGTCTTCGCATCGGTTCAGCCCTTCACCAACCGTGGCAGATCGCGCGCCCAATCCTCCTGGCGTATGCCAAAGGGATACACCACGTGAGCGAGATTGTCCCGGGTGAAGGCGATCACGAAGGCGGAGTGTCCGATATCGTAGTTCTTGCCGTCGGGACTCATCTCCGGCGGTGTCACCCCGATCCGGACCTGCTGGATGGCATTCTGGATCGCGGCACTGTCACCGGTGAGGCCGATGAAGCTGGGGTCGAAGTTGTTGAGCCAGGCCCGCATCGCTTCCGGGGTGTCGCGGGCAGGATCAATCGTGACGAAGACGACCTTGATCTGGCGGGTGATTTCCGGACCGAGCTTGCGCAGGACCGCGGCAATGTTGGCCAGGTGGACCGGGCAGACGTCAGGGCAGTGGGTGTAGCCGTAGAACAGGAGGGTGATGTAGCCCTCGGTCTGCGGTTTGAAGTCGAAGGGCGTTCCATCCGTCGCCGTCAGCACAAATGAAGGCTTTGGTATCGCCGGGGAAATGACCGGCCCGGCGAGCCCATCGGGATTGAAAGGCTTGGGCGCGTTCGGCTTGCAGCCGAGGGGCAGGAGAAACAGGACGAGGCCGATGGCGGCCAGACGTGAGGAGAACATGTTAGAGACCCGGCGCGGGAAGCGCGACCAGGACAGCGGTCGCGGCGAGGAGCAGGGTGGCGAACAGGAGCTCGAGTGACGCGGACCAGCGCAGCGTCAGGGTCGCCGCGTGGGACCCGAGTTGCGGGCTGACACTCTTCCAGTTCCACCCGCCGAGCACCATGGCGAAAGCGAGGAGCCCAACCTTGAGCAGAAGGATGAGGCCGTATTCGGTTTCCCACAGCTCTTCGAACGACCCGACGTAGCTGATCGCGAGCAGGAGTCCGGCGGCCACGGCCACGCCGGCTCCGGTCAGGGCGGCGGGCGTAAAGATGCGCACCATGCGGGCGACTGCCCTGGCGTCACTCTTCCGCGCCTGCATCAGCCCGCACCAGACCATGCTGAACAGGCTACCGATCCAGACGCTGCCACCGAGAATGTGCAGCGCATGGAGTCCCACCCCGACGCCGATGCCCCAGGGATGTTCCACCGCATGGCCGGTGAGGGGAGCGGTGATGACGACGGCAAGCGCGCCGCTGGACAGCAGGGCGAGGCCGGGGATTGGGCGACGGGCGGCGAAAATGGCCAGCGGGATGCACAGACTCGCGGCGACAAATTGCGCGATCCATCCGTGGCCCCAGGTGGTATCAAACAGAATGGTCCCGGCGGCGTCGAGCGAGAAATACTGCTGCGGATCCAGAAAGGAGCTCACCTGTCCATAGCCCCGGAGGAGATGGGCGGCTACGAGAACCAGGGCCGCGACCAGCGCCACCCGCCAGCACCGGGCGAGGGCGTGGGAAGCGAGGGACGACACGTCGTCCCGGTCTTGGCGCCAACGCGGTATCAGTGTGGCGAACGCACACGCACCGAAGAGCACCAGCATGGAGGCGCTGGCGAGCCACCGACCCAGGGTGAAGAGGTCGAGGGTGATGGTGTCAGTGACGGGCATAGGTTCCCAAGCTAGCCGGGACCGGTGGAGGAGGGCATTTGCCGGTCCCGGTGCGCTGAATCAGGGCGCAGGCGCGGGTGCGGTGGCGGGATCGTATGTGAAGTAATACATGCCGCGGACCACGTGTCCGTCGCCCGAGCCGGTCTTCCACATCACCATGTACTTGCCGGGCTTCAGAGCAACGGGCACCGTCCCGGCAACCGACATGGTGTCGTCGGTGGCGGCCAGCTTCACCACGGCGACCGGTGCATGAGTCTCGGTCATGAGGGTGGCGCCCGAAAGGGCAACTTCAGGCCGTTCACTGAACCAGAGGCGGACCTGCTTGGGCGATTCCTTGATCGTGCCATCCACCGCCGGCTCGGCCTTGGTCAGGTGAGTATGGAATACGACCGTCGCGGCACCCATCGAGAGGGTGAGGAATCCGGCGGCGAAGAGATGACGCACCTGCATGACGACCTCCGTGAAGTTGGCCCAAAGATAATCGGGGCGGATCATGGGGCCGAGGCGGGGGAGGAGGTCCGTGCCTGGCGACCGGATGCCATCACAATCGGTCGCCGGCCGCCGGCCGGTGTCACCGGGTCCCGTCGCATGCCCGACGACTGGTCGTCCCCGCGCCACACAATTGCGGCGCTGAACCCTCGCGTTTGGCAGTCAGCTGTCACCTTTCTTGACGATTCGGGGCCTTTTAGGGGTGGTCCGAACCCTGCCTTGAGATGGAGGGCGAGTCCGGTTCCCAAGGCCCGGCTGCGGGACCCGGCGGAGCCCGGACTCCTGACCCGACCAGCGCACTCCAGGATAGGTATCTCCCTCGTGAAGCACGTCAGGCCAGGCTCCTCACTCTACGACCTCGAGGGTCACGACCTCCCGCAGACCAAGCGGATGTCGATGCTCGATGTAACCCTCAGGCGTCACCGCCGGACTCCCATCGAGCAGCTGGGGACGGAGGCGCTTCGGTTCCTGCTGGAGGAGGAACAGGCGGCTGACGTCCTGCTCCGCGTCGCGATCGACCGCCTGGAACTCGATCCGTTTCTCGGCGGCGACTATCACCCCGGCGACCTGCTGGTGGCGGTGCTGACCCGGCCTGCCGCCATTTTTCTTGAGCATCACGAGCTCCGGTCCCGCGCCTTTCTGGTGGCACAGGACGCCGAGGAGCTGCTGGAATTCCTGGAGCCAGCGGATCAGGTCATCGTGGGCGAGGCGATTCGGGGATGTCAGCGGGCGGTGCAGGCGGCAGGCGGCAGGCGGTAGGGAGTGGGCGGTACGGCGTGAACCCGGTTGTCTCCGCTGCTTCCTCCCGATCCTCCACTTGTTGCCGCCTATCGCCTATCGCCTGCTGTCAGAATTCCGTACTCACCCGCAGCACCACACTCCGACCCTGTCCCGGGTTCAACGCGCTGGTCTTGATCCGGCTCAGGAAGTTGGCGTAGGACCGATCGAACAGATTCCGCACATTCAGGTCGACGTGCAGCCCTTCTCCGCGCCCCGGCAGCGTGAAGCCCAGCCCCGCATTGAACAGACTGTACGCCACCGACTGATAGCCGGCGCCGCCAAATGCCTGACTGAAGAAGGACGCTTCCGCCGGGTCGAGCCGAGTCTGTCGCGCGTTGGTCTCACCGCCAAAGGAGAGATAGGGATCCCCGATTGTGCCCCGCGAGTGGTGCTCAAGCCGCACCCCATACGTCGCGCGGAATGGCGGGATCGATGGCAGCGGTGCGTCGGTGCTGGTGTTGGTGCCGTTCACATAATCGGCGGTGCCCTGCAGATGCAGCCAGCGGGTTGGATGATACTGGCCGGAGAACTCCAGGCCGGCGAGCCGCGCATTGCCCTGAGTGACATCGTAGATCTGGAAACCGGAACCGGGATCGGTGGTCCCGGTCGGGACAGTGTAGATGAAGTCCTCGACCCAGTTCACGAAGCCACCGATCTCAAGCGCCACATTGGTGGTCTGCAGCCGCAGCGCCAGGTCGGTGTTGAGCGACTTTTCGGTCTTGAGTGTCGAGTCGCCCCGCTCAAAGGCGACGGTGCCCTCGTGCACGCCGTGGGAGAAGAGGTCGAAATTCGACGGCGCCCGGAAACCGCGTCCCACGTTCAACACGATCGCCGCCGGTTCGGCCAGACGGTACAGGATGCCGAGGTTGCCGGTGACGGCGTTCCAGTTGCGGGTCTGCGCGGTGACACCGATGGAGTTGTCCTGCTCGACCGACAGGTGGCGATAGTCGTAGCGGGCGCCGGCGGAGAAATCCCAGTGGCCGGTTCGCAACTGCTCGAAGCCGTAGACGCCAACCGCCGCGACATCCGTATTCGGGATGAGCGTCTCGGCGCCGAACTTGTCGAAGGTGGTGCGCAATCCGCTCAGGCCCACCGTGCCGTTGAGCCTCTGACCCAGCGAGTGATACAGCCGCGCCTCGAGGGTGTAGTTGCGGGAGAGGAGGCCGAGCGCGACGGCCGTTGTGGTATCGTCCTCAAATTCCCTGCGGCGGTTGCGCTCGTACCCGCCGGACAGCTCCAGCCGTGAGGCACCGACAGGAAGCACGGCGTCGAGCCGGGCCCGGCTGGTGGCGATGCGCTGAGTCGGCAGCGCGGCCGGATCCTCATTGGTGAGCTGGATCCGCTCGTTACGCTGGGAAAATGTCGCGCTGAACGTGCCCCAGTCCTGCCGGACGCCGATCGCGCCGCTGCCACCGACGGCGCGGTTCCCGCTGTTCCACAGGGTGTAGTCGGGGGTGCGGAGATCTTCGCTGGTCCGCCCGCTCACGGTGCCGCGGAAGCCAACGGCACCAGTCGCGCCTTCGAGCAGGAGAGCACCGTCGGGCTGGCGATTGTTGCTGCTGTAGCTGGCCGTCGCCACGCCGTTCATGGTGCTGCGGCCGGCTTCCGCAGAGGGCAGCGACTTCGGGATGATGTTGATGACGCCGCCCAGCGCGTCGGAACCGTAGAGGACGCTGGCGGGGCCGCGGATCACCTCGATCCGGTCGGCCAGCGAGGTCTCGATGTTGGGTCCATGTTCATCGCCCCACTGCTGGGTTTCCATCCGCTGGCCGTCGTCCAGAATCAGCACCCGATTCGAGGTGAGGCCGCGGATCACCGGCTTGCCGATCCCCGCTCCCGTGCTGAGGCTGTGTACCCCCGCCACCTGATTAAGGGTTTCACCAAGGCTGGCAGCCTGGGCCGCGTGGAGGTTCTCGCCATCGAGCACCGCGGTGGGTTGCGGCGAGACGAGTGGATCCGTCGCGGTCGGTGTCGAAGTCACCTGGATCGGGGCGAGCTCGATCAGCGACTCCTTGAGCGTGACGTCGAGCGTGATATCCTGCCCGGCCAGCACGACGCGGCGCACCGCCGGCGCGTACCCGATGGCGGAGACCGCAATCGTATAGGTGCCGTTGGGCAGATTGGTGATGGTGTAGCGGCCGTCGGCATCCGAAGTGACGGCGCGGCCCGCCTCGACGACCGCGACGCGAACGTCAGGCAGAGGCGATGCAGCGATGGACGTGATGCGTCCGGAGATCGCGGCCTTTGCCGGCGGATCGCCGGGCGAGGCGGTGAGCGGGCGCGCGACGAGCGCACTCGCCAGGATGAGCGAAGTGAACAACATGGATCCCTCCAAGCCGGTAGTCGCCCGGGGCGGAGTGCGCCGGGCCGAGTCGTGACGTGCGGCCGCTTTCGGGCGGCTGTGTCAGGCAGGGAGAGCGGGAGGGGCGCGGCTGAGTGGAAGGGCGGGAACGAGTCTCGGGGATTTGTCCGTGAGCGGCGCTGTCGCGCTGGCCCGACCCCGGGTGACGCAAAGCTGCGCCGCCGCGCCAGCGGGGTGGGCGGGACGCGTCGCCGTGGTCCTGCTGAGCAGGCAATGCTCGGCGTGGGCACCGCAGCCGCCGGGACCTTCGAGGTGGTCAGCTGGCCGGGCCGTCGCCGAGGGATGCAGGTGATCGAGCAGCGCGTCGGCGAACGGCAGCGTGATGGTGGTCGCGCTGAAGAGCGCGACGACCACCAGCGACAGGAGCCGCAGCAGCGGGCGCGGTGTCAGTCCGCGCACGCCCCGGCTGGCCTCCGTCGCGCCGTCATGGTGGCTCGTCTCAAGCTCGACGCTGCGAGGGCGGGCATTCCGGGCCTACGCCCTCCGTAGCACCGCGAACCCGCTGACCAGAATCAGCAGCAGTCCACAGGCGCATACGATCGCCGCACCGGTCGGGAGATCCAGCTGATATGAGGCCCAGAGTCCCAGCAGACTCGCGGTCGCGGCGACGACCCACCCCACGACCAATCGCGCCATCCATCCCTGCCGGAGCATCACACCACACACCGCCGGGACGATGAGATACGCGAAGGTCAGCAGGACGCCAGCAACGCGCACAAAGCTCACGACCACCAGGGCGAACGCGGCGTAGAAGAGGAAATCCCACAGCCGCACGCGCATGCCGTCCGCAAAGGCCTGGTCGGGATCGGTCGAGATCAGCGCGAACCGCCGGTGAAACAGCGCGAAGAACGCGGCCAGCACGACGAACAGACCGGTGCGCTGCCCCACTTCGGACCTGGTCACGTTGAGGATGTCGCCCGTCAACAGGTGCTCGAGCTCCTCCTTCCCGCCCGCGACCCTGCTGAGCAGGAGAATGACCCCGGCCGCCGCGACGACAAACGTGATACCGATGATCGCTTCCTGCGGCACCGGGCGTTTGCGGCTGCTCCGCGACCAACTGAAGAGCGCGGCCCCGAGGAACGTCACCCCGAGCGAAATCCAGAACGCAGCCTGATCATCGAATTGATAGCCCAGGATCAGCGCCACACAGGTACCGAGTGTGGCCATCTGTGCCAGCGCCAGATCCACGAAGATCACCTCCCGCTTCACAACATGCAGACCCAGATAGACGAGCAACGGCGGCAGCAGGAGGCACGCCGCCAATGGCCACTGCATGACCGCCCAAACGACCTTGAGATCCATGGTCATGTCCTTGCCTGGAGAGCGGTCGCCATCGTGTTGACGATGTAGTCCATCAGCTGGAAATAGGTGTCGGTGTCCTTCACCGCGCCCGGCTGCTGGGAAACATCCAGTACGACGGCATCGGTCTGGCGGGCCACGGTCTCGGCTGTCTTCCGGTTCTGGAACGGCTGCACAAGAATGATGTGCGCGTTGTCAGCCCGCATCAGGCTGATGACTTTCGCCAGATGCGCGGGCGAGGGGGCGATGCCTGGCTTGGGTTCGAGATTCTCGACGACCTCGAGCCCGAACCGCTCCGCGAAATAGACGAAGTCCTTGTGGTAGGTGACGATGTTCGCCCCACGATACGGTGCGAGCCGCCGCTGCCATTCGGCGAACTTGGCATCGAGCGTGGTGTTGAACGCCCGGAGGTTAGCCTTGAACAGCTCCGCCGATGCCGGATCGACTTGCGACAGGTGATTCGCGATCTGGGCCACGACCAGTTTCGCGTTGACCGGATCGAGCAGAAAATGCGGATTGCCGAGCGCGTGCACATCGCCGTGCGCCCGATCAAACGACGTGGGTATCTCAAGCATCCTCACGCCCTGGGACGCGGAGATCCGTCCGGGGGCGCCGGGAGCGATCTTGTCGTTGCGTGCGCTCTCCAGCAGCGCCGGAAGCCAACCGATCTCGAGTTCCGCACCCCCTTCAATCAGCACATCGGCGCGGTTGAGCGTCACAATGTGACTGGGCTTCGCATCCACGAAGTGCGGGTCTTCCGTCGGTTTGGCCAGCGCCTTCACCTCGACGGCGTCGCCGCCGATCTCCCTGGCCAGGGCCGCGAGGTCTGGTGTCGTCGCGACGACGTGGATGCGTTTCGCCATGGGCGGCGCGGTGCCGGGCACCGCGAGCCATGCGGCGGCAGTCAGGCTCAGTACAGCAAGGCTGTTCATGGGGAGTGTGCTCCAGCGCTAGAATTTGTGCGCCGCGTGGGCGCCAAGGAGGAATTCGAACTGCATCCACACCGAATGATCGATGCCGATGCCGGTGCGGTGGTCGTAGTTGTACTGCAGGCGGACTTTCGAGAACTCCGTCGGGTACCACGTGAGATTCGGTGACAGGCGGTAGCGATCACCGCGCATGTCGGAGGCGAACGCGGCGGGATCGCCGTTGGCCAATTCGCCACGCAGCCCGAGTACCAGCAGCGGCTTGATGCCCCACAGCAACTGGGCATACATGCCGCGGTCCCGCAGGGTTTCGGCCGGCAGTTGCACTGAAGAGTCCGCGGCCGCGCCGCGCGCCGCCGCCCCATACCGGCGAAACAGCACCTCGCTCTGGAACGAGACGAATGGGAACCCCTGGTGGGCGGTGGCGGATTTCCACTTCCAGTAGAGATCCGCGCCGTACACCTCGGTCCGGGCGTTGGGGCCCGAATTGTTGGGACCGAATGCCGCCGACAGACCGACGAGCACCGTCTGGGTCCCGGTCAGCTCGAAGGAGGTGGCGATGCGGGGCGCGAGCAGCAGGTCCCCCGGTCCATTCACTGCTCGCTCGATCGCCACGCCGCCGTGAATCTCCGAGGACTCGTCCGAACGGAAACTGGCAGTCGTCCCCCCGGCGCTGTTGGCGAGGGTGATCATCGCCTCGGTGTACCACGACGTCGGCACCAGCCAGGAGACTCGCACGCCCTGGCTGCGCAGCCCATCGGGCCCGAACATCCGGTTGAGGACCAGCGGCTGATCGGCGAACGCCCAGGAGTGCGGATGCTGCGGGTTCTGCCGGCCGAACTCGGTAAAGAATTGACCGCCCTTCACCTGCAGGTTGGCGGGTAGCGAGGTCGTCAGGAAGTACATCTCTTCCAGCTCCACGCCGGTTTCTCCCTTCGAATCCAGCTTGTAGACGATATTGGCGAACCCTTTGAAGTAGGGATCGACTGTTCCGTCCAGCGCGAGCTCGGCGTTCGGGATGGAGAAACCACGCACATGAGGATCGTGATCGCCGCGTTGCAGCGATGCGACGTCGCTGGTGGTGGACCAGCCGGCATCCGTCAGCCCGACAAAGCTGAGATTCAGGTAGGCACCGGTGGCGCGAGGCCGCGGGGTCGGCGGCGTGCTGAGCGGCACCCGTGCCAGGCTGTCGATTCGCGCCTCCAGCAGGCGTATCACGGCCGCGAGCGAATCCACAGGCTGCCGCGGCTGGCTGGCTGCTGTGTCAGCCGGTACTTGTGCGTGGAGCTGCCGGGCGCGCCCGAGTACCAATGCGGCGGCCAGGCCAAGGATGATGCACCGGTGGTTCATATGTCTCCTGACGGATTGCCCCCGATGAGTGGGGCGTGCTCACACTGCCATGTCGTGAACTACTTCAGGAGAGCGAGCGGGGCGGGGCGCGGGAGTGGGTGCTGG
>JAWXBX010000103.1:0-2788 GCA_034440415.1 Gemmatimonadota bacterium | reverse complement strand
GCGCGGTTCCGGAGCGCTTCGAGAGAGTCCGCCTCCGGTTTTGTCAGGTATCCGAGATCTGCTGCGATGCGAATGAGGCAGGCCGTTTCGGAAAGTGACCCAAGCGAGATGTCCAGATAACGGCGGAATTCCCGCGGGCCGCGTTTGGCAGAGCCCTCCGCAATGTTCACTTCCGCTGACACCGCCGCGCGCCGGATCTGGGAGATCAGGCCGAAGCGCTCGTCGGTGGGCCAGGTCCTTGTTGCTGCATACACGGCAAGCGTGAACCGATGGCAGTGGGTCCACGCATCAAAGCGCTCGAAGGGGTGCATGGCGATGAGAATACGACTGGAGTGTCAACGGAAGCTCAACCGAGTTGGCGGAAGGGCGGGAAGGCGGAAGGGCGGGAGGGCTCGGTTCGTCGACCGTTGCCTCTCCTACCACCGTACTGCCCTGTCGCCCAAAGAGGGGAACATGTCGGCTGAGATGGCGGACATCCGGGAAGGCCGGGGGATGCTTGTTTCCTGCTCCTCCTACCGCCCTACCGCCCTGCCGCCCTTCCGCCTTTCCGCCTTTCCGCCATTCCGCCCTCCCGCCGGCTTCACCCTTATCGAACTCCTCGTGGTCATCACCGTGATCGCCATCCTGGCCGGTCTGGTGTCGCCGATGGTGTTCCGCAACGTGGGCGACGCGAAGATCTCCGCCACCCGTGCGCAGATCGAGACGTTCGGCCTCGCGCTGGATACCTACTACCTGCACACCGACTACTACCCCACGACGGAGCAGGGGCTCGCGGCACTGGTGAGTCCACCCGTCCTCCCGCCCTCCCGTCCTCCCGCCTCGTGGCGCGGTCCCTATCTCAAGCAGGGCATCCCGCTGGACCCGTGGGGCAATGCCTATCACTACGACTCTCCCGGACTGATCAACCCCGCCAGCTATGACCTGCTGAGCTACGGTCGTGACGGGAAGCCTGGCGGGACTGATGAAGATGCGGATCTGAATTCGTGGGAGACGCACCGCTGATGCGCTATCGCTATCGCGCCGCTCGATCCGACGGGGGATTCGTGCGCGGCGTGATCGCCGCCGCTGGCCCCGCCGAAGCGGATGCGCTGCTGCTGGCCCGCGGGCTATCACCGGTGGAGACCGAGCCGGAAGTCAGCGGCCTCTCCTTCAGGCGGGCGCCAAGCCGGGCGGAGCTCGCCACCATCTTCCGCAGCCTGAGCACACTGGCCGAGGCGGGTGTTCCCCTGGAGCGCGCGCTCGCGGCCACCGCGCCGCTGGCCCGCGACAGCGCGCTGCGTGAACTGGTGGAAGACGCCCGCCGCCGCCTTCGCGAGGGGCAGAGTCTCAGCGCCGCGCTGCGGGCAACGGAGTGCCCCGTCCCTGCTGTCACGCTCAGCCTGCTCGAAGCGGGGGAACGTGGCAGCCGGCTCGACGCTGCGCTGGAACAGGCGGCACGACAACTGGAGCAGGAGGCCGAGCTGGTGACTCGGATCCGCCAGGCGCTCGCCTATCCGCTCGTGCTGCTGCTCGCGGGGAGCGCTTCGCTGCTGGTGATCGTCACAGTGGTGCTCCCGCGTTTCGCCCGGCTCCTCACCGATCTCGATCAGGCGTTGCCACCCGCGACGCGACTCCTGCTCAGTCTTTCAGAGCTGATCGGGCGATATGGCGCTCTCGCGCTGATCGGTGCGATTGCCGCGATGGCGGCGTTTGGTGCGTGGCGGAATTCCGTGGAGGGGCGTGCGACGCTGCACCGCACACTGCAGCGGCTGCCGCTGATCGGGCCGCTCCGACTCGGTTTTGCCTCCGCCCGATTCAGCCGGGCATTCGGCGGGATGCTCGCCGCTGGAGTGCCGATCCTCTCGGCGATCGACACGGCGCAGGGAGCCGCCGCCGATGTCGCGGTCGGTGAACGGCTGCTCCGCGCACGGAAGCGTATCGCCGAAGGTGGCCCAGTGGCGCGTTCGTTCGGCGAAGAGCGGGCGCTGACCGAGACGACGCTGCAGCTCATCGCGGTGGGTGAAGCAAGCGGGCGCCTGAGCGACATGGCGCTTCGCGCCGCCGATCTCGCCGACCGGGAGGCGGAGGGACGCCTGCGCGGCCTGGTGACTCTGCTGGAGCCGGCGCTGGTGCTGCTCTTCGGTGGACTCGTCGCGTTCGTTGCGGCCGCACTGCTCCAGGCGGTGTACAGCCTGCGGCCCGGATGACGACCGGCCTCATGCGGGACCAGCGCGCCGGGATCACCCTCGTGGAGCTCCTGGTCGTGCTGGTCATCCTCAGCCTGGTGAGCGGCATGAGTCTCCTCGCCATGCCGTCGCTCCGGCCAACGCCCGAGGGCGAGCGGCTCGAACGACTGCATCGGGCTCGTGCCGAAGCGATCAGCCGAGGGCAGGACGTGGTGATCACGGTTGATTCGGCCCCCGTCCGCTTCCTGCCGGATGGACGCGTCCTCGGCGGTCCGCTCGATCCCCTCACCGGAGGGCAGCCCCATGCGAGGTGAGCGCGGCGTCGCGCTGCTCGAGGTGATGATCGCCATCGGGATTCTCGGCACCACCGGACTCGCGGTCGTGGCGCTGCTGCGGCAGACGAGCAATACAGAGAGAGCAATGCGCCTGGAAGAACGCGAGGTGCAGAGTGCCGGCCGAGTGCTCAGCGCACTCACGCTGCTGACTCGCCCCGAGCTGGATCAGCGCATTGGTCTCCATCCCGTGGGTGAGTTTGCGGTGGACATCGAACGCCCCGAAGCGACGCTCTACCGGATTGCGGTGAGCAGTCGTGACCGTCCTGAGCGTGCCCTGCTGGTGACGGT
>JAWXBX010000102.1:0-2669 GCA_034440415.1 Gemmatimonadota bacterium | reverse complement strand
GCACGCCTCCACCTCGCCGCCGTACTGGAGCAGCTTGGCGACCACCCTGGGGCCCTCGTGCAGTACGCCCGCGTCATGTCCGACACGCAGTCCCAGGGCAAGTGGCTGGATGTCAGCACGACGCCACCGGCACTGGTTTCCCTCGTGGCCCACGCGGCCCAGGTGGTGCGCGATGGCCGGCGGGCGCTCTTCTACGGTCTGCTGGAGCCGCTGGTTGCGGAGTTCGGCCGCGGGGGCCTCGCGCGGGTGGAACGGATGCTGCGCATTCATCTAAATGACGAAGCGCCGATGTACCCGGATGCCCGCCAGAAACCCACCTTCCTCTACTTGCCCGACATCCCCGCGACACCCTTCCTGGACCGGGCGCTGTGCCCCTGGCTGGAGGGCTTCGAGGGCCTGACCGACGACATCGGGGCCGAACTGCAGGCACTCCTGCGCACCGACGCGGGTGCCGAGGACGTGTTCACCACTGCGGAGATCGCGGCCCAGAACCTGCAAAGCGCGCGGGGCACCCCGGGCTGGTCCGGGTACTACTTCTACCGACACGGCGAACGGCGCGAAGCCAACGGCGCGGCCTGCCCGGTGACGAGCAGCGCCCTGGCCCGGCTGCCGCTGTCGCATGTGGGCGACCATGGCCCGGAAGTGCTGTTCTCGGTATTCACCCCCGGGACGCACCTGCTTCCGCATCGCGGGGTCACCAATACGCGGGTCGTGGGTCACCTGCCGCTGATCATCCCGCCCGACTGCGCCCTCCGCGTTGGCGGCGAGGTCCACGCCTGGGAAGAAGGCCGCGTCGTGGTCTTCGATGACACGTATGAGCACGAGGCCTGGAATCGCAGCGACCAGATTCGGGTCGTGCTCATCTTCGATCTCTGGAATCCACACCTTAGCGATCTCGAACGCACGGCGGTCGCCCGGCTCGTCGTCGCCATGGGTGAATTCCGCCAGTCCATCGAGACGGCCTGAGGCGATGCGGCTTCCCCGGCCCTTCTACCGGCTCCCCGTCTGGTTTGACGCCGGGCGCCTCGCGGCGGAACTGGCCGCGGTCCCGACCAGCGCCTGGGCTGGTCACCCGAACGACCTTCCCGGCAACTCCTCCGTGCGGCTCATCAGTGCGGACGGTGGCGAGAACGACGACGTCACAGGCAGGATGCTGCCCACCGCGCAGCTGCGTGCAGCGCCGTACCTCCGGCAGGTGCTTGCGGGCTTCGGGGTCGTCTGGAGCCGCTCGCGGCTGATGCGGCTGGCGCCGGGCGCCACGGTGCCGCTCCACGCGGACATCAATTACCACTGGTTCACTCGCGTGCGGGTGCACATTCCCATCCAGACGCACCCCACCGTCGCCTTCCACTGCGGCGATGAGCGCGTGCATATGGCCGCCGGAGAGGCCTGGGTCTTCGACAACTGGCGGCTCCACCACGTGGAGAACCCGAGCACCGTGGAGCGCATCCACCTGGTTGCGGACACTTCGGGATCGGCCCCGTTCTGGCGGCTGGTCTTCCAGGGCGGGGCGCCCCCGGCCCAGTGGCCCCGGCACCGGTTCAATCCGGCTGTCGATCTCCAGGTAATGACAGAGAACAATGCGGTGGCGGAGATCATGCCGCCCGCCGAAGTGGAGCTGCTGCTGGGCGACCTCCGCGGCGAACTGGCCGCGATGGACGCCAGTGACCCGGCACGGACCCGCCTCGCTCACTACCACCTGCTGCTCGGGGATTTCTGCCACGACTGGCGGCAGCTGTGGGCGCTCCACGGCGGGGATGGGCGCGGCCGGGCGGACTTCGAGGCCGCCTGCGAGGCGCTCCGGACCGGCTCGCGACGGCTGGGCGAGGAACTGGTCATGCGCACCAACGGCGTCGCTGCGAACCGGGTGCTGGAAGGCCGGGTGCTGCACCACCTGCTGCGCGAGCCGCGACCCGTCCCAACCACCGCGACGGCCCCCGGCGTGGGGGCCGCGGCCAAGCTGCGGGCGCCGATTTTCATCGTGGCTGCGCCCCGCTCCGGCAGCACACTGCTCTTCGAGACCCTGGCTGCCCATGGCTCCCTGGCGACGCTGGGCGGTGAAGCGCACTGGCTCGTGGAAGCGCTCCCGGAACTCCGGCCCGGGGGCCCATGGACAGACTCCAATCGCCTGACGGGAGCCGCCATGACGCCCGGCGTGGGCGACCGGATCCTCGCGTCGATCCGCGAGCGCCTGCGGGACACCACGGGGCAACCGGCAGGAGACCGGCCCCTGCGATTCCTCGAGAAGACCCCCAAGAATGCCCTGCGCATCCCGTTTTTCCAGCGCCTGTTCCCGGATGCGCGTTTCATCTTCCTGTGGCGCGACCCGCGGGAGAACATCAGCAGCATCATCGAGGCCTGGCGCTCGGGTGGCTGGATCACCTATAGCAGCCTGCCGGGCTGGGACGGACCTTGGTCGATGCTCCTGCCGCCCCAATGGCAGCACCAGCGGGGCCGCCCCGTGGAAGAGCTCGCCGCCTGGCAGTGGGACAGCGCCAATCGCTACATCGTCGACGACCTGGCGACCCTGCCTCCCGAGCAGTGGACGGTGGTGCGCTACGACGAGCTCCGTGACTCGGCAGCGGAGACCCTCGGTCGACTCTGCCAGTTCCTCGGCATGGAGATCGACCCCGCGCTTGCCCGGCATCTCGCCCGCCCGCTCCCCCACG
>JAWXBX010000101.1:0-2560 GCA_034440415.1 Gemmatimonadota bacterium | reverse complement strand
GCATCACGACGACCGGGGCGATCATCATCCGGGACAATGCCGCCCGGCAGGTGGGCAGCACCAACTTCGAGGTGACAGCATGCTGGTTCCGCACCCGCGGTTCCGCCCCCGGCACCAACAACCGCTTCTTCGGGATCTTCTCAGGACCACCGGTCGGGAAGACGTTCAACTCCGGCGGGCGCGTGCTCAACAACGTCTTCCAGCAGTGCAAGGGTCGCAACGTCGAATTCGGCTACACCAGGAACGCTGTGGCGATGGGCAACGTTTTCCTGGCCCTTGGCGAGGACGGCGCCATCAACGATGCGGGCGGCATCGCCTTCCGCATCCTCGCTGGAGAGAACATCTCGGTGATTGGCAACGTGATCGAGGCGCCCGCCACCAACAGCGGGTTCTATGGGATCAACATCAACGGCAACTGGCTCAACCGGAACATCGTCGTCTCCGGCAATGTGATTCGCTCCTCCGCCGCCCTCGGCGCGGGATGCTACGGCATGCGGATCTGCAACGCCCGCGGCATTTCCATCGTCGGTAACCGCGTATGGTACGAAGGGAATGCGCCCGACAGCCACGGCATCCTGGTCTACACCAACAAGAACTTCCCCTGCGACAACGTCCTGATCGATGGCAACTGGGTGGAGGGATGGCAGGGCCTGCAGATCGGGATCGCGGAGAATGCCGGCGTGATAGCCACCGGCATCGTGGCGAGGAACAACCATACCACCAGTGCCGCACACCGGTACGGGACGAACAACCCGGACCTGCTCACGAATCGGGTCGACTTCTCCGAGGGACACCGGCAAACGCTCTATGGCTGGTCGGTCACCCAGCAGGTGGGAGCAGGGATCACGAGCGCCCCATTCAGCGATGGCATAACGCCCCGTGGCAGGCTGATGCCGCGCGGCGGCTCCATCACGGCACTCGCGGTCAGCCTGGCCGTGAATCCAGCGGGAATCCTTACAGTGGGAGCCCAGTACTCGCGCGACGGGGGGGCGACTTGGCGGCCACTCTCCGGCTGTGAAGTCGTGCTGCCCGCTGGAGCCACCGCCGCGAGCATGGCCTTCATGCCGGGGGCGTACCGCTATGATGCTGGCGACCTGATCCGGCTCACGATGTCATCGAATGTGGCACGAGGCCAGGCGGGGGAAGGGATCGAGGCCTGCCTGGAAATCGAGACGTAGGCAGCGTGGTCAGGATCGGCAATTCCGGAAAATCTCCCGGACCGCCGCTTCGACCTGCTCGGGAGACCACTCGGGGTATTGCCCCCGCACGCCGGCAACCTTCAGCGACCACGCCTGTCGCCAGAGCGAATGCATGACCGCAATCTTTTCTGAGGCGGTCATCTGCCGGAGCCGCGCGGTCTCAAGTTCCAGCACAGAGTTCATGCCGCGATGCCTCTGACCTGCAAATTGACCAGCTGCCTCATCGTCAGGCATCCAGCGACGTTGCCAGCGCCGTCGCCCACTGAGCGTCGAGCCCTAACTCGCGTACTTTCTGCTCCAGCAGCCGCCGGTCGATGAGCGCCTCGCTCACCCGCACCATCCAGGCGATGTCGCGCAGGTGCTTCGATGAATGGCCCTGCTTGAAGTAGATCAACTTCAGGAGGATGACATACTCGGGCGAGGCGACCCAGCCTTCACACGCGCCAAGCGGCATTCTCCGCCGGCATTCCAGCCCCCAGGCCTGCAGAGAATCCTGACCCGCCAGGTAGACGTCGGCCCGCAGCATCGTATCGAGGTCCAGCAGGTTGAAGTGCCCATGACGCTCCCGCGCAGCTTCCTCGCGAAGCGTCTCGATGGGAGGAACGTAGAAGCGATCAGCCGGGAACTCTTTGGCGAGCAAGGCCGCCTCCCGGCCGGTCAGTCGCACCACGAGGTCGATATCGTTGGTCAATCGGGGTTCACCATACAGGATCGCCCCAACCCCACCCGTAACCATGTACTCCACACCGATGGCCTCGAGCCCGGGCAGGAAGAGCGCCGCCGGGTCAGGAGCGTTCATGGGCGAACCATCCCGCCACCCGGCGTCGCACTTCCGCCTCCGCCGCCTCCGGCTCAAGCACTCTGAGCGCCGCAGCCTTGGTATCCCAGGCAAACCGGCGCAGGCCCCACGCAATCGCGAGCTTTCGCGCGGGGCTCATCGCCCGGTACCCCTCCACCTGCAGCTGCAGGACTGTCTCGGAAACAGCCATCAGAGATCCAGCGGCAGCCCCACTGTCCGGCCGTCGCGCGCCGACAGGTAGATCCCGGTCAGCAGCTCCAGCGAGCGCAGTCCCTCGCGGCCATCGGTTTCCGCCGGCGCCTCGCCCCGCAGCGCCCGGATGACGTTGTCGTAGTACATCGAATGGCCATGGCCGTAGACCGAGGTGGTCTCGTAGCTCGCGCTCCGCACCAGCTCGTCATCCGCCGCCGCGTCGGCGAATTGCCAGTGCTGGATCAGGTTCACCGCCACACCGCCGAGCCGCACCGTCCCCTTCTCGCCGATGATGGTGAGCGAGCCCTCGAAGTTCTTCTGGTGCACCAGCATCGTCACGCTCACCGAACCCAGCGCGCCGCTGCGCCAG
>JAWXBX010000100.1:0-4701 GCA_034440415.1 Gemmatimonadota bacterium | reverse complement strand
GTGTATTTCCTCCTCGCCGGAGACGACACGGTTGGGGGCATCAGCGTCAATGTCGATCCGCGCGAGTCCCACCTGGCCCGGGCGACCGACGCCCAGGTGACGAATCTCTGGCCCGGGTCCCGGATGGTGAATCTGGAGGACGCTGCCGCGGCGGCCTTCGCCGGGGCGGGACGGGCCAGCCTGCAGGGGCCACTGCTCTGGCTAGCCCTGGTGCTCGGACTCATCGAGCTGCTGCTCGCCAGCGGCCTGCGGCAGGGCAGATGACGCTGAACCTGCTGCTCGACGCCTTCGAGCGTACCGCGCTCGCCCTCGACCTGCGGGACCGCCTCCCGTCGCGAGGTGGGCAGCGCCAGATCGATGGGCTGGCAGGCTCGAGCGGGGCCGTGCTGATCGCCTGGCTGGCGCGCCAGTATCCCGACCGCTTGTTCACGGTCATCGCGACCACTCCAGCGGATGCCGAGCGGTGGATCGGCGACCTGCAGCACCTGACCGAGGTGCCCGTGGTGCTGTACCCGCAGCGGGAGGCGATCGGTGAGGAGGAACCGCACTACGAAATCGCGGGTGAACGGGCCGAGACACTTGCCGCCGTGCTGGAAGGCCGGCTTCGCATCCTGGTCACGACCGCCCGCGCCTCGCAGGAACGCACTCTGGTGCCGGCGGCCCTGCGGGGCAGCACGCTCCGGCTCACGCGCAGCTCCGGTGGCTCCTCCTCGCCGCAGGCGGTGGCCGCCGCCCTCGAGGCGATGGGCTACTCGAAAGTGCCCACCGTCCTCGAGGTGGCGCAGTTCAGTGTCCGGGGCGGGATCGTGGATGTGTACGGCTTCGGCATGGGCGCACCCGCCCGGCTGGAGTGGTGGGGCGACGAGCTCGAGTCGATGCGCACCTTCGACCTTACCACCCAGCGCTCCGGCGAGGTGCTGGACGAAATCACCGTCCTGCCCCTGGTCGGCTCGGCCGCCCGCCGACTGAATGGCGAGGCGACCTCCCCGAGCCGGCAAACCCTGCTGGATCTGCTGCCGTCCGGAATGCTGCTGGTGCAGGACTCGCCCACCGCGGCGGCGGAGGAGGTGGCGCGGGCGTGGCGAGAGGCGGCGCATCATCTCGAAGTCGCGCGGCGGCTGGGGGAAGATGTTCCCACCCGGGAGGAGCTGTTCGAGTCACCGGCGGTGTGGGAATCCCGGCTGGCGGCGTTCGCCCGGGTGGCGCTGCGCTCCGACGCCGGCACTGCGACCGGCCCGGATGTGCTGCATGCCGGGTTCTTCGCTCCCGACTCGGTCGAGCGGGACATCCGACGGCTCCGCAGTCTGCTCGCCGGCGAACTCCCGACGGTCATCCTGTGCGACAACGAGGGTCAGCTCGAGCGACTGGATGAGCTGCTGCACGAGGGCAGCGGACGGCTGAACGTGACGCTCGTGATCGGGGCGCTGGACGGCGGCTTCGTGATGCGCAGCCTGCGGGTCCTCACCGACCACGAGATCTTCCGCCGGGCCCGCCGCCTGCGCCGCGCCCGGCGCTATCGTCAGGCGGCGCCGTCGGCGGCGACCGGCCAGCTCCAGGGGGGTGACTACGTCGTCCACCTCGATCACGGCATCGGGATCTACCGCGGCATCGCGACGATCACTGTCGGCGAGTCGACGATCGAGGTCGCGATTGTCGAGTACGAAGGGGGCGACCGGCTCAACGTTCCGCTGTATCGGCTCGATCAGCTCGAACGGTACCGTTCCGCGGGTGACAGCGGCGACGAGCCGCCGCCGCGGCTCCACAAGCTCGGGGGCTCGTCGTGGCAGCGGGTGCGGGAGAAGACCCGGCAGGCCATCAAGGAGATGGCGGCCGAGCTCCTGGACCTGTACGCCCGGCGCAAGGTGAGCGCCGGCTACGCCTTCCCGCCGGACACGCGGTGGCAGCGCGAACTCGAGTCGGCGTTCCTGTACGAGGACACGCCGGACCAGCGCAAGGCGACCGAGGCGGTGAAGCACGCGATGGAACAGCCGATCCCGATGGACCTCCTGCTGGTCGGCGATGTCGGGTACGGCAAGACGGAAATTGCAGTGCGGGCGGCGTTCAAGGCGGTGCAGGGCGGGAAGCAGGTCGCCGTCCTCGTCCCGACCACCATTCTCGCGGATCAGCACGGCCGGACCTTTGCGGAGCGGCTGGCGGATTTTCCGGTGAAGGTGGAAGTCCTGTCGCGCTTCCGCACCGCCAAGGAGCAGAAGGCGGTGCTGCAGCGCATGGCGGCGGGCGACGTGGATATCGTGATCGGCACGCACCGGCTGCTGTCGAGTGACGTCGAGTGCAAGGACCTCGGCCTGCTGATCGTGGATGAAGAGCACCGCTTCGGGGTGAAGCACAAGGAGCGGCTCAAGGCCCTGCGCCTGACGGTGGATGTGCTGACCCTGACGGCCACTCCGATCCCGCGGACCCTGCACCTTTCGCTCGCCGGGCTGCGGGATCTGGCGATGATCGAGACGCCGCCGCGGGACCGGTCGCCCATCCTCACGTTCGTGGAACCGTGGGATGATGGCCTGCTGGAGGAAGCCCTCGCGCGCGAGCTGGACCGGGGCGGCCAGGTGTTCTTCGTCCACAACCGGATCGAGACGATCGAGACCATCGCCGCGCGGGTGCGCTCGCTCGCCCCGCGGGCCCGGGTGGCGGTGGGGCATGGGCAGATGGCCGCGGACGCGCTGGAGGAGGTCATGCGGCGGTTCGTGTCTGGCGAGGTGGACATCCTCGTCTCCACGATGATCGTCGAATCCGGTCTCGACGTACCTAACGCGAACACCATGGTGGTGCACGACGCGCAGCGGCTCGGTCTCGCCCAGCTCTACCAGTTGCGCGGCCGGGTGGGGCGGAGCCATCGGCGGGCCTACTGCTACCTCGTGGTGCCCGACACGATCGACCGGGATGCCGAGGAACGCCTCAAGGTGCTGGAGCATCATACCGAACTCGGGGCGGGCTACCGGATCGCGCTGAAGGACATGGAGCTGCGAGGCGCAGGGAACCTGCTCGGCGCGGAGCAGTCGGGGCATGCCCACGCCGTGGGATTCGATCTGTACCTGCGCTGGCTCGAGGAGACGGTGCGGGCGCTGCGGGGTCAGGTGAAGGGTGAGCGGCCCCAGCCGCCCGAGGTCGTGCTGGACCGGCCGGCCCACCTCCCGGACAGCTACATCACCTCCGACGACGTGAAGCTCGACTTCTACCGCCGACTGGCGCGGGCGGGGACCCCCAGCGACATTCAACCGCTTCGTGACGAATTGCGCGAGCGGTTCGGGCCACTCCCCGAGCCGGCGGAGGCGCTGCTTCACATGGCCCAGCTCCGCGCGGTGGGGGCGGAGCTGGGCCTGCAACACCTGCTGGTGCGGGGGGATGAGGCGCGACTCACCTTCCGTGAGGGTGCGACGCCCCGATTCGCCGGGCTTTCCGCGGCGCTCGACCATGTACAGCTCGCGGTCGAAGTGCGGCGGACGGTGCCGCTGTCACTCCGGCTCACCCGGTTGGGTGGAGAGAGCCTGGTGCCCGCGCTGGTGCGCGCGCTCGTGGCGGTCGGAGAGAACCAGGTGGCCGGGGGCAGGGAGCAGGTGGCGGGACGGTGATGCAGGCGCGGCAGGGTCGGATGCGCGCACAGTCGGAATAGACATTGGTGGCGGGGCGAGTCGCCCGCCATCTCTCTTCGAGGAGCAGCGATGCGTCGAGTGTGGCTGGTCGTGGCGGTGCTGGCGGCGGCGGGATGCAAGGATGCCTTCCGTGCCCGGCCCGAGGTCGTGGCCGAGGCGGGTGGGCAGGAGCTCTCGGTGGATCGCCTGGCCCAGCTCATGGTGGGCATCAAGGGCGTGCCGGCGAGCCGCGATGCGGCGGAATTCATCGCCACCATGTGGGTGGATCACACGCTCTTCGCCCAGGCGGTGGCGGGCGGCAACACGCTCACCGACTCCTTGACCGCCACCCGCGTGCTGTGGCCCGAGCTCGCCGAACTGCGGGGCACCCGCTGGCATGACTCGCTCCTCGCCCGGCGCGCGCCGCTCACTCCGGCGACGGCTGACAGCGTCTACGCGTCCGACGCGACCCGGCTGCTGCAGCACATTCTGGTGCGGGTCGAGCCCAATGCGGAGCCGCCGGCCCGCCAGGCGGCGCAAAAGAAGATTGATGGGATCTACGCCCGACTGAAGGGGGGAGCGGACTTCGCCGCGCTGGCGCGACAGCTGAGCGAGGATCCCGCGAGCAAGTCCGACGGCGGGTACCTGCCGCCCTCCCCCCGGGGCAAGTTCGTCACCGCATTCGACAGTGCCGGCTGGAGTCTCGCGCCGGGCGGCATGACGAACGTGGTGGAAACACCGTTCGGCTATCACATCATCCGCCGGCCCCCCGCGGCAGAAGTCCGCGACCGCCTCCTGGCCTTTGCGCGGGAGCGGACGGGATTCGTGCTCGATTCGGTCTACCTCGAGTCGCTCGGGGTGCAGCGGCACCTGAAGGTGGAGGCAGGCGCTCCGGCCGCGATGCGCGCCGCGATCGCGGACCGCGATGGTGCGCGCCGTTCGACCAAGACCTTGGCCACCTTTGAACGCGGCGCGCTGACGGTCAGTGATTTCCTGCGGTGGGTGAGTGCCCTGGGCCCCAACTGGGCCGCCGATCTGGGCAAACAGCCCGACAGCTCCCTGGTGAGTTTCGTGAAACTGATCGCCCAGAACCAGCTCCTGCTGCAGCAGG
>JAWXBX010000099.1:0-18948 GCA_034440415.1 Gemmatimonadota bacterium | reverse complement strand
CCCTACTCCCCCCCATCTCCTCCTGCCCTTAGTTTCCCAGCCTCAGTTCGCCTGGAGGATCCAATGGCCGGCCACAGCAAGTGGAAGCAGATCAAGCACAAGAAGGCGGTCACGGACGCCCGGCGCGGCGCGTCGTGGACCAAGGTGATCCGGGAAATCACCGTCGCCGCCAAGGCGGGCGGGGGTGACCCCGGCGGCAATCCCCGCCTGCGCACCGCCATCGAGGCCGCCAAGGCCGTCAACATGCCGGCCGACAACATCGACCGGGCGGTCAAGAAGGGCACCGGCGAGCTGGAAGGCGCGGTCTACGAGGAAGTGGTCTACGAGGGCTACGGCCCCGGCGGCGCCGCGGTGATCATCGAGGCCAGCACCGATAACGCGACCCGGACGGTGGCCGATGTCCGCCACGCCTTCAGCCGGAATACCGGCAACATGGGCGCGACCAACTCGGTGGCGTGGATGTTCGACCGCAAGGGCCAGATCCTCCTCGACGCCACACAGTACCCCGAGGACTCCACCCTGGAGGCGGCGCTCGATGCCGGCGCCGACGACTTCCAGAAGGATGGCGACCTGTACATCATCTCGACCACGCCGCCGACCTTTCACGCGGTGCAGGATGCGCTGCGGGCCCGCAAGTTCGAGATCGACTCTGCCGAGCTGGCCATGGTGCCGCGCACCACGGTGAAGATCGAGGGCAAGCAGGCCGAGCAGATGATCAAGCTGATGGAAGCGCTGGAGGAGCTGGACGACGTGTCAAAGGTGTTCTCCAACTTCGATATCGACGCCGCTCACCTGGCCGAGGCCTCGCGCTGACCGCGGCGCCCCGATGAAGGTGCTCGGGATCGATCCGGGTACCGCCGCCACCGGCTTCGGCGTCGTGGAAACCGGGGCGCGGGGCCAGTTGCGACTGGTGGAGTGTGGTGTCATCCGGCCGACGCCGGGCACCCCGCTCGCCCCGCGGCTCGGGGAGATCCACGCCGGCCTCACCGAATTGCTCGTGCGCCATCGGCCGGACGTGCTGGCGGTCGAAGAAGCGTTCTACGCCAGGAATGTCCGGACCACGCTCGTGCTCGGCCATGCCCGGGGCGTCATTCTCCTCGCGGGAGCGCAGGCCGGCGTGACGATCGCCGAGTATGCGCCGGCGACGATCAAGCAGGCGGTGACCGGCAGGGGCGCCGCGGTCAAGTCCCAGGTGGGGTATATGGTCGCCCAATTGCTCCGCCTCACGGTGGCGCCGTCGCCAGCGGACGCGGCGGATGGTGTCGCCGTGGCACTGACGCACTTTCTCAAGCGATCGGTCGTCCGCCGGGCCGCCCTGCTGCCGGGCCGCCGTGTGCTCAAGCGATGATCGCATTCGTGAGCGGCACGCTGCGCGAGCGGCACGGCGACAGTGTGCTGATCGAGACGGCAGGCGGGGTGGGCTACGCGGTGACTCTGCCGCTGGGCGTCCTCGAACGGCTCCCCGCCACCGGCAGCAAGCTCAGCCTCTACACCGAACTGGTGATTCGCGAGGACAGCTGGTCGCTCTACGGCTTCGATCAGGTGACGGAGCGGGCCATCTTCCGCCAGCTGCTGGGCGCGAGCGGCTTCGGGCCCAAGCTCGCGCTGGCCCTGCTCTCGACGCTCGGTCCGGCCCGCGCCGTCCGGAGCATCGTGCAGCGGGACATCACCACACTGGCGACGGTCCCCGGTATCGGACGCAAGAAGGCGGAGAAGCTGATCGTCGAGCTGACCGACCGGTTTGGCGACATTCCGGTCGACCTGCCCGCCGCGGTACCACGCCCCGGCGAGGAAGCGACCCAGGCGCTCATCCGGCTGGGCTACCCGGCGCCGGCGGCGGAGGAAGCGGTGCGCGCCACCCTCGCCGCCGGGGTCACCGACACGGCGCGACTGATCCGCGACGCACTGCAGCGACTGGCCACGCGGGCCTAGCGCCGCCGCGATCGAGCGACCGGCACGGCGCGCGACAGACGGCGCGCCACCATCCGGGGCACCGACAGAGGGCGCCTCACCGAGGAGTGTTATGACCGTCCCAGCCACGACCGCCGAATGGATCTGTACCCGTTGCGGCAGTACCAACCGCCGGCTGGTCGCCACCGGCACCGCGCAGGTCACCGATCGCTGCAACCACTGCCGGGCGCAGCATGTGGTCGAGCCCGGGCTGCGGCCGGTCCGGTGGGAGGCGCGGCTCACGGGCTGACGCTTCCCATGTCCCGCCTCCAGATCACCACCCCCGATGAGCTGCCGGAAGAAACCGGCGCCGAAGCGGCCCTGCGCCCGGGGCGGCTGGAGGAGTTCGTGGGTCAGGACCAGGTGAAGGCGTCGCTCCGCATCGCGATCGACGCGGCGAAAGGGCGCGGCGATTCGCTCGACCACCTGCTCTTCTTCGGCCCGCCGGGCCTCGGCAAGACCACGCTCGCCACGCTGCTGGCGCGGGAGATGGGCGTCCAGCTCCGCACCAGCTCGGGGCCGGTCCTGGAGAAGCCCGGCGATCTCGTGAGCCTGCTGACCTCGCTGCAGACGGGCGACATCCTCTTCATCGACGAGATCCACCGGCTCCGTCCCATCCTCGAGGAATTTCTCTATCCGGCGATGGAGGACTTCCGGGTCGACGTGCGTATCGCCGACGGGCCGAACGCGCAGACCATCCCGATGGTCATCGAGCGATTCACCCTGGTCGGCGCCACCACCCGATTCGGGCTGCTCACCCCGCCGATGCGGGCCCGGTTCGGGATGGTGGAACGGCTGCACTTCTATCCGCCGGAAGACCTCGAGATCATCGTCGCCCGCTCCGCGACCATCCTCGGCGTACCGGCCGATGCGGAAGGAACGCGGGAGATCGCCAAGCGGAGCCGCGGCACACCCCGGGTGGCCAACCGGCTGCTGCGCCGGGTGCGCGACTTTGCCCAGGTGCGCGCCGATGGACGGATCACCGGCCCCGTCGCCCGCGAGGCGCTGGCGCGGCTCAACGTCGATGAATTCGGCCTGGACGACATGGATGCCCGGATCCTCAAGACGATCATCGAGAAGTTTGGCGGCGGGCCCGTCGGCCTGAACACGGTGGCGATCGCCGTGAGCGAGGACAGCGACACCGTCGAAGAGGTGTACGAGCCCTACCTGATCCAGCAGGGCTATCTCGAGCGCACCCCGCGCGGCCGCGTGGCGACCCCGCTGGCCTATCAGCGATTCGGCCTCACGCCGCCGCCAGGCGCGCAGGGCACGATCTTCGGCTAGGCGGGGCGGCGATCCGGCAGACCTCCAATCGCCTCCCCCAACCGCCTAACCGCCTCACCGCCTAACCGTCCATGCCCCTCCGCACCGCCGACTTCGACTACCCGCTTCCTCCGGCGCTGATCGCACAGCACCCCAGCGCCGACCGTGGAGCGAGCCGGCTGCTCGTCGTCGACCGCGGCGACTCCTTGAGCGGTGCCGCGGCACCCCTCGCCGATCAGACCTTTCCCCACCTTCTCGACCTCATTCCTGCCGCTGATCTCCTCGTCCTCAACACTACCCGGGTCCGTCACGCCCGCTTCCTCGGCACCCGGCCGAGTGGAGCGCCGGCGGAGGTGCTGCTGCTGTACCCGGCGCCGAACGGACACTGGATCGCGTTCGGCAAGCCCGGCAGCGCGCTGCGGGCCGGGAAGCGGGTCCAGATCGGTCCCGGGGCCTTCATCGAGACGGTCGCCGTGCTGGAGGATGTCTACCGCGAGGTGCGGTTCATCGGCATCACCGCGGAGGCGGCGATGCGGGAGAGCGGTCTGCTGCCGTTGCCGCCGTACATCGACCGCGCCCCCACGGCGGAGGATGAGCGCCGCTACCAGACCGTCTACGCCGAGCGCGAAGGCAGCGTCGCGGCACCGACGGCGGGACTGCACTTCACCCCGGAGCTGCTCGCGGCGCTCGAACGCAACGGCGTGGAGATCGCCCGGATCGACCTCGAAGTGGGACCGGGCACCTTCAAACCGGTGGAGGTCGACGATCCCTCGGTGCACCCGATGCACCCGGAGTGGTACGACATCCCGGTGGCGGCCGCGGAGGCGATCACGGCGCTGCGGGCGCGTGGCGGCAGGCTGTGGGCGGTGGGCACGACGGTGGTGCGGAGCCTGGAGAGCGCCGCGCTGCCGGATGGCACCGTGCGCGCCGGCCGGGCGGAGACCCGCCTGCTCATCACTCCCGGATTTCACTTCCAGGTGGTGGACCGGCTGATCACCAACTTCCACCTGCCCCGCTCCACGTTACTCATGCTGGTCGCGGCGTTCGGCGGCCACCAACGGATCATGGCGGCATATCGCCATGCCGTGGCGTCGGAGTACCGGTTCTATTCGTACGGGGATGCGATGGTGGTGATCTAGCCGTTAGCCATCGGCCGTTGGCCATTGGCTGGAAGCATTGACCATCCGGCTCGGCGCCGGGTAAAGGACATGGCAGTTGCCAACGGCTAATGGCCAACGGCCAACGGCTTTCTCCCCCGGCTGACGGCCGACGGCTGACGGCCTTACCTTCCCCCGCCCATGTTCTCGTTCCAGCTGCACGCCACCGATGGCCTGGCCCGCGCCGGCACCCTGACCCTGCCGCACGGCACGGTCGAGACACCGGCGTTCATGCCCGTGGGCACTCACGGCACGGTGCGCGGGCTGCACCCGGCGGAGGTACGCCGCGCCGGCGCCCAGATCATCCTCGGCAACACCTACCATCTCCATCTGCGCCCCGGCGAGGCCGTCGTCCAGGCCCTCGGTGGACTGCACCGTTTCTCCACCTGGGACCGGCCGATGCTCACCGATTCCGGTGGCTTCCAGGTGTTCTCGCTGGAAGGGCTGCGCAAGATCGCCGAGGAAGGGGTCGAGTTCGTCAGTCATCTCGATGGTTCCCGTCGCACGATCACCCCCGAATCGGCCATGGAGATCCAGTGGGCGCTGGGCGCCGACATCGCGATGGCGTTCGATCATGTGGTGCCGGGGCAGGCCTCGCGCGAACTGGCGGAGGAGGGACTGGAGCGGACGCTGCGGTGGCTGGACCGGTGTAAGCGGAGACACGCCGAGTTGGCTGACAGCCATCAGCCCTCAGCCATCAGCGATCTGCCTGACGGCCGACGGCTGACGGCTGACGGCTCGGTTCAAACCCTCTGGCCCATCATCCAGGGTGGCACCCATGACGACCTTCGCCAGCGGTCCATCGAGGGGGTCCTGGCTCTCGGGCCGTGGACCGGGATCGCCATCGGCGGGCTGTCGGTCGGGGAGCCGAAGCCGGTCATGCACCGGGTCCTCGAAGGCCTCAATCCGGCGCTCCCAACGGACGTGCCCCGTTATCTTATGGGCGTCGGTTTTCCGGATGATCTGCTGGAAGGGATCGCGCGCGGGGTGGACCTGTTCGACTGCGTCGCCCCGACCCGGAACGGGCGCCATGGCAGTGCCTGGACCAGTACGGGCAAGGTGAACATCCGTGCTGCGCCGCATCGCCTCAGTGAGGCGCCGCTCGACGCTGACTGCGACTGCGAGACCTGCCAGCGATTCTCCCGTGGCTACCTCCGGCACCTGTTCATGGCCGAGGAGATGCTGGGGCTGAGGCTGGTCTCGATCCACAATATCCGCTTCCTGATCCAGCTCGGGGAACAGGCCCGAGTCGCCATCCTGGAAGACCGTTTCGACCGCTTCCACCATGACTGGCGGGAGCGATATCACCCACGAGGAGCACCGTGACTCTGTCCCTGCTGGCCCTGATGGCCCCGACCGACAGCCCGGCATCCGGGCTCACCATGCTGCTCTTCCAGGTCGGCGCGATTGCGCTGGTCTTCTACTTCCTCATCCTGCGGCCGCAGCAGCAGGCGCGGAAGAAGCACGAGGAACTGCTCAAGGCGCTCAAGAAGGGCGATGACATCGTCACCGTCGGCGGCATCATCGGCCGGGTCAAGGAACTCAAGGAGGACCGCATCACGATCGAATCCGGCAGCTCGACGCTGGTGGTCGACCGGGCCCGCATCGTGAAGGTCGGCGCCCAGTCCGCGCCGGGAGCGACGGTGTGACGATTCTCGACCTCCACCTGTTCGGCTCGCCCGTGCTGCGGGAAGCCGGGCCCAGGGTGGCCGTCGTGGATGATGAGGTCCGCCGCTTCGTCGAGGACCTGTTCGAGACCATGTACGCCGCCAAGGGGATCGGGCTCGCCGCCAATCAGGTCGGGGTGGCCCGTCGGATCGCCGTGATCGACGCGGAGGGCGAGAAACTCGTGCTCATCAACCCGCAGATCCTTGACACCGCGGGCCGGGAGACCGGGGAAGAGGGCTGCCTCTCGATCCCCGAGGTCTTTGCCGACGTCACCCGGCCCGATCATGTGGTGCTGGAGGCCATCGACTATCACGGCCAGCCCTACCGCCGGGTGCTCGACGGGCTGTCCGCCCGGGCGGTGCAGCACGAGATCGACCATATCGACGGAATTCTCTTCATCGATCACCTCAGCCTGCTCAAGCGCAAGCGGCTCATCGGCAAGTGGAAGAAGGATCACGCCGACGATCCCGGGTACATCCGGCCGCTCCGCCAGGGCTCCGACGTGTCGTCCTGATGCGCCTGGTCTTCTTCGGGACCCCGGCCTTCGCGGTGCCATCGCTCCGCGCCCTCCTCGAAGAAGGCTTTGATGTGGCGGCTGTCGTCACCCAGCCCGACCGGCCGCAGGGCCGCTCCCGCACCAGCCTCGTGCCGCCCCCGGTCAAGCTGGTCGCCCTCGAGGAGGACCTGCCGGTCCTTCAGCCCGACCGCCCCATCGGCGCCTTTGCCGCCGAGCTCGCCGGGCTCAACGCCGATCTGGCCATCGTGGTGGCCTACGGCCACATCCTCAAGCCCGACATCCTCGCCATCCCGCGGCTCGGCATGCTGAACCTGCACGCCTCGCTGCTGCCCGCGCTCCGTGGTGCGGCCCCGATCGCGTGGGCCATCCTGAACGGCCTCGAGACGACCGGCGTGAGCATCATGCAGATGGAGGCCGGGCTCGACAGCGGGCCGGTGCTGCATCAGATCGAGACCGAAGTCGCCGCGGACGAGACCGGCGGTGAACTCACCGAACGGCTCGCCGAGTTAGGCGCTGCGGCGCTCATCGAGACGCTGACACTGCTGGCGGCGGGTGAGCACCTCGCCGTGCCCCAGGACCACAGCCGGGCGAGCCGGGCGCCCAAGATCAGCCGCGAGACCGCCCGGCTCGACTGGAGCCGCGATGCCGCGACACTCGCCCGGACCACCCGCGCCTTCGATCCCGAGCCGGGCGCCTGGGCCCTGGCCGGTGAGCTGGAGGTGAAATTCTTCGGTGGCCGCATCGCCAATGCCTCCGGACACCCCGGCACCGTGCTCGCCACCGGTGAGACACTCACCGTCGCCGCCGGCGTGGGGGCGCTGGAAGTGTCCGAAGTGCAGCCCAGCGGCAAGAAGCGGATGCCGGTGAGCAGCTGGGTGAACGGCCGCGGTGTCACGGTGGGGCAGTGCTTCGCATGAGGCCCCTGCCCCGGTTGCACGCCGTGACCGACCACGACGTCCTTGCGCTCGAGGACTTCCCGGCGCGCGCCGCCGCCATCGCGGCCGCGGGCCCGGCGGTGGCGCTGCATGCACGAGACCGCACCGGTACCGGGGCCCAGCTCACCGCCGTGACCCAGCGCCTCCAGGCACTCGCCCGCCCGCCCGGAGCCGCGGTGTTCGTGAACGCCCGCGCCGATCTCGCCCTCGCGCTCGACACCCAGGGGGTGCAACTCGGGCAGGATGATCTCGCCCCCACCGATGTGCGCCGCGCCTTCAGTGCACGCTGGAGCGGGTGGATCGGGGCCTCGGTGCATTCCATGGACGAAGCGCTCGCCGCCGCAGAGGCTGACTTCCTGATCGTCGGCAACATCTACCCGACCGCGAGTCATCCCGGTCGACCGGGCAGCGGCCTGACGCTGCTGCGCGACATCGTCACTCTTGGCCGGCCCGTCGTCGCCATCGGTGGCATCACGGTCGAGCGGGTGGCCGAAGTGTGTGCCGCGGGTGCCTGGGGCGTGGCGACAATCCGCGCACTCTGGCACGCACCCGATCCCTACCGTGCCGCGCTCGCCCTCCTTGCGCCGTGGGCCGAGGCGGCATGACCGACCTCACCCTGCAGGTGAATGGTGCCACCCGCACCGTCCCCGGCCCGGCCTCGCTCGCCGGCCTCCTCGCCCACCTGGGCCTGGATGCCCGGATGGTCGTGGTGGAACGGAATCGCGAGATCGTCCGCCGCGGCCGGCTTGAAGCCGTCGCCCTGCAGGAGGGCGATGTGATCGAGCTGGTGCATTTCGTGGGGGGGGGATGAGTGGGAGACGCTAGCCATCATTCGTCATCCGTCAGAATACTTTGGTGGGGCGGGCGTCCCGCCTGCCCACGACAGGGCCGGTTGATTCGAGGGGTACTTGTCAAGCTGGTCCGGTGAGGGCAGGCGGGACGCCTGCCCTCCCAGACCACAGGTTTCTTCCAACTTGGTTTCCCTACTCCCTACCGCCTACCCCCCACCGCTACCATGTCCCACACTGACCTCCCCCTGATCATCGGCGGCCACACCTTCCGCTCCCGGCTCCTGGTCGGGACCGGCAAGTACCGCAGCAACGCCGAGATGATCGCCGCGATCGAGGCCTCGGGGGCGGATGTGGTCACGGTGGCGGTGCGGCGGGTGGATCTCGACCGGACCCGGGAGGAGGGGATGCTCTATCACCTCGATCCCAAGCGCTACTTTCTCCTGGCCAACACCGCCGGCTGTTACACCGCCGACGAGGCGGTGCGCTATGCCCGGCTCGCGCGGGAAGCCGGCTTCAACGCGTTCATCAAGCTGGAGGTGATCGGCGACCGGGAGACCCTCCTGCCGGACACCGCCGGCCTGCTCGAAGCGACCCGAACCCTCGCCGCCGAGGGCTTCAAGGTCATGGCCTACACCAACGACGACCTGATCACCGCCCTGCGGCTGGAGGCAGCGGGAGCCGCCGCTGTCATGCCACTGGCCTCGCCGATCGGCAGTGGCCTGGGACTGCTCAACCCGTACAGCATCCGCACGATCAAGCGACGACTCACCGTGCCGGTGATCGTGGACGCCGGTGTCGGCACCGCCAGCGACGCCTGCCTGACGATGGAGCAGGGGGTGGACGGTATCCTCATGAACACCGCCATCGCCGAGGCCGCCGACGCCGTGGCGATGGCAACCGCGATGCGACTCGCGGTGGACGCGGGGCGCCTTGCCTGGCAGGCTGGCCGGATGCCCCGGCGGGAAATCGCCGTGCCGTCGAGTCCGGGCCGGGGCATGCTGGAGTGAACGATCGGCCGCGGGGAGCAACCGGGAGCCCCGGCAAGGGGAGGTCGGGCGCGGGCCGGCGTCCCGCCGCCTCACGCCCTGCGCCAGGCGCCGGTGTCGCCCCCCGCCTCGCGGCATTCCAGATTCTCAAGGCGGTGCAGCAGGGCGAGGCCTTCGACCTGGCGCTGAACGCCGCGGTGACATCGCTCCCGGAGGCCGACCGCCGGCTGGCGCACGAGCTCGCGGCCGGCGTCTTCCGCCAGCGCAACGAGCTCGATGCCCGGCTGCAGCAACTGGTGCATCGTGGCTGGAGCACCGTCGACAACGACCTGCGCGACATCCTCCGCATCGGCGCCTACCAGCTCGTCATCCTCGATCGGGTGCCGGCTCATGCGGCGGTCGACACCACCGTCGAGCTGGCCCGCATCGTCATCGGGGAGAGCGCCGCCCGGTTTACCAACGCGATCCTGCGGAGCGTCGGCGGGCGCGCCGCCGCCCCCGCTCGCGAGCTGCACCCGGGGCCGCACCTGGCCGATCGCTACTCCCATCCGCTCTGGCTGGTGGAGCGCTGGCTGGCACGTTTCGGGGTGGAGGGCACGACCGGACTGCTCGAATGGAACAATCAGCGGCCCCACCTCATCCTCCAGCCCGCCCGCGACACGCTGGAGGAGCTGCAGACCCGCTGCTGGACCGGTGGTGTCGGCGTGCGGCGCGCACCATTTGATGCCGGTCTCGTCGTCGAGGGGCATCACCCCGTGGATCTGCCCGGTTACACTGAGGGTGCGTTCTTCGTGCAGGACGCGTCTCAGGCACTGGTGATTCGTTTCGCCGCCGTTCCCCCCGGATCCCTGGTGTTTGATGCCTGTGCCGCCCCCGGGGGCAAGACCCTCGCGCTCGGTCGCCTCGCCCGTTGCGTGCTCGCGGGGGAGCTCAAACCCGAACGCGCCATTCGGCTCCAGGAGAACATCCGCCGCGCCGGAAGCGGGCGTGAACATGTCGTCGTCGCCTCCGCCTCGGCCCCGCCAATCCAGCAGGCCGATGTCGTGCTGCTTGACGCCCCCTGTCTCGGCACCGGGACGCTGGCCCGCCATCCCGATGCCCGATGGCGCACCTCGCCGGAAGGGCTGGCCCAGGTGGTCCGGCGGCAGGCCTTCCTGCTGAACGCGCTCGCCCCCGCGGTCCGGCCCGGCGGCTGGTTAGTTTACTCCACCTGTTCGCTCGAATCCGAGGAGAATGAAGCCCAGGTGGACCAGTTCCTCATGACCCATCCCGAGTTCCATCGCGATCCCGCCCCTGGCGTGCTGGAGGCGCTCCGCACTCCAGCCGGGGATCTCCTGCTGCTGCCGCAGCGGGACGGGGTCGACGGCGCCTTTGCGGCCCGCCTGCGGCGGCAGCCCTGATGGACGCCCACAGGACCTCGGGCACGTCCCATGCGCCGTTCCTGCAGACCATCGCCGGCCAGCGGACCATTCGGCAGATACTCATCGTCGTCGGCGCCTTTGTCAGTGGGTACCTCATCAGCCTCCTGTGGCTCTTTCCGTCGCCACTACTGTCCAAGGACCTGGCGGTGCCGCGACTGATCGATGTCGGGATGACCGAGGCGAAACAGCAGATCGAATCGCACGGGCTGCGGTTCCGGATCGAGGATCAGCGGACCGATCCGACGGCGCCGAAAGGATCGGTGATCTGGCAGGATCCGCCGCCCGGCGTCGTCGTGCCGCCGAACAGCCAGGTCACCCTGATCGTGAGCGAAGGCCCGCCGGATGTCCCGGTCCCCGATCTCGCCAGTCTGCCCCGCGCGCTGGCCGAGAAGGTCCTGCAGGCGGCGGGGTTCGCCATCGGCTCGATCGATACCGTGCCCTCCTCGGTGGAACCCGGCTCCGTGGTTCAGACCCGACCGGGCTCGGGTGTCGGACGCCCGGCGCGCACCGCCATCGAACTGGTGGTCAGCTCCGGACCAGCCGAGCTTTCTGTTCCCTCGGTGGTGGGCCTGCCACTCTCGGAGGCGCGCGACCGCATTGCACTGGCCGGCCTCGTCGTCGGCGCCACGGCGGGACGGGTCGTCGCGGGCAAGCCGGGCGGCCTCGTCATCGACCAGCGACCCTCGGGCGGCACATTGCTGTCCCGCGGCGGGCGAGTGGACCTGATTGTGACGCGGAAGGGAAACTGATGAGCGTTCGTATCGCGCCAAGCCTGCTTGCCGCCGACCTTGGCCAACTGCGCGAGCAGGTGCAGGGCGCGCTCGCCGGCGGGGCGGAGTGGCTGCATGTTGACGTGATGGATGGGCGATTCGTGCCCACCCTCAGTTTCGGCGCGCCGCTGATCCGCGCCCTCCGGAAGATCACCGACGCTCCTCTCGACGTCCACCTGATGGTGGTGGAGCCGGAACGCTACCTCGCCGAGTACGCCGACCTCGGCGTCCAGGTCTTCACCTTTCATCCGGAAGCAACCGTGCATGTGCAGCGCCACCTCGCGGCGGTGCGGGAGCGCGGCATGCTGGCCGGGCTGGCGCTCAATCCCTCCAGTCCGCTCGCCCTGGTGGAGGAAGTGGTTGACGACCTCGACCTCCTTCTTATCATGAGCGTCAATCCGGGCTACGGCGGCCAGAAATACCTCGGCTCGGCCACGGCCAAGATTGCGCGCGCGCGCGCGCTGCTGGATCGGCATCGGTCAGCGGCGGCGCTGGAGGTGGATGGCGGCATTACGGCGGAGACGATCGTGTCGGCGTGGCGCGCGGGAGCGGACACCTTTGTGGCTGGTACCTCGGTCTTCGGTGCACCTGACGTGGCGGGCGCGGTCCGCGACCTGGTGCGTCGCTGCGTGGAAAGGGCGTGAGCGCATGGCTCGTCAGTGGGGCTTCGTCGGAGCGATACTGGGAGGGCTTGGCCTCGGTGGCGCCGCGCTGATCTGGTACGCCCCCGACACCGAAGCCGTTGCCGTGGGGGCCAGGGCCCCCGATTACCGCGTGGTCGACGTCGAGACCGACGACTCGATCTCCCTGCGCGCGCACTATCGGGGACATGTCACCCTGGTCAACATCTGGGCGACCTGGTGCGTGCCCTGCAAGGTCGAGATGCCCGCCATGCAGCGACTGTTCGACTCGCTCGGGCCGCAGGGCTTCCGCATCGCCGCGGTCAGCATCGACGAGGAAGGCCCCGATGTGGTGCGGGCCTTCGCGAGTGACCTCAAACTGACCTTCGACATCCTGCAGGACCGCGGCGGTGGCATCCAGCAGGTCTACCAGACCACCGGCGTCCCGGAGAGTTTTCTGGTCGACACCACCGGTATCATCATGAAGCGGGTCATCGGGGCGCAGGACTGGTTCGCCCCGGTGAATGTCGCCCTGATCCGGCGGCTGATGGGCGATACCTCGGTCGTGGTCGGCACCGTGGTACAAGCGGATTCCGCCGTCACCGATTCACTCGTCCAGCCGTCGCCCTGACCCCGCCGCTCCCGCACATGCCGAAGACACTCCTCGCCATCGAGACCTCCTGCGATGAAACCTCCGCCGCCGTCCTGGTCGGGACCGCGGATGGGGCGACACTCCGTTCTTGCGTCATCCTGTCGCAGGATGTTCATCGCATTTTCGGTGGCGTCGTCCCCGAACTGGCGAGCCGGGCCCATCTCACCACGATTGGCCCGGTGGTGGATCAGGCACTCGCCGAAGCTGGCATCTCGCTGGAAGAGGTCGAGGCGATCGCCGTGACGGCAGGCCCTGGACTCGTGGGGGCGCTGCTTGTCGGCCTGATGTATGGCAAGACTCTCGCCTTCCGCCTCGCGGTGCCACTCATCGGCGTGCATCATCTGGAGGGCCATCTCTTTGCCGCGCCGCTGGAACAGCCGGACCTTGGACCGCCGTTCGTGGCACTTCTCGTCAGCGGCGGCCACACTCTGCTGCTCGATGTCCCGGCCTGGGGCGAGTACCGCCTGCTGGGCACCACCCGCGACGACGCCGCCGGCGAGGCCTTCGACAAGGTGGGCACGCTGCTCGGCCTCGAATACCCCGCTGGCGCGATGATCGAGCGGCTGGCCCTCACCGGCACAGCGGGACGGTTCAGCTTTCCCCGCCCCATGCTCAATACGCTGTCGGATGATGGACCCGATCGCTTCGCCTTTTCCTTCAGCGGCCTCAAGACCGCGCTGCTGCGCGCGGTGCGCGCCAGCGACGATCTCGAACGCGACCGCGCCGACCTGGCCCGCGGCTTTCAGGACGCTGCCGTGGCGGTCCTTGCCGCCAAGGTTGCCGCCGCCCGCGAGCTGCTTGGGTACCCGACCGTCGTCCTGGCCGGCGGCGTCGCCTGCAACACCGCGCTCCGGAATGCGGTGGAGGCCGCGGTCGGATCGGAGGTGCGTGTGGCCGTCGCCTCAAACCGGCTCAACACCGACAACGCCGCAATGATCGGCGCAGCCGGACTCTTTCATCTCCAGCGCGGCGAGCAGCACGGACTGGACCTCCAGCCGGACGCCGGCCTCCCTTTTCCCGGCCTGGTCACGGCCTTCCCCCTGCCGAGCCTCACTCGATGAACATCTATCCCCTGAGTTGGACCATCCCGCTGTTCGGCGGTCGCTCGGTCGACATCACCGGCTATGGCATCATGATGATGGTGGGGTTTCTGGTTGGCGGCTGGCTGATCACACTCGAGTTGAGGCGGCGGGGACTGTACGAGGAATACGCCGCCGATATGACGGTGGCCGCGGTCATCGGCGGTGTGCTCGGCGCCAAGCTCTGGTACTGGGTGCTGCACCCCGAAAGCAGCCTCTTCTCCCGCGGCGGGCTGGTCTGGTACGGCGGATTCCTCGGTGGATTCCTCGCCGTCGTGATCAACGGCATCAGGCTCAAGGTTCCCACCGCCTGGACCGCCCATCTCGCCGCACCAGCGCTGGCCGCGGCCTATGCGCTCGGACGGATCGGCTGCTTCATCGTCAACGATGACTACGGCCGACCCACGACCGTGCCGTGGGCCGTCAAGTTTCCCCAGGGCCTGCCGCCGTCTACCGCCGCCAACCTGCAGCAGCAGTTCGGCATTCCGGTGCCGGCCGGCGTCGACCCCGCGACCGTCCTCGCCGTTCACCCGACCCAGCTGTATGAAGTGGTACTGATGCTGGCCGCCTTCGCCCTGCTCTGGCGCCTCAGGCTAAAGGCCCGACCGATCGGATGGATCTTCGGGATCTACCTGCTCTGCGCCGGCGCCGAACGCTTCCTCATCGAGATCTTCCGGGCCAAGGACGACCGCTTCTTCGGTCCACTGACGATCGCCCAGATCATGAGCCTGATCCTTGTGGTCGTCGGTACACTGGTCACGACCCGGTTCGCGCGCGGTTCCGATCTTGCCCCCGGAGCGTACCTCACCCGTTCAACCCCCGCCGAGCGGGCCTAGTCTGCTGTTGCCGGAATATTATTCCGGCACTTCTTGCCGCAGGCGGAAATTTCTGCCGACCATCGGGGCCGCATATTTTCTCAAGTTATTCTACTGCAGCAAGTTAGTAAATTGTGATCTATGGCACACCACCTGCTCTCCGCTCGGCCAGCGGCATCCATCCGATGCCAATCAAAAAGTGACAGGCCGAAGAAGAGTGGGAATAGACACACCGTCTGTTTCCGACAACAACTCAGGGGGCGGCCTGCCACCTTTCCAAGCGGAACGCGCGGCTGCCGCGCCCCGCACCCGAAGTGGCAGGTCGAAGAAGAGTGGAGCGGGCACTTCTGTTCGTTCCGACAACAACTCAGGGGGCGATCTGCCACCCCACAGGAAGAGCCAAGGCCCGCCGACATCGGCGGGCCTTGGTTGTTCCACCTGGGCCAGCCGTCCCGCTGGTCAGGTCAGTCGCCCGTCCGCCGGCCCGAGCCCGTTCGGGTGAGCATCCCCTTCAGTCGCTCCACCTCGGCCCGCAACGCGGCGAGATCCGCATCCATTCGGTCGAGGGAACGCAGCACATCGTTCTCAACTCTGGAAGGGAATGTCGGCCCGCTGCGCGGCACCGGCTGCGTTGCCGCCTGCGGCCCCGCGGCTCGGCGCGACGTTCCGCTGTCGGCCTCGGATGCCAGCTCACTCGAGACACGCAGCCGGCGTGGCTCGATGAGGAAGGTCCAGACGAGGCCCACGGCCAGAAGCAGGAGGAGCAATGCCTGCAGGGCAAGCGACTCGGCCGTGGGATAGATCCCCAGGGCGGGAATGCGCGGGGCCCAGCTCAGCACCGTCGTGTTGATCAGCCCACCCTCCTGCAGCTCGGCGACGCCCTTCCCTGCGAAGACAAAGGCCATGTAATAGAGGAAAGCGCTGGTAAAGCCGAAGAATGGCTTGAGCGGGATCTTCACACCAAAGCGATTGATCAGGAGGTAGACCAGCGCGAGGGAAACGCCGCCCGCCACCATCCCGAGAAACACGGGGAGGACTGAACCGCTGCTGGCCAGGAAGAGCGCCTTGTAGAACAGGACTGTCTCGAAGCCTTCACGGTACACCGCGAGGAATGCGACCGAGGCCAGCGCGAGGGCGGAACCGCTCGTGACCGCCTCCTGCACCTTCCCCTTCACAAACCGGTTCCACTTGGCAACTTCCATTTTGGAGAGCAGCCAGTAACTCACGTAGAACAGCATGGCGGTGGCAACCAGCATGACGCCGCCTTCCAGCGCCTCCTGACGGGCCAGGCTCACGTTGAGAATCGTCTCGAGCAGCAGCGCCGTGAGCAGACTGGCACCGATCGCGGCGCCGACGCCGACGTGCAGGTCCCGCCGACGATGCCCCGCACCGGTCTTCATCAGAAACGCCATGAGGGCGCCGACCACGAGAATCGCCTCGAGGCCCTCGCGCAGCAGCAGCACGAACGACTGCAGGAAGAGGTTGAAGGGCGAGAGCCGGTCGGTGATCGTCCGCTCGGCATTCTCGAGATCCGCCAGCAGCGAGAGGCGGATGGCCTGAAGCTCCTCCCGCGTGGCACCGCCAGCGGCGCGGGTGCGGAGGGCTGCGAATCCCGCCTCGAGACCGTTGGCAAGGGCCGGGTTCTTGGCCCGTACCGTCCGCTCGACCTGCTCGAAGGCCATGTAGGCATCAAATGCCGTCGTGCTCGCCTGGGTCGCCTGACCTGCGGCAGCCTGCGCGAGCGCCGAATCCAGCCGATTCCGCACCAGCGTGAAGACCAGCCCACTGGCCTCCGACAACGGCGCCGCGGTGCCGAAGGTCCGGATCGCCGCGACCCGGACGCGGGCCTCGGGAGAGAGCGGATCGGCACCGGGCAGGAGCGCGCCAACTAGGGCGACATCGCTCATCCGGGCGCTCGTCGCGAATTCCCGCAGTCCAGGTGGCACCTCGCCCTGGGCGGCGGGAAGACGGAGGGTCGAGGCATACACCGCGACCGCCCAGCGATCCTCCGCCGACAGACGACTTTCGTACGCCGGCATCGCCGTTCCCGCAACACCGATCGTGACTCGGCGATAGAAATCGAGCGGATTCCGTTCCGCGAGGCCGCGGTAGTCCGTCAGGTCAGCGGGGACGGGTGACAGTCCGACGCCAGCCGAGCCATCGCCGCGCCCCATCAGACCATGGCAGCTGGCACACTCGGTCTGGTAGATCTCTGCGCCGCGAGCCAGCGTCGGCGTGATGGCGGGGATGTCATCGAGGGATACGGAGAAACGAGTCGCGAGGGTCTGCCCCAGCAGGCGGGCGTAGTGTGCAACGGAATCGGGCGACGCGGTGCGATCCACCAGCGCGATGAGTCGGTCGATATCGGCGGTGGCTCCGCGGCCTGCATCCAGCGGCAGCAGCCCCGCCGAGCGCCGGGCTTCAGTCAGGAAGAGGCGCGCTTCCGCGACCTCGCCGGCGGCGACGATCTTGCCCCCGCTGACCCCGATACCATACTCCTGCGCTGCGAGCGCGGCCGTGGCCGCGATCCGGCGAACCGTTGGTGCCTGGTCGTCCTGCGGCAGCACCATCGGGCGTGCGGCGGCGAGTGCGAGGAGGGTGGTCGCTACTGTGAGAAGCATTCTCATCTGATGTTAAGGACAGAGAATAAACTACGGTACAATCCTCGGAATTGAAAGGGCCGCCCAGAAAAACTGACCGGACTGGGCTCGGGCAGTTCACCCTCTACCTTTCACCCCATGTCGACCACGCTCCCCTCCCTGGATCCGGCCACCGGTCTCGCCTTTGCCACCGTCACGACCGCGACGTCGGCCGATATCCAGCACGCGATGGCCGGTGCGCGGGAGGCGCAGGCTGCCTGGGCCCTGACGGCCTTCCCGCATCGCCGGGCGGTGCTGCGCCGGTTCCAGCAGCTGCTCTTCGCCGAGCGGAGTCGGATGGCGGAGCTGATCAGCCGCGAGGCCGGCAAGCCCCTCGCCGAAGCGCTGCTCACCGACGTCGCGGTCACCTTGGACCTGGCCCGATATTTCACCGTAGCGGGAGCCGCTGTCCTGCGGCCCGAGCGTATTCGGCTGGGCAACCTCGCGTTTTTCGGCCGCCACGCCCGCATGCACTGGGAGCCGCTCGGAGTGATTGGGGTGATCGCGCCGTGGAATTATCCGCTCCTGCTCCCCTTCGGCGATGTCATCCCGGCGCTGCTGGCCGGCAACGCCGTGCTGCTCAAGCCGAGCGAGTTCACCACCCAGGTGGCACTGGCCGGCGTCGAGCTGCTGCACCGGGCCGGTGTGCCGCCGGCGCTGTGCCAAATCGTGGCCGGTGGCGGGGCGACGGGAGCGGCGCTGATAGAGGCTCGCCCCGACAAGATCTTTTTCACTGGCAGCGTGCGTACCGGTACGCGAGTCGCCCAGGAGGCCGCGGCACGGCTGATCCCGGTCAACCTGGAACTGGGCGGAAGCGACCCATTCATCGTGCTCGCCGATGCGGATCTTGCGCGGGCAGCGAGTGGAGCGATCTGGGCCCGCTTCACCAACGGGGGGCAGACCTGCGTCGCCGCCAAGCGAGTGATCGTCGAGCAGGGCGTGCATGACCGATTCGTTTCCCTGCTGGTCGAGAAGGCGCAGCGATTGCGCCTCGGGCCGGGGCTCTCACCCGGCACCGACGTGGGACCCATGATCCGCCCTTCGCAGCTCGCGGAACTCGAACGCCAACTCGCGGAGGCCGTGGCACGGGGCGCCAGGATACGCTGCGGCGGCCGCAGGCGACCGGAGCTGGGCGAGAACTTCTTCGAGCCCACCGTCGTCACCGACGTTCCGCCTGACTCGGCGCTGTGGCGGGAGGAAGTGTTCGGACCGATCCTGCCGGTGGTGGCGGCGCGCGACGCGGAAGATGCCCTGCGACTGGCCAACGACTCCGCGTTCGCCCTCTCCGGCAGCATCTGGACCGGTGACCGCGCCCGCGGCGTGGCGCTGGCCCGCCGCATCGCCGGAGGAGTGATTCTCATCAACGACGCGACCGCCCACGTCGGCGCCGCAGAGATTCCGCATGGCGGCGACAAGGCGTCCGGGCTTGGGCGGACCCACGGGGTGATGGGACTGCGCGAGATGGTCCGACCGAAGGTCGTGATGAGCGACTGGCTGGACAGCATGCGGAAGCCGTGGTGGTTCGGCTACGCGGCCGAGAGCCTCCCGGCACGCGATGCGTTTCTCCAGCTCGCCTTCGGACCGACCTGGTGGTCACGGCTGCGAGCGATCCCTCATGCGCTGGGGTTGCTGTTCAATCGGCGGGCGGTGTAGGTACAGGCGATAGGCAATGGGCGGCAGGGGGT
>JAWXBX010000098.1:0-9258 GCA_034440415.1 Gemmatimonadota bacterium | reverse complement strand
GTAAAGACCAATCGGCGGCTCTTCCGCGGCATGGTTCACCTGACCGAGTCCCAGGGGTGGCAGCGGGCGTTCGAGGTCGCCGACAAGAACAGCCGGTGGGAGCTGCCGATCCGCGATGTCGAGCGACACCTCGCGCTGTCGTATGAGTTCGTGATGGACCTGCTGGCCAACCCGGACGCGGAGCCACGCGGGCTTGACCCCGCCGGCGACAAGGCGCTGGGCACCGCCAAGCGGATGCGGCGGGAGGCGCTGCTGGCGGGCGGCTGGTATGATCCGGAACGTGTCACCGCCACGGCGGAGCAGCATTTCGGCCTCCCCGAGCACCGGCTCCCCTACTGGGGCAGAGCCACCGTGCCCCAGCCCTGGCGGTCGGTCGGGGCTGAATGACCGCCCCTGCCCCGTTCGACCCGCTCTTTCTTGAGTTGCAGGAAGCGCTCGTTGGCCGGTACTCCCTCGAACGCGAACTCGGTCGCGGCGGGATGGGGATCGTCTATCTCGCCCGCGATGTGCGACTCGACCGGCTGGTCGCCATCAAGCTTCTGCCCCCCGCCCTCACGGCCCGTGGCACCCTGCGCGACCGCTTTCTCCACGAGGCCCGGATCGCCGCACGGCTCTCGCATCCCGGCATCGTGCCGATTCATGCGGTCGAGGAGGCCGGTCACCTCGTGTACTTCGTGATGGCGTATGTGGACGGCGAAAGCCTGGGCGACCGGCTGCGGCGCCAGGGCGCTTTGGTGCCCGCCGATGTCGCGCCGATCCTGCGCGACGCGGCGTGGGCGCTCGGGTACGCGCACGGCCAGGGCGTCATCCATCGCGACATAAAGCCGGACAACCTCCTCCTGGAGCGCGGCGGGCGACGCACGCTGCTCGCCGATTTCGGCATTGCGGCGCCGCTGGACGACTCCACCGCTTCGGGCGGACAGGTGGAGGGCACGATCGCCTACCTGAGCCCGGAACAGGCTCGCGGAGAACGCCTGGATGGTCGCAGCGATCTCTACGCGCTCGGCGTCGTGGGGTACCTGATGCTGGCCGGCCGGCTCCCGGTTCCGGCCGCCACGCTGGCCGAGCTCACCCAGCGACATCTCGCGGGGGCACCCGCCCCGCTTTCGTCGGTGGCGCCCCATGTTCCCCGCGCGCTCGCCCGGGCGGTCGATCGCTGTCTGGCACCGGTGGCGACAGCGCGCTTCCGCACCGGCGAAGAACTCGCGGCGGCGCTCGACGAGATGGGCATTGGCGGCACCGACCTCCCGGCGCCCCTCCGCGTGTGGATTGCCCACTCCGAGCGCCCCCGGGGGACGATTCTCGTGATGTCGGGCATCTGGGGCGTTCCGCTGTTCATGGGCCTCGTCTTTTCCCTGGCCAATGTCGCGCCAGGGTTGTTCTTCGCGCTGGTCACGCTCTCCATGATCGTGAGCGTGCCCTTGCTGATTTATGGAGCGGTGCGCGTCCTGCAGACCCGCCGCGTCCTCGCCGCGGGCTACGACTACCCCGACCTGATCCGTGCGCTGGAAATTCACACGGTCCGCCGCCAGGAAGAGCTGGCCTACGAGTTTGCCGGGCGACCCACGAAGCTGGGACAGGTCCTTCGGGGATTGATGCTGGCCGGGATCGTTGCCGTGGTCGGTTCAGTGATCATCGCGGTGATGGCTGGCGGCGCTTCGGCTGGTGGCCTCGTCCCCGTTGGCTTCATCGGACTCGTGATCGCGCTCGGCGCCCGGTGGCTGGGCCAACGCTTCCCGGCGACCAGTGACGCGCCGAGTGATCGTGTCGCGGAATGGGCGGTGAAGATCTGGAAGGGCCGCCTGGGCAAGTGGATGACCCGACTCGCGGGCTGGCGCCTGACAAATCGGAAGATCCCGGAGCAGGTGCTGCACCGTCCGACCGAGGTGGCGCTGGGACAGGCCGCCGAGGCGCTGTTCGAGGCGCTGCCGGCGGCGGAGCGGCGCGACCTCGCGCGCATGCCAGCGCAGATCCGGCTGCTGGCGGCGCGGGCCCAGACGATGCGACGGAAGATAGAGGAGCTGGACGACCTGATCGCGCAGGCGGCGCCGACGACGCTCTTCGGAGAGCCGGCCGCGCGGGAGGGCGACGGCGGCGCCGGCGAGTTGCAGTCGGCCAGAAACCTCTGGGCCGAGCGACTGCACCAGACGGTGGCGCTGCTGGAGGGATTGCGGCTCGGGTTGCTCCGTTTACATGCCGGCAGCGCCGCCCCGCAGACGCTCACCGAGGACTTGCAGGCGGCGCAGGAGCTCGAGGACCGGCTTGGCCTGCTGCTCGACGCGAAGTCGGAAGTGGCGGCAAGCCTCTTGAATCGTGGCACAGCGTGAGACCCCAATGCTGCGTCGTCGCCCTGCTCTGCCTTTGCGGTGTGACCGGCCCGGCGTGGGCACAGGCTGTCGTGACCTCCCGGCCCGAGCTGCCGGTGCAGGGCACGCTCTACCAGCTCGAGGTCGAGCCGGGCCCCGGCCCACAGGTGAGTCGCATCGATGGCGAGGCCGCGGGCGAACCCCTTCATCTGGGCACCACCGACGGCGTGCGGTGGACCGGCCTGGCACCGGCACCGATGGATGGGCCCGACTCGCTCCGGATCCGCCTCATCCTGATTCGGGAGGAACGGGCCGAGACGGTGTTCGCCTCACTGGCGAGTTCGAAGGGATTCTATAGCAGCGAACGCCTCAGCGTCGCGCCGGGCATGGCTGCGCCGGACAGCGCGGCCCGGATCCGGATCGCCGAGGATATCGCGCAGGCGCGCGCGGTGAGTCGTGCCGCGCATCGGACCGAGCGGCTGTGGCGCGACCCATTCATTGCGCCGCGCAGCAGCAGAATCACCAGCAGCTTCGGCACGGCGCGGACCTTCAACGGCGCGATCACCAGCCGTCACCTGGGGCTGGATTTCGCCGGAACGGTCGGGGAGCCGGTGCGGGCGACCAATCGGGGTCGGGTTGCACTGGTCGCGCCGTTCTACCTGGCGGGAAATGTGGTCTACCTCGACCACGGCGAGGGACTCATCTCGGCGTACTTCCACCTCAGTCGGACGGATGTGAAGCTGGGCGACATCGTGGAGCGGGGGCAGATCATCGGGGCGGTGGGCAAGACCGGCCGCGTGACGGGGCCGCACCTGCACTGGGTGACGCGGTACGGTGGGGTGACGGTGGATCCGATGTCGGTGCTGGATTTGCTGGGTGAGGCGGGAGTGGATACGGCGGGCGGCAAACGGTAGGGGAGAGGCACGCGGTGAGGATTGTTCCCACCTGCTGGCCAGGGTCTGTCGCTCCGGTTCAGCGGTGGACCGTGCTGCTGAACGCCCACTGCCACCGGTTTTTAGGGGCCCATTCTACCGAGCAGTTCACCGAAGAGATCTCCCTGTCGCTTCACCGCGGAGCGAAGTTCGGGCCAGCGCTCGAAAAACGCCGCCGCAGATATCCGGCCGAGTTCGCTTGGCTCGATCTTGTTGAGGCCGCCACCGTAGACCCGACCTTCCCCGCGGAGTTCGTGGCCGGTCACCTGCCCGAGCAGGGCAAACACGTCGGCCGCGCGCTCGGCGTGGTCGCGCAACATCCGCACGAGGCCGGGCTTCGGGTAGAGCATGAGGTAGAGATTGGTCCCAATCGCCTGAGAACGGTTCCAGATGAACCGGAACGGTTGCTTGTCGGCTGACCCGCGGCCCATGTAGGTGCAAAGGAACGGGGCGGGTTCGCGCTGCTCCTGCTTGTACCACGGGCTGCGCTTGCTGATGAGGTAGCCGTCCATGATGCCGAGCGCTTGGGCGGTTTGCAGGTACCCCCATAGGGCCGGGTGCTTGGCCTTAACCATCGGTTCGGGCAGGTCGCAGTCAATGACGCAGAGTTGCCGGTAGATCCGCGGATAGCCGTCGTCATCCGCGTCGATGATCGTGGTCTTAAGGTGACGCGGGCTGGGCAGGATCGGGCGCAGGTACTTAGTGGGGAGGCCGTGGCGCTTGGCGCTGGCGCGTTCGAGAACAAAGAACTTGTTGCATCCGGTGGCGATGCCGCGCTGAACCAGAAAAAGGTCGCTGAGCGTCGGGCCGCTCCCGTCGCTAAGCGTGTGGCGGTCGTTCTTGGCGTGACTCGGGTAGACCGTCCACTTGCGAGACTGACGCAGGCGTTCGAGAGGGATTAGCTCACGTGCATCCGATTCGGTCAGCGCGCCGCCGAAGGTAAACAGGGCGGCATGGCCGACGGCGGGCGGCGTTTTGCGGAACACCAGCACGACCGATGACACGAGGGCATCGCCAAACTGAACGTCGTCGGGGTCGAAGCGGTGGGCGCGGAGAAGAGTCACGTTGTCCGTGAGAAAGCCCTTGAGTGCCGCGCCGTAGTTGACGTCCATGAACTCCGAGGGGATAAGCCAGGCCGCGATCCCGTCGTTCTCCATCCACGCAGTTGCGAGAAGCAGGAAGTACACGCACAACCCCGCGAGGCCGTTGACCTCAACGCCGGTGACCTTGAACACGAGCCGTTGCAAACGTTCCTTGTCCTCGCGGTCCATGTGGTGATGCCGGACATACGGTGGGTTGGCCAAGACTACGTTGGGCGCGGGTGGACACGAGGCGCTGGCAACAACGCGGGTGAAGTCGCCTCGTACAACCTCAAGCCCGCTCTCCGCCCACAGGTCGCGGGCGGCGTCGGCGAACGTTGGATCGATTTCGACTCCGACGGCGCTCGTCAATCGCTTTGAGCCAAAGACGGAAAGCGCCGCCGAGTAGAAGCTTCCCGAGCCGATCGAAGGGTCGGCGAATCGAATCCCGCTCTCGGACCGGTCGATGAGCGATTCGACATACCGGGCGATATCGACGGCGAGGGCATTAGGTGTGGCGAACTGGCCGAGGCGGTTCCGCGCCGCCGCCGACTTGCGCGCATCGATATCCGCCTGCATCGCCTGTCGGCGTATCTCAATCAGATTGTCGGCGTTCGCAATCATGCGGTTCACAGTCCCAGTTTCAGAAGGTCGTCGATGCGATGTTCCCAAACCCAATCGATTCCCTCCGCGGCTTCGTATCCCAAGTAGTCACTGCCAAAGTATCCGCAGAGGAGCAGCACGAAGGAAACGGATTCACCGTAGGCCGCTTGAAGCTGGTGGACTTTGGTGGCTTCTTCTTTGCGCCTCTTGTTGGTGTTGGTGAAATCGCCCGCCGACTTGGCTTCGATCAGAACAGGCAGTCCAGCCTTGCGGCGCTTCCTGGGCTGGATGACCACGTCAACCGGGATGTTCACCTTGAGCGATTTGCCCACGGGAAGGTTCATGCGAAACGTATACGTTCCTGCTTCCATCTTGGTCAGCGGCTCCCCGCTGGGATGGCCTTGCTTTCGGTAGCCCCGGGCATCCAGCCATTCGCCGACGCGCTTGAGTTGTCGCTGCTCCTGTGCGTTGCGAACGATCGGATTCGCCACGGCGCTGCACAGGCGGTCGGCGACGACGGTTGACGCTCGGTCGCGTTCGTGATCGGTCGGGGCTTTGGCCGCGTCCAGCCACGGGAATATGTCGCGGTCAAGCAACTTCGAGATGATGCGGCAGAGTTTGGTCAACTCCGCGTCCAAATCGACGGCGTTCATCTTGGTCGGGAGCTTGCCGTCTTCCATGCGACCGACAAGGTTCTTGCTCGCATCGGCCAAGCCGATCAGGCGGTCTACCGCGCGCGGTGGGGCCGTACACATCCGGAGGGTGGACAGCGCACTGGGATTGTCCTTGAGGGTGGCGGCGTCGATCCTGCGCAGGTCACGGGTGGCGATCAGCGCGGCCTTTACGTGCTCGGTGGTCTTCACCCGTGTCGAACGGAACGCCTCGGGTGCGAACCGCATGAACCACTGGTTGAACTGGTCAACGGAAGCCGCGATGTCAGCCTTCCAGAGGTGCGGCTTGTCCGCGTTGATTCGTCTGGGCTTCTTGTGACTTCCATTCATTCACAGGTACAGCGTCTCAGGCAGTCGTGTTGATCGTCCCCGGACGCCTATGGACTATTTGAGCTTTGCCAGCAGCACCGCCCCGATCTTCTTCGGATCCGCCTTGCCACCGCTCTGCTTCATCACCTGCCCGGTAAAGAAACCGATCAGCTTGGTCTCACCCCCGCGGTAGCGGGCCAGTTCCTTCGGATTGGCGGCGAGCACTTCGTCCACCCACCCGCCAAGCGCATCCGCGTCGCCCACCTGCAGCAGGCCGAGCCGTTCGGCGATGACCGCTGGCGTCTCGTCGGTCTGATCCAGCTCGGTGAAGATCCGCTTGCCGGCCTGGTTGCTGATGGTCCCGGCCTTCACCAGTACGATCAGCGCGGCGAGGCGCTCGGGGGCGACCGGGAAGCGGCCGGTCTCGTTGCATGCGCGAATGGCGTCGTTGATCACCCAGTTGGAGGCGGTCTTCGGCTCTACCCCCTGCGCCACCACCGCCTCGAAGTAGTCCGCGACGGCACGGTCGGCGGCCAGCACGCCGGCATCGTAGGGCGGCAGGCCGAGCACCGACATGAAGCGTTCCTGCTTGGCCGCGGGGAGTTCGGGGAGAGCCGCGTGCTGCTGTTCGATCCACAGCCGGCTCAGCACCAGCGGCGGCAGGTCGGGATCGGGGAAGTAGCGATAGTCGTGGCTCTCCTCCTTGGATCGCATCGGGCGCACTTCCCCGGACGCTGCGTTGAAGAGCAGCGTGACCTGGCGCACCCGCTCCCCGTTTTCGACCGTGCGGATCTGCCGGTCCCGTTCCACGATCAGCGCCCGCTCGACGTTAGCGAAGCTGTTCATGTTCTTCACCTCGGTCTTGGTGCCGAGGTGCGTCTCGCCGGGGCGGCGGATGGAGATGTTCGCGTCGACCCGGAGTGAACCCTCCTCCATGTTGCCGTCGCTGATCTCGCAGTACAGCAAGAGCTGCTTCAGCACCGTGAGGTACGCCCGGGCTTCGCCGGGGCTCCGCATATCCGGCTCGCTCACGATTTCCGCCAGCGGGGTCCCGGCCCGATTCAGGTCGATGGCGGTGCGGCCGGGCAGCCGGTCGTGCAGCGACTTGCCGGCATCCTCCTCGACATGCAGCCGGGTGACGCCAATCGTGATCCTGCCACGCTCGGGCGACTCGATGGTGACCCCGCCGCCGGTGGCCAGCGGCTGATCGAACTGCGAGATCTGGTAGCCCTTGGGCAGGTCGGGATAGAAGTAGTTCTTCCGGGCAAAGACGCTGATCGGGTGCACGGAGCAGCCGAGTGCAAGTGAGGCGCGCGTCGCCAGGGTGATTGCCTGTGCGTTCGGCATCGGCAACGCACCGGGCAGGCCCAGGCAGACCGGGCAGACCAGCGTGTTCGGCGGATCGCCGAACCGGTTGGCGCAGCCGCAGAACATCTTGGAACGGGTCAGGAGCTGGACGTGGACCTCGAGGCCCACGACGGTTTCCCACTGCATCAGCGCACCTCCCCGACGGCGTCCACCACCGCTTCGATGGCCGATGCAACCGCGAGCATCCGCGCCTCGCTGAACATCGGGCCGACGAGTTGGGCGCCGATCGGGAGCCCCTCGCCGCGGCCCACCGGCAGGCTGAGTGCGGGGAGCCCGGCGAGGTTGATCGAGCAGGTGAAAATGTCGGCCAGATACATGGCGACCGGATCTTCCATCTTCTCTCCCGCCTTGAACGCCGGCGTTGGTGTCGTGGGAGTGAGCAGGAAATCCACCTGCTGCTCCACGAACACTTTGCGGAAATCCTCCGCCAGCAGCGCGCGGGTCTGCTGCGCCTTGCGGTAGTAGGCGTCGTAATAGCCCGAACTCAGCACGTAGGTCCCGATCAGGATCCGGCGACGGACCTCGGGCCCGAAGCCGTGGCCGCGCGTCGCCCGGTAGAGGGCCTGCACATCGCCCTCGGGCCCGACGTGGCGCGGCCCGTAGCGCACTCCATCGAAACGGGCCAGGTTGGCCGCGGCTTCCGCCGGCGCCACGATGTAGTAGGTCGGCACCGCGAACCTGGCATGGGGCAGCGACACTTCCTTGATGGTCGCGCCCAGCTGCTGCAGCGCATGCGCCGTCCGGTCCAGGGCGGCACGCACACCTCCATGCAGGTCCGCGGGAAAATATTCCCGCGGCATGCCGAAGGTGAAGCTGGTGAGCTCATGGCGCGCGGGCTCGAGCGCCAGTGGCGGGAGCGGCGCGGAGGTGGAGTCGTGGGCATCGTGACCGCTGATGGCGGCGAGCACGCGGGCGGCGTCGTCGACCTTCCGCCCGAAGACGCTGATCTGGTCAAGCGAGGAGCCGAAGGCCACGAGGCCGTACCGGCTCACCCGGCCGTAGGTGGGCTTGACCCCGACGATGCCGCAGAAGCTGGCGGGCTGACGCACCGAGCCGCCGGTCTCGGAGCCGAGCGCGGCGGGGACGACGCCCGCGGCCACCAATGCCGCGGAACCGCCGGAGGAGCCACCGGGGACGCGGGCCGCATCCAGCGGGTGATGCACCCGGCCGTAGGCGGAATGTTCGGTGGAGGAACCCATGGCGAACTCATCGAGATTGGTCTTGGACGCGAGGATCGCACCGGCGGCACGAAGCCGGGAAACGACGGTGGCATCATACGGCGAGACATACCCCTCGAGGATCTTCGAGGCGCAGGTTGTCGGCTCGTCGGTGGTGACCATGTTGTCCTTGAGCGCGATCGGCACCCCGGCGAGCGGGCGTGTGACACGCTCCGCCGGGCTCAGTGCGTCGAGCGCCGCGGCCTGACGGTCCAGCAGCGCCTGAGACCAGTGCAGCGTCGCGTTCAACGGCATGGCCCCGGTCAGGCGGCCACCCACCTCACGCGCGACGGATGCGGCCGTCGTGAGTCCCGAGCTGACCGCCTCCGCGATCATCCCGACCCCACTCATTCGGCCCCCTCCATGGCGCCCAGTTTCGGTACCGAGAAGAACCCCTTGGTGAATTCCGGCGCAAAGGCCACCGGTGGACGCACCAGCCCGGAGGGCACGATCTCATCGGCGCGCAGCGTCACCTGCGCCGGACCGGCGACGAACGGCGGGGCGGAATCTCCCGCGGGGACCTCCTCGAGCTGGGCCACGAATTCCACAATGCGCCCCATCTGCTCTACCAGTCGTGGCAGGTCCTCCTCCGCCACATCCAGCGCCGCCAGCCGGGCGACATGCAGGACATCCTCCCGTCGAATGCTCATGCGCTCTCCCATTCCCGTTCGAGGCCGGCGTAGGCCACCAGCAGCTGCTTCATGCCATGTTCCTCGTCGTCAAACAGCACCGCGACTTTCAGGTCCCGTCCCGTCCCCGTCAGCCCCTTGATC
>JAWXBX010000097.1:0-6835 GCA_034440415.1 Gemmatimonadota bacterium | reverse complement strand
TCGGCCGCGCGGTGGCTGGGGTTCAGGCCGGGGAGTTGGAAGGAGCCCTCGTTCCAGAGCACGGAGACGAAGGCGTTATAGGCGTCCGCCAAGCCGGTGGGGATGAGTTCGGCTGCGCCGCATTTCTCCGAGCTGCGCAGTTCGATGGTCTCCACCAGGTCGCGGGTGGCGCCGAGTGCCAGGGCGTCGCCGCTGGGGCCTGCCGTCTCGGTGGCCACCTGAAAGCGGCTCTCTTCCTCGTTGATGATGAATCGCATCGTGACCGACCGGCAAAGCAGATCGTATCGGGGGGAGAACCCTGCCGCCTGCTCGGCCGAGGCGGAGAGTGTGCGGGAGGCTGCGCTGCCGAACTTCATCGTCGGCACGGGTTCTGTCGTGTAATCCCAGTACGGCCGGGCGTCGGGCACCCATCGAAGCAGGGCCTGCAGCAGTGAGAGGACCGTGCCATCCTGTCGTTGATCTTCCGGGAGTGTCAGCTCCGGCAGTCCATCCGTGGCCACCGCCACTTTGCCGGGATGCTGCTGCTCCACGACGTCGAACAGATCCTGCACCTGCTCTCGGAGGGAGGGTTTCTGGATTTCGAAGGTGCCGCCCCCGGCCACGGCGACGCGGGCGTTCAGGACGGTCCGGGAGGTGTTGCGTTCGCCGAGGGTGGGTATCGCACCCTCGATATTCACCACGCTCTGCAGGTAGGTAGTTTCGTCCAACCACCGCTGCGGCCCCGTGAGCGCGTAGGAGCGGCCTTCCTTGCCTCCCTGGGCCTGCAATGGTGCCTGGTCCAGCCAGCCGACGAAGAGCCGGGTGCCTCCCACGGTCAGCTGCACCCGTCCGAACGGAGCGATGATTGCCGTCGCGTCGATTGATTCGCCCGTTTCGAGAGCGAGGCCATCGTTCCCGCCCGCCGTGGTGGTGAGTCGACCGCCGGCGATGCCGTACGCTGCTGGAGTGCCCGCGCTGCCGCCGATGGTGAGCAGGATGGGGACGGTTGCCATCGGGCGATCAGGCGTTGCGCGAGATGGACTCGATCTTTGTTTCGAGCTTCGAGAGTCGGCCGCCGATCTTGTCGACCAGGCTCTGGGCGGCGCTTTCGACGCCGGAGAGGGAGTCGGCGAGTTCGCCGGCCGACTTTCCGGCTGCATCGAGGCTCTTCGCCACGGCCTCCGTGGACTTGGCTGCGGCGGAGAGAGCGTCACTCCCGCCGCCATCTCCCGCGCCTTGGCCTGGAGCGCGCAGAGAATCTGCCAGCTGCGGTGCGGTTGCCTTCTTGAAGTCTGTGAACTGATACGCTGTTCCGACTGGCGAGCATCGATTGACTCCTGCGGCATGGATGCTCCGGGCAGGGCGGGGTTGAAGCCGGCTTTGAGGGAGGGCAATGCAGCGTCGTTGTTTGCGCGCTCGAGGAGACGCTGCCCAATCGCCCCGATCTGGTAGCCCGGCGACCACTCCATGATTGGCTTGAGTTTAGCCCATGCCGCCGCGGCCTCCCGTGTGATCTGCACGAGCCCGCCTGCCAGTCGTCCTGCGCCTGCGCCCATCCCGCTCAAGTCGACGCCATCGAGGGCGTTGCCGATTTGTTCGAGCGTTGGCGCCAACTCCGCCGCCGCGCTCGCGAAGAACTGCATGCTCTTGTTGCCGGAGGCGTTCATCGCGTCGCTGAAGCGGCCGAACTTTTCCGCGTTATCCTGCATGATCTGCCCCAGCCGGCCCGTCTGTTTCTCGGCGGTGGCGAATGCCTGCGGATCGAGCAGAATGGCGAGCATTTCGCCGCCCGAGCGCCCGAACATTTTCATCGCCGCTGCCGTGCGCTCCGCGGGATTGGCGATGCCTTGCAAGGCGGTGGCGATGGATTTGAGAGCGTCCACTGGCGACTGGCTCTTGAGGGAGTCGATGGAGAGATGGAGTTGATCGAAGATCTTCGCCGTGGGTTCGCCGTCCTCGTTCACTCCGGCCAGCGAGCGTTGGAGCAGGTTGATCATGGGGCCGGCTGAGGCGGCACCGGCGCCCGCGTTGTCGAGCGCCTGGCGCAGGACCACGAGGTCCTTAATCGGTGCGCCCGTGCGCGCGCTCAAGTCACCCAGTTCATCGCCCATCTCCGCCGCATGCTTGACTCCGCGCATGAACACGGCGGCCAACCCGGTCGCCGCCGCTGCCACGGCGCCGATCCCGGCGGCGGCCATGCTCGCCGGGCCAATCGCGCCGTTGAGCGAGCGCATGAGGCTGCCGAGCACCGGCACTCGTTCCGCCAGCCCGAGCAGCTCGTTCTTTGCACGGCCGAAGAATCCCATGTTCCCAATAGCGCCCCCCACCCGGCGTAACTCCGCCTCCAGGTGGCCGTAGGCGGTGCCTGCGGCCTTGGCGGCCACGATCTGCTGGCGGAGCTGGATTTCGGTCTGCTTGGCCGCCCGGAGGTCGGCGGAGGTCTCGATTCGGATCTTGACGAAGGGGTCGCTCATGGGATGGTTAGCACATGGGCTCGCTATTCCTCATGGCCATGCTGCTGGTGGTCCTGGTCGCCGGCGCTGGTTTTGCGATCTACGGCACGGTCGGCCTCGTTCACTGGCATCGGGCTCGCCGCCCTGGGCGTCGCGGCTGATCTCGCTTTTGCCGCCGCATCCCGGCGTTCCCTGCCGAGGTAACCGCCGCCGGGAAAGCTCCAGCCCTGAGATCGTCGCACACCGGCGAGCAGGGCAAGGCCCTGAGCCACCGGCAGATCGAGGATGGACGCCGGCGACGCGTGCAGTTCCACCGCGAGGATCGAGACGAGCGGCAACCAGGATCCCAGGCCGTCTTCCCCGCGCAATTCCATCTGTTTCATCCCTTTGGGCACCGGCGGGGGGTGCATCGGGATTGCGGTGGACATCGCTTCAGCCCAGCGCGAGCTGAGAGTCGCCACGAGCGTGGGCAGCGCAGCGGGCGGGGTGATTTGCAGGAGCAACCCCTCCACGCTCTGTGGCGCAACACGAAGCCGGGGGTCTGCCGGATAGGCCCGGAATGCATCCAACGCGCTTGCGACCTGGGCGAGGGCGGCCCCGGCGTCGTTGCCGAGGGGGCGGCGATCGAGCAGGAAGCTGCGCGCCCGGTCCAAGTCCAGCCAGCCCCGGAAGGTGATCGCCGGGATCGCCCACCCCGCGGCCTCGACGGGCGCGACAAATTGCGGCGGGAGCGCACAACTGCAATTTCGGAGTGGCAGATGTCATCTTTTGGGCCACTGGATATCGGCCGACTATCACCGCATATCAGGGAGGTATTCTTCCCATTTCGCGCCCTCCTCTTGCCAGAGAGTGGACAAGTTCACCGCTGGCCGGGTTCTCCGCCCCTCTGCCTCTGTACAAAGCACGGGCAGGAGACATTATCGCACAACAACATGGCAGCTTCGGCCATGTGGGAATTGTGGTAGCGGCAAAGTACGGTGTGTCATGGTCTGTCAGCTCTGCTGTGAAGCATGCTCCAGGTCTGGGGGTTCTTACTGACTGGGGGTTTCGTGGCCCCCTTCAGAACGGTGACTTGGTGGGCGATTCGCCCCCGGTCGTGCGTCGCTATATTGGTCATTAGTCTGGGAGCAGTGTCATGTGTGGGGTTCAATACATTCTTGTTCAGGCCATCATTCGACGCATCGGAGTATCACAAGGTGTTTTCAAGGCTGCTGTGTTATGTGGAGCCTTGCTGAGCGGGGCTGGGTGTCACCAATCCTCTTTGTTCTTTGCTGAGAATCGCGAAGCGCGTCGTCTGCTTATCTCCACAGGGATCGACGGCGAGCGACTTCGAAACGTCAGCGTGTTGCGCATTTCGGAGCGGCATGTGCTATTAGAGCCAGAGATGAATTCTGCGGGTATCGACGACCGAACCGTGTTTGTGGCACTCATCAACAAAGAGGAGCGATCACGCATTGTAGGCAGGTATCAGGTGTTATTTGGTGTTGCTCACATTAGCGTCGATAGGAACACATTTTCTGGCTCTACGTCCCTTCTGACTTCAGAAGAAGGAGAAGTGCGACAAGCTATCTTGCTCAGTCCCACCTCCTCTTCCGAGTGGCCCTCTAACCTTCTTATTGTGCACGAACTTCGTCTAGGTCGCTCTGTTCTTATAAGTTATGACAATCAGACTGCGCGGATTGTTAGTGACAGCAACGGAAGCACGGTGGCTGTCACAGCTAAGGGCAGACCGACTGAGGCTCTCCTTGAATTGATCAATGGGCACCGGGGCTTGCGGACAAAAATTCCATGAGAAGGGTCATGTAGCTCCACAGGAACTCCGTTGGGGTCATGTCTTCTCCGCAGGGGTCACGTCTCTTGATATGAGCAAATGCTGGGGAGCCAACGGGAACTTCACGACGACCTACGCGTGGGATGCCCTCGGGAATCTGGAGTCTCGCACGGCCGGTTTGGGCAACGGGACCCGGACCGAGTCGTTCACCTACGACAACCTCAACCGCCTCCTCTCCTCAGGAGTCGGCGGGCAGTCGGCACTCGCATATACGTACGATGCAATCGGGAACATCCTGAACAAGCCAGGCGTGGGAGCCTATGCCTACGACAGCGCGAACCCCACCCGCCTTTCCACGGTGACGCTGAACGGGAGCCTAGACTTTATGGCTGCGCGCCGGTCTGGAGGCGAGCACGCAGCCTTGAAAAAGGGGGTGTGTTTGCCGTTCGATCGAACCGCGGGCTACCCGCAGAGCGGGCAGAGCCGCAAGAACCGCCCCGGCGTTGCCGCGGAGAGGTTCTGAGTCGTCACCAGACAACCAATGAAAGGTCAAACACACCAATGAAAAGCGTACTTTACGTGGGCCTGGATGTCCACAAGGAGTCGATCAGCATTGCCATCGCCGAAGCGGGCCGGAAAGGGGAGGTCCGCCCCTACGGCACCATCAGCGGAGACCTCCACGCGCTGGAGAAGGTCATCGCCCGTCTGCGCAAGCAGTACGGGCCCGATGTCGAACTGCACTTCTGCTACGAGGCGGGTCCATGCGGGTTCGTTATCGCACGCCGACTGCGTCAACTGAGTCTGCCCTGCAGCGTCGTCGCTCCCTCGAAGAGCCTCCGCCAACCCGGCCAGAAGATCAAGACCGACCGGCGGGATGCCGAAAAGCTCGCCCGACTCCTGCGAGCCGGAGACCTAGTCGGCATTTACGTTCCCGAAGCCACCGACGAGGCGATCCGCGATCTCTGCCGAGCCCGCACCGACGGCGTGGACGATCAGCGTCGCGCCCGCCAGCGGCTCAAATCGTTCCTGCTCCAGCACGGCTACCATTATCAGGGCAAGGGTCACTGGGGGCAGGCCCACATGCGTTACCTGCGGGAGCTGGTTCTCCCGCATCCGGCCATGAAGGCCATCCTCGAGGAGGGTCTCATGGCGGTCACCGACGCGGGAGCCCGGGTGTCGCGGTGCGAGCGGGGGAGGCTCTCCTCGCCCACTGGCGTCTGCGGACGGCCGTCGAGGCACTCATGGCGTTCAAAGGCTTCCAGCTCGTTGCAGCGATGATCACCGTCTCCGAACTGGGCGATCTTCACCGCTTCGAGCATCCCCGGCAACTGATGGGCTACCTCGGATTGGTTCCTTCCGAGCAGACCAGCGGAGCGGGACGTCGCCAGGGCGCAATTACCAAGTGCGGCAACCCGCACGCACGCTGGCTCTTGATCGAATGCAGCCAGCACTACGCGACCCCACCGAAGGTGAGCAAGGGACTCTCCCGCCGTCAGGAGGGCCAACCGCCCGCTGTCATCAAGACCAGTTGGAAGGCACAGAACCGCCTCCACCTCCGGCTCATGGCGCTCCTGGCTCGCCGTGTGCACCGCAACCGCGCCCTCGTAGCCGTGGCCCGGGAACTGACGGCGTTCATCTGGGAGGCGCTCCGGCCACTGCCTTGCTACCAGGCGCAACCGGTGGAAGGAGAGCGGGCGTGAGCGTTGCGCACGGCGTACGCGATGCGGTAGCGCTCCGCTACGGGCAAGTGAAAATCCGGCATAACAGCGCTGCGCACCGGCCCTGCGGGCACTTATTCCGTTTTTCACTTGCCCTCCGCTCCACGCCACCGCGGAGAGTGGGTAGGATCTTTCCCCGGGAAAGATCCTTTCCACAGATCAACTGCGAAGACGTGCGTCAGGAGGTGAGTCGATAAGATCTGGCGGGAGGATACTACCACGTCTTGAACCGGGGATTGGAGCGGCGGGCGATCTTCGAGGACAACCGGCATCGGCAGCGGTGGCTGGGGTTGTTGGCGGAGTTGCCCGGGCGGTTCGGGGTTGTGGTGCACGCGTGGGTGCTCATGGGCTATCACTATCATCTGCAGATCGAGACCCCGGAGGCAACCTTAGCCGGGCGGTACAGTGGCTCAATGTGTCGTATGCGGTCTGGTTCAACCGGCGCCACGATCGCGCGGGGCCCTTGTTCCAGGGGCGCTTCAAGGCGGAGATCACCGACACCGAGCAGTGGGTCGCTGAGGTGAGTCGCTACATCCATCTGAATCCTGTTCGGGTCCGATCCCTGGGCCTGGACAAGGCGGCCGTGGCCCGGTCGCGGGCGCCGGGAGGCCGGTTGGTGCCTGACCGTGAGGAGTTCGCGGCCCGGTGGAAGCGATTGACAGAATATCGATGGAGCTCGTGCCGGGCGTATTTGGGTTTGGAAGAGGCTCCCGATTGGCTGGCGGTGGATGCGGTCCGCTCCCGGTTCGGAGGCCGCGGGCGGACGAACCAGATCCGAAACTACCGCTTGGCGCTGCGGGAGCTGGTTGGGGAGTGAGGCGAGTGGGAAGAAGGGCCATGGGAGCGGGCCATCGGGGGTGCAGTGCTCGGCGGCAAAGCGTTTGCGGAGCGGGTTCTGAAGCAGCTCAAGGAGG
>JAWXBX010000096.1:0-22143 GCA_034440415.1 Gemmatimonadota bacterium | reverse complement strand
CCCCAGAAAGATGGTGGTGGGAAAGGCGGTGAACCCCGCCAGGCCCGGCAGCAACGCCGCGACCGTCTCGACGTCGCTGGTGCCGCCTAACAGCAACGGGAACATGAGCCCGAACTTGTCGCGATAGCGCCGCACCTGCGGGGCGTCAATCGTGCTGTCGCCGGCGACCTCGAAGGCCAGTCCCACCACCTCCAGCCCGCGCGCGTGATAATCGCGGTACAGCTCGGCCAGCAGCGGCGCAGCGTCGTGGCAGGTGGGACACCAGGTGCCGAAGATGTCGATCAGGACCACCTTGCCGCGGAACCGCGCGTCGCTCGACCGGACCAGACGACCCTCGAGGTCGGGTGCGGCGAAGGAGAAGGGCACCGTCGAATCGGCGCGGGTCACCTCGGTCGGCGGAGTCAGGTGCCGCCGTCCGGTGCTGCGCACCGCCACGAACGGCGTCTGACTCCTCAGGCCGGCGTGGAAGGTGCCCCGCAGCGTGTCGCCCTCGAGGTGTGCGGTGAGCAGGTAGACGAACGATCCGTCGAAGTGGCCCAGCCGGAGGGTGTCGCCCAGCATCTCCCCGCCAAACCGGCCGTAGTCGCCCGAGTTGCTGATGACGGTGCCCTCCACTCCGGTCGGAGTGTTCTCGACCAGGAGCACTCGCGGCGTGGCGTCGAAGCCACTCTGGAACCAGGCATCCCAGCGGCCGACCAGCGCGTTCGGTGCGCCGGCCAGCGCGGGGACGCCGCGCGTCGCCCGGAAGGAAATCGTGCGCGGCCCCCGGCGGCCGACATTGGAGTACCGGCCCAACAGGGAATCGCCCCGCTCAACGACAACGATGGTGGCGGCGTAGTCGGCCAGATCGACGACGAGGCTGTCGCCCTCCCGCCGGATAGTGCTGGCCGCCTGGCACTCCGCGCCGTTGCACAGCCGTCCGGTCCACCGGCCCCGGCCGCCTTCGATCTGCAGCACGAAGGGGAGCGGCCCCCCCGCGAGGTCCAGCACGGCGCGCCAGACACCCGCAGGGTCGGCCGGCGCATGGCCGACGCGATCGAGGCGCATGCCGAGCAGACCCGGGAGGACTCCGGCACAGAGCAGCAGCGAGTTCAGGGTGCGGGGCGTGGGTCGCCTCCGTGGTACTGCTCACCGGCTTGGATGGGCAGGGGCAGAGTGTTGCCCGGCCACGGGGCGGGGCAGGGAAAGGCGGAGGAGTAGGCGCAGAAGGGGTTGCGGGCCCGGTTGAAATCGAGCCGATAGCGACCATTACCCGCGGGCGTGAGCGTCACGAATCGCCCGGCAGGGTAGCTGCCGTCTCCGCTGGTGCCATCGCGAAAATAGATCAGCAGCTCGGTCTCATCTTCTTCCTCGCCCGGCACGCGATAGACCCGTAACCGGGTGTTGCCGCCGGCGAGCATCGGCTGCACGAATCCCGCCTCGCGGGCCTCGATGTCGGTGCCATCGGGGCCGAGGATGCGGAAGGCGTCGCGCCGCTCGGCCGGCTGCAATGCGAGAGTAAGATCGAGCGATGCTGCGGGAGGAAACCAGGCAGGCGGGGTATAGCGCCGCACCGCCCCGAAGGCCGCGATCACGCTGCGTCCGGGGAGGCCGCTCGCGATCAGGGTGAACGCTCCGACCTGGACCGGTCGCCCGCGTGGCAGGACCAGCCGGCCGCTGTCGCGCTGAAACACCACCAGCGCGCCCTCCTCCCGCGCCATCCCGCGTCCGATGCCCGGCAGGGGAATATCGGACGGTTCCCTCCCGATACTGATCCCGTTGCCTACCGGCTGGATGCGGAGGAGCGCGTAGGGAGACAGCGGAGCGTTCGCGAGCCATGCGGCGAATTCCCGCCGCTCGCGCAGCAGGTCGTCGGTCTGCTGGGCCTGAAGCGAGAGCAACGGGCACGCAGCCAGCAGCAGCACGGCGGCGCACCTCGGTTCCCAGCGCGCGACGATCCCCCGGTTCATGCCGCTCCCTCTCTCACGACGCCGACAGGGTGCCGACCAGGAAGGGCGTCGTGGTCGGCTGGGGCGATCCCCCTTCCGGTTCCTCGGTGAGGGCGGCGGCCGTCAGCTCCATCCCCTCCGGGACCTTGATCTGCTGCACCAGGCCATGACCGCTCGGCTCGGTATTGAACGTGACCGAGGGGATCGGCTTGCCGTTCTTCGGGATGAACCAGAGCTGGTAGGCCCGATTCGCGGCGGTGGGCGCAAGCTGAAAGGCGTGGATCAGCACCAGGTTCGACCGGCGATTCCAGAAAAGCTGGACCACCGGCTCGCGGGTGCCGGGGGTGCCCATCCGGGTGAGCTGGATGTTGGGATCGAGGAGTGAATTGAGTTCGGCTTCCCGTTGTGCCAGCCTTGCCTCGCGAGTGGCGAGGGTCGCCTCGAGCGCGGCAATCGACGTGGTCTGCACGGCGAGTTGCCGCCGGAGTGCGCGCTGCTGCAGGCCGAGTCCCGCCACGGCGATGAGACTGGCGGCCAGTCCGATCCACACCAGCGACCCGGTCCGCACTTTTGGGGCAGGGAGACTGCGCGCCTTCTGGCTCGTGGCGCGCTCGATCACGCGCTGCCTGAGATCCGTCGATGGGCCGGCACCGGCGATAGCGGTAGCGCCGAGGGCCATGAGGGCACCGACCTCGCGGTACTCGGCGACTTCCCGCTGGCCGGCTGGAGAGGTCGCGAGCCATGCTTCGAATGCCCTCGTCTCCTCGGGGCCCAGGGCACCAAGTGCGTATGCGGCCGTCAGCTCAAGCATCTCCTGCTCGCGGTCGGCGCTCACGAAGCCCCCTCGAAGTAGAACGGCCGCAGCGCCTCACGCAGCTTTTGCATGCCAAGGCGCATCCGGGTCTTGATGGTGCCGAGCGGTTCCCGGAGTTTCTCCGCGATCTCCGATTGCGACAGTCCATCGTAATAGGCCATCTCGAGTGCCTGGCGCTGCGGGGCGGAGAGGCTGCTCATCGCCGCGGCGACGGCAGCGCGGCGCTCATTCTCTTCCAGCGCGGCTCCCGGTGTGCGGGGCCCCTGGCTCATGGCGGGGGCCTGGCTGGAATCGTCCCGTGCCGCTGTATCGGTAATTCGGCTGCGGCGGGCGCGGGAGCGTACCAGATCCAGCGCCCGGCTCCGCGCCATCATGGTCAGCCACGCCGCCGCGGACCCGCGAGTGGTGTCGAATCGCGGGGCCTCCCGCCAGGCCTGGGCGAAGGCCGCCATCACGACTTCCTCCGCGTCCGCTTTTTCCCCGGTGATCCGAAGGGCGACGGCATAGAGCACCGGCCCGAAGCGATCGTACAACAGGCCCAGCGCGCGCTCGTCACCCCTCGCGACCTGAAGCACCAGGTCGGCGTCGCGTGACGGTGCGTTCGAGGCCAGCGTGTCGGTCATCGGCCGGGGCAGTGTCGGGTTCCACGGAACGGCGTGGGCCGTGGTGGCAGACAGGGACGGCATCATCCTAAGTCCCCCGAGGTAGTCCCGACAAGACCGGCCCGAGAAGTACCGGGGCAAGGCGAGCGGCGCGGTCATGTCGAATGTTCCCGGCTCCAAAGTGCGGCTAGCCCCCAGCGGGCAACCTCCACCCTCCGACGCGTGCCAGGCGGGATCGGATCATGGAAGCGCACGGGCTGGATCGCCAGGGGTGAAGAGCAGGCTGGTCTGCCGCCCGCCATACTCGGCCCGCACCACATTCACCTGGTCATCGAACAGCTCCATGTGCATCGCCTGCCTGACACGGACGCCGGCAAGCCCGCGTGGCAGCGTGACCCGCAACATGACGAGGGTGATGTCGCCGTCAATCCGGGTACCGACCAGCGCCAGCGCCGCGACTCGGCCCGCCGAATCGGTGAGCGTCAGCGCGGTGCGGACATACCGCACGAGGGCGGAGTCATCGGTCAGGCGCTCCCGGGCGGCCACGGCACGATGCAGGTCGTCGGTGAATGCGCGTACGGTGATCTCGACCTCACCACCCCGCTGCCGCAGGTCGGTGTGGGTGGTGTGCAGCGGATGCACGGCCGGTGTGGCGAGCAACCCCGCCGTCGCCAGCAGCAGGCGGAGTCCGTTCACCTGCGTTCCACGGCGAGCGTGGCGAGTGTGGCGCGCGCGGTGTCGGCCGCGAAGGGCGCGAACCGCGGATTGATCGCGAGGGCCTCGGTGAGCCGGCTCCGCGCCAGTGGCATGTCGCCTAGGGCGTAGGCAATCATCCCCGCATGGTAATAGAGGAGCCCGTCGCGGGTGTGCTGTGCCAGCGCCGCTGCGGCATACGGTGCCCCGGCGAGGTCCTGCCCCGAACGGTGGAGGGCCCAGCCGAGGAGATCGGCGCCGTATACATCGGTGCGGGTCGCGTAGTCGCTCCTCGCGCGGTCCAGCATGTCCTCAATCCGGCGGCCGTGATCGAGGAGGAAGAGGGCCCAGCCGCGGTGAAAGCCGCTGGGCTGCTTCGAGACGGCGACTTCCATCGCCCGGGTGTACTCCGCCGCCTGCGCCGTGTCGCCCTGGACGGCATGGCCCTCGGCGAGCAGCGCGAGCGTCATCGGGTCGAACCGGCCGGCGAGTGCCTGCTCCGCCAGGATCATCGCATTGCGCCAGTCGCCCTCGGCGGCGCTGAGCCGGGCAGAAGCGGCAAGCAGCTGCGGATCCTCCGGCAGCAGGGCCAGGCCGCGGGCATAGTTGGTCCGGGCGAGATCGGATCGGCCGTTCTTCGCGGCCAGCTCGCCGATGCGCAGCTCCAGCCAGGCGAATTGCTCGGCGGGCACGCGGAAGCCGGTGGCGAGGGAATCGCGCAGTGCCTCGAGCATCTGGCGTGCCTCCCCGCTCCTGCCGGTGAGTTCGAGCCAGCGGGCGTAACGAGGCGCAATGGCCGGCGCTGAGCGTGTCAGGGCGACGGAGGAGAAGATCTGCGCAGCCTCGTCGTACCGGCCCAGCTCCAGGGCGACTTCGCCGAGCGTCGCGAGCGCGCCGAGATTGCTGGAGTCCCGGTCGAGCAGCTGCTCCGCCGCCACATGCGCCTCCGCGAACCGGTGCTGTGCCATCAGGCTGCTGATGAGCACACTCAGCGCGGAGGCGTTTCGCTGATGGCGGGCCGTGACACTGGCGCGAGCCAGCGATTCGGCGCGGAGGATGTCGCTCTCGCTGCCGCTGGAGCGGGCCCGCTGGAGGTAGAGCGCGCCGAGGACGGCACGATCGCGGGCGCCATAGGGGTCTCGGGCGACGCGAGCTTGGTAGAAGGAGATGTCCTCGTCGCGAATCCGGCGTGACTCCGTCGCGCGGTGGGCCGATGTCTCGACGATGGCCGCGGCGGAGTCCTGCTCGGCTGCGGGACGGCAACCCGCGGCGCCGATCGCCGCCATGACCAGAAGAGAGTGCGTCGTGCGCATGGAGACTCCGCCGGGGAAGGCACTGGCCCGGGAACCGGACAGCTCGATGATCCGAGCCATCCGGGTGCCGGGCAGCGCGTCACTCAGTTTGGTACTGCGAGGTACGGGAACGTCGTGCTGAACGTGGTTGCTTCCGGACCGCCGGCGCAGTTGCCGCACGGCACATTGTCCGTCGTCAGGCTCGGCGTCGTGTGAGTGGGGTCGGCGCCGAACGGGTCGCCGAACACCGCGAGCAGGGCCAGGTCGGTCACGTCATCGGACAGCAGCCGGCCACCGTACCCGCTGGAAAAGGGTGCGAGCGGCAGCCAGGTGAGCCAGCCCGCGCCGGAGGCGGCGGTGGGATCCTGCTGGTGTCGACGATCAGCATGTCGGGCAGCAGGGCGCCGGCCAGGACACCGACATAGCCGCTGTCGCGACCGGCGAAGGTCGTCGGTGAGCCGAGCACCAAATGGCCGAAGATCTCGGGACCGATGAGCGCGCCATCCTGGTCAGGGCCGATGGAGCCGTGGGTGGCGTGGCTGCGCTTATCGAGCAGGACTTCGCTGATCAGCGGGTTGCCGAGGCGCTGCACCTGGTTGTAGGTCGTGGTCTTGCCGGGACCGGTGCTCGTGTTGTTGTCGCTGCACGCGCCAACCGCGAGTCCGAGTCCGAGAATGAGGGCGCCGCCAAGGCCGCGCCGCATGGTACGGGTCTGCATGATGGGAAATCTCCGTTGCGTCGGTTAGCGGCTGATGGTGCCCCAGATGCCCAGCTTGCCCGGCGCGCCACTCTCCAGCAGGCTGCTCGGAAGCTCGACAACGATGGACAGGACGTTGAATCCGGCGGTGTAGTTGACGGCCTGGCCAACGGAGCGGAACCCGACGCTCGGCAGGGCACAGGGCGCGGCCAGCTCACCAGTCACCGGCTTGCGGTCCGGCAGGATGCAGAAGGCGGCTTCGAGGTCGATGAAGAACGGATCGTCACGCGGGCCGGCGAAGGCCTGGATGTTCGAGCTGGAGCCGAAGTTGGTGTTGAAGTCGCCGCGCAGGGTGTTCGCCTTTGCGTTCACGGTGTTCATCATCGCGCCGACGGTGACGCCGGCGTCAGTCGCCGAGAACGGTCCCCGCACGACAACCTTCTGGCTGGTGCCCTTGCCCTCGAACGTCACCTGCACGACCCGGTCTTCCACCGCGTCGCCATCGTTGTCGATCTTGAACTGGTAGAGAATGTTCGGGTCGAACGCCGCCGCCGCGGTGTTGGCGGGCGACAGGAACGGGCTGCTGTTCATCACCAGGACCATCCGCCCGGGAGCCGAGCCGGGAAAGGCATAGACGTCGCTCATGTCCATGGCGGGATTGAGCTCAACAAGCGGGGTGTCCTGGTGGTCCGAGGCCACTGCGATGCCGACCCCACCGGCGAGCGCGCCGGTGATGAGAGCAAAGGCAGCGAGCCGCTGCGTGCGCGAAAGTGCGCGCCAACGGGTCATGGGAGTACTCCTGGTGCAAAGGGTGGCGGGGCGGTACAGGAAGCCCCACTGTTCGAGCGACGCATGTGTCGCCAGCACCCTCGTTACGCCTGTCGGTTGGGAGTGGATCTATCGGGGTGGTTTCAGACGTGAGCCGTCAGCCGTCAGACTTTCGCCATTGGCGAATGGTCGAATGGTGCAGGCTCTGGTCCGCCTGCCGCCCGCAGCGGCACAAAACCGATCGTCCGGCAGCGCCGTAACACCCTGACGGCTACTGTCAACCAACTTCCAACAGTTCGGGGTCGATTCCATGCTGCCACGCCTTCGCCGGCTCGGTACGCTCCTTACACTGCTGATTGGCGCTGCAGCCCCACTCACGGCCCAGGATGCCACCCCCACCCGATCCGCCGACAGCGCCGGGGTGGTGGAACTCCACGAGATCACCATCACCGGCCGCGCCGCCGACCTGATCGGCACCGCCAGCAGCGCCTCCGAAGGGCGCGTCGGCGCGGCGGATCTCCGCCTCCGTCCGATCACCCGGGAGGGGGAACTGCTGGAGACCGTTCCGGGGCTGGTCGTGACCCAGCATTCCGGCGAGGGCAAGGCGAACCAGTATTTCGTTCGGGGCTTTAACCTCGATCACGGGACCGACTTCGCCACCCGGATTGAAGGGATGCCGGTCAACATGGCGTCGCATGCCCATGGGCAGGGATACACCGACCTTAACTTCCTGATTCCGGAGCTGGTCGAATACCTCGACTATCAACTGGGCGTGCATCACAGCGAGGTGGGTGATTTCGGGAGTGCCGGCGCGGCCGAATTCCATCTGGTGCGCCGATTGGCCCGGCCATTCGCCAGCGTGGGCGGCGGCGAGAACGGCCTGGTCCGTCTCGCCGGCGGCGCTTCCGCACCGATCGGTGGCGGGGATCTGCTGCTCGCTGGCGAAGTGAAACGCTACAACGGCCCGTTCACGATTGATGAGAGTATCCGGAAGTTCAACGGGGTCGCCCGCTATTCCCTGGACCGCGGGACGTCACGGTTCTCCATTCTCGGCATGGCCTACCACAACCGGTGGAATGCGGCGGACCAGATCCCGCGACGGGCGGTGACGAATGGACTGATCGGACGGTTTGGGCAGATCGAAGACAGTGATGGTGGGAATTCCCAGCGCTACAGCCTCTCCGGGTCGTGGCGGCACCTCGGCGGCAGTTCGATTCAGGATGTGCAGCTGTACGGGATCTACTCTGACCTGAGTCTCTTCTCCAACTTCACCTACTTCCTCGCTGATACGACACGGGGCGACCAGTTCAATCAGCGGGAACATCGGGTGATTCTCGGCGGCAGTCTGAAGCACACCCAGCCGGTGCAGGCGCTCGGCGTGGGACATGTATTCAAGATCGGGGCGCAGACCCGTGCCGACTTTATCGATGGGCTGGCACTCTATCACACACAGGCGCGGGTCCGGCTGGGCACGGTGCGCCGGGACGACGTCCGCGAGTGGGGTACCGGGGTGTTCGCCGAGCTGGAGTCGCGCTGGACCCCACGGTTTCGCAGCGTGCTCGGCGCACGGGGCGACGCCTATCGGTTCAACGTGGCGAGCGATCTCGCCGCGAACTCCGGCCACCGGACCGCGGGCATCGTCAGTCCGAAGGCGTCACTGGTCTTCACCGCGTCCGACAAGGCGGAGCTGTACCTCAGCGGTGGGTTCGGCTTTCATAGCAACGACGCACGGGGCACCACGATCACCATCGATCCCGTCTCCGGTCAGCCAGCCCAACGGGTTGACCCGCTGGTCCGCTCGCATGGGGCGGAGGTCGGGCTCCGGGTGTCGCCGGCGCGCGCCTGGCGATCCACGATTTCACTATGGGCCCTCAACCTCGACAGCGAACTGCTCTTCGTCGGCGACGCTGGCGCAACCGAGCCGTCTGATGAAAGCCGGCGCAGGGGCGTGACCTGGGCCAACTTTTATCGGCCGTTTCCCGAACTCGCCTTTGATTTCGATGTTTCGCTCGCCCGGGCCCGACTGGCGGGCGTGCCTGCCGGGCAGGACAAGATCCCCGGGCCCTGGAAAATGTGGTGGCTGCAGGAGTCACCTGGAGCCCCCTCGAGAGTCGACTCTTCGGCTCGATTCGGGTGCGCCACTTCGGCTCGTATCCGCTGATCGAAGACGATAGCAGACGCGCACGTTCCACGACGCTGGTCAGTGCGGAAGGCGGGTTTGTGCTCACGAACGGAGTCCGGTTGCAGGCCACGGTGCTCAACCTGCTTGATTCCAGAGCGGACGACATCAACTATTTCTACGCGTCGCGCCTTCAGGGAGAGCCGGCGGCTGGCGTCGATGACGTCCACTTTCATCCGATCGAGCCCCGGCAAGTGCGGGTGGCCCTGTCCTTGGGCCTCTAACAGCGGGCGATGGGCGGGAGGCGCAAGGCGTACGAAACCCTTCCCCGCCCCAGCAACACGAAGGGCCGGTCAGTGACCGGCCCTTCGCTTGCGCTCGTGCTGTCCCTCACCGCTACCATTCCCAGAAGCGCTCCGGTCTGAGAGCTGCAATCCGCTCGACTTCATTCTCTCCGTTCATCAGCTGGGCGATGATCAGCCCGGTGATCCCCGCGAGCAGCACTCCGTTCCGTCCGTGGCCGGTCGCATACCACAGCCCCTCGAGCCGCGGTTCCGGGCCCACGATGGGGAGGCCATCCGGCGTGACCGGGCGCAGTCCGGCCCAGGTGCGGAGGACCTCGCCCCGGGCCAGCGAGGGCACCAGGGCGCTGACCCCGGTGAAGATCTCCGCCAGTCCCGCGGCGGTGACCTCGGTGGAAAAGCCGGCCGGTTCCATGGTGCTGCCGGTGATGGCTTCGCCATCGCGTGCGACGACATAGGCGTTGCGCCCCATGACGACGGCCCGCGGCAACCCGGCCGGCCATGCCAGCGCCGCCATCTGGCCCCGCACCGGTTCGACCGACAGGGGGCGGGGCAGGCCGGTGAGGCCGCCGGACCAGGCACCCGCGGCGATGACCACGCTGGCGGCGGCATAGGCTTCCCGGCCCTGCACCCCACTAACGCGGTTGCCCCGGCGGGTGATGCTCACGGCACGGTCGGTCACGACGGCCACGCCGAGCTGAAGCGCATCCTTCAGCAGCGCCTCGCGCAGCCGGACCGGATGCAGCGCCGCATCGCGGGTGGCAAAGAGGGCTCCGCTGGTCGGCCCTACCCAGGGGAGGCGTCGCTTGACCTCCGCGGCGTCGAACCAGTCGCAGACATGCCCCTGCTGGCGCTGCCACGCGACTTGCGAACGCAGATGGCCGGCATCGGTGTCGTCGGCAGCCAGCCGGGTGATGCCCTCCTGCCAGAAGCCGATGTCAATGCCGGTCCGCTCGAGCAGCACCGGGGCCAGCTCGGCGTAGCGTTCCCGGCCGGCGATCCCGAGCTCGAAGAGCGGGTCGTCCTGGACCGCGCCAACCTGGGCGGAGAGCATCCCCGCCGCCGCCCGCCAGGCGTCGCCCTCATCGCTCCCCCGCTCCACGAGCAGGACCCGCCGCCCGGCTTCGGCCAGTTCCCGGGCACAGGCGACCCCGACCAGACCGCCGCCCACCACGATAACTTCGAAGGGTTCAGTCATGTCCGCCGTTACGAAACTTTGTGAAACGTGGACCGTACAGGTGGCCACGTCTGACATCTCTGGAGGAAAATAGCATGTTCCGGAACCTCTTCGGGTTCGCCCTGCTCGCGGTGGTGGCTTGGTTCGGCCTCCGACTCCTGTTCGGGGTATTTGACATCGCACTCGGCCTGCTCGGTTCGCTGCTCTGGCTGGCGTTCCTCGGCTTCCTCGTCTACCTGGTGCTCCGCGTGTTCGCCCCGCGCACCGCGGATAAGGTCAAGGAGACCATCTCCGGCAAGACGTCCACCAGCCTGTAGCCACCCCTGTACGCTGTCAGCGCCGGCTCGCGAGATGATCGCGGGTCGGCGCTGGTGCGTTCTGCCTCTCGCTGCCGCGCGGGCTACTGCCGGAGCGAGCTGTGGATGTGGGCGATTCGCCACCCCCGGCCTGTTGCCGTCGCCACCCGGCTGAAGACCACGGTTGCCCGCCCCTCGTGGAATCGATCCTGGTCGGCCGCCAGCCAGCGATAGTCGAAACTGGCCCAGGCGAAGTTGCCGGCCTGATCAACCCTGATGCTGCCGAGCGCCACCTGCCCGCCGGCTTCGATGCCGGCAAATCGTGGCGCGCCACTGCGGCGTCGGCCGGCCGCGATGATTTCGGCATCGGGGACGAAGAGGGAATCGGCCTCCTCCATCCGCGCATCGGCCTCGAGCACGTATGACGCGAGCGCCTCCAGGGCATCGGTGTCGTCGGAGGGGAGCGTCGCCGAAGGCCGCGGTATCGGTGCCGCGCCACATCCCAGCAGGAGCAGCGCGGAGCTAAGGCTGATCCAGCGCATCGGCGACGGCCCAGGCCAGCAGGGGGATCATCAACTCATGGTGACCGGTCATCATGAAGCCGGTGCCGGTCCCGCGGGTCGGTCGCTCCACGACATTGAGTCGGGGCCGATAGTGTCGGATCATGTCGAAGTCCGCCGCGAGAAACCCGGTTGGCCGGCCCGCGCCGAGATTGCGGGCAACGGTGAGCGCCTTGAGAAACACCTCGGGCAACACCACCGCGCTGCCGAGGTTCAGCACGACCCCCCCATCATGCAGGTCCGGCAGGGATCCCGCCAGTCGGCGGAAGTCCCGGTGGGTGGTCGCCCCGATGGCCGCGCCGCTGGCCGCGGGATGCTGGTGGGTGATCTCGGCGCCGATCGCGGCATGGACCGTGATCGGGACCGCGGCTGCCTGACAGGCGAACAGCACCGAAGCCTCCCGGTGATGCAGCTGCGGCCGGGCGGCGAGTGCCCGGGCGATTCCCTCGCCCAGCCCCGCAGCCCTCGCATGCGCCGCCATGGCGGCGGCGTTCATCGCCGCGCCGGTCTCCTCCGCCATCCCGAAGGTGCCATCGGCCAGTCCGCGCTCGACCTCCTCGCTGGTGCCACCGAACGCCGCGAGCTCGAAGTCGTGGATCGCCGCGGCGCCATTCATGGCGATATGGGTCGCGATGCCGCGGCGGACCCAGTCGGCCAGCAGCGGCCCGAGGCCCACCTTGATGACATGGCCACCGACCAGGAGCACGACGCCCTTGCCGGCGCGATGCGCGCGGGCGATGGCGGCGGCGATGGCGCGGAGCTGGTCGGCGGCGAGGGTACGCGGGAGGCTGTCGAGGAAATCGTGAAACCCGCGCTCGGCGCGGGCGGCGGCCGGCAGACCGGCAAGCAGGGAAGGGTCGACTCGGTTGGTCCGCGTGCCGATCCCGACGGTCGTGAGCCGTGCGAGATCAGCTTCGCGGTATTCGCTCACGGCGCGGCCGGCTCCGTTCCGATCTTCTCGAGGACGAGGGTCACGGTCCCGAACGGCAGCTTGGAGCGGATCTGGACCGGCAGGTGGCGCGCGTCGTCGGTGAGCCAGAGCATCGCCTTGGCCCGCGGCGCAAAGACCCCTTCCTCACCGACTTCCGGATTGATGATGATGCACGGCGTGTCCTTGCCACCGGGGATGTCCAGTTTTTCCCGCTTCACCACGCGGATGGTGACGGGATTCCATTCCTTCCGGAAATAGCGCTGGTAGGTGTACGTCTTGCCCATTTCCAGCGGAATCGTGCGGAGGAAATAAAAGAAGGCGGCATCGTCCAGCGGATCGGATACCGACGGCCTGGTGCCCGGCCGGTTTTCCTGGGTGTAGAACAGGGAGTCGGGGTAAATGTCGTAGTACTTCTTCCGTGACTTGCCGTTCTCGACCAGGTCCTGGTGGAAGCGGCGCGAGATCAGATCCGCCGTCCCGGTCCAGGACCGCATCACGTTGCGGCTCTTGTAGAACGGCGCCGAGGCGTCGAGCCCGAACTCGAAGACGAACGACTCCGACTCACGCACGGTGTCGATGGCGGTGACGGAGAGCCAGGCGGTACCGAGCCGGAGGAAGCCGAGCTTGGCGGCGTACTCGAGCCGCTCGCCGACCGCGAAGGGATAGCTGTCCGCGGCAACGGAAAGCGCCGCGGGGACAGGCCCGGGCAGCGGGGCGGACTGCGCCGCCGGGCTGGTCGAGATCAGCGCGGCGCCGAGCGCCGCGAACAGCATCTTCATGAGGTGACTTCCTCCACTTCCTGGTCTTCCGCGGCCCGCGGCGCGGAGGCGGTGCGAGCCTCGGTGTTGCGTGGGGCCCGGATCCGGAGCCGCCCGCCGTCGTGCCAGAGCTGCCGGGCGAGGGGCCAGGGATCCAGTCGCGAGAGCCGGGGCCGGAGATCATGGCGCTCCACCACGGGGACGACGTCGATCCGCCGGGCGTGACAGGCGATCCGGGCGAGGAGTTCCGCGTTTGCGGTCCAGCCGTCCGTGGTGAGGAGCGGCCCGGGCTGCGCCCGGAGCGCATTCTTGACACTCATCAGCCGATAGCCGGTAAATCCCGAGCAGAGATCGCGGACGCCCGGCACCGAAACACCACGGAGCAGAAAGCGCGCGCCGCGTCGTACCCAGCGAATCCCGCGGGAGGGTTCCCCCGCGAGCGTCGCCTCGGTGGTCACGATGTCCGCGCCGCCTTCGAGCCGCTTCACCAGTTCGGGCAGGTATTCCGGTCCATGCGCGAAGTCGGCGTGCATCACGATGACCGCGTCCCGCTTGGGCCGGTCGGTCCGCTCCACCGCGAGCCGGAGCAGCGCCTCGAGCGAGCGGGCGTAGCCATGCCGTTCGCCATGCCTGACAATTGTGAGCGGCAGGACGTTCGCGTACGGCTCCAGCACCTCCGCCGTGGTGTCGGAGGAGGCGTCGTCCGCCACGAGGATCTGGTACTCGCGGGGAAAGGCCTGAAACGTCTTCCGGATCTTCCACAGCAGCAGGCCGACCGTCGCGGCCTCATCGTGGCTCGGAATGCAGAGGTAGAGCATTGTCTCCTAGGGTGCGGCAAGCGCCGAACGATACACTTGGATTACCCGCCCTGTCATCCCGGCCCCGGCATAGGCGCTGACACGCGCGCGGGCCGTCGCGGCACGCCGCGCCGCGGCCTCCGGATCCAGCAGGACGGTGAGCAGCGCGGCCGCCAGCGCCTCGGGATTGTCCGGCTCCACCAGCAGCCCGGCGCCTCCGTCCAGCAGTTCGATCGGCCCTCCGGTTCGGCTCGCGACAACCGGTACGCTCGCGGCCATCGCCTCCAGCACCGCCGTACCGAGAGCCTCGCGCCGGGAGGGATGCGCCAGCACCGCGGCCCGACGCAGCAGCGCGGGGATGTCGTCGACGGCGCCGGCGAGCTCGACCCGATCCGTGATACCGAGGGCAGCGGCCTGCCGCACCAATGCCGACCGGGCGGGACCGGCGCCGGCGATCACCACGCGGGCCGACGGCACGCGCTTGAGAATGATGGGCAGCGCCGCCAGCAGCACATCGTGGCCCTTTTCGGTGGTGAGTGCTCCGATGGCGACGATCGGCCCATCGCCGGCGCGAGCGCCGGCCTCTGCCGCGAGCTGCGCGACGGGGACAGTCGAGGGGATGACGCTGATGTGATCTGCCGGTACACCCCCGGCGCGGAGCGCCTGCTCGACCGCAGTCGAGATCGCGATCACACCGGTGGTCCGGGGCCACGGCCCGTACCAGCCAGGCACATTGGCGCTCCGCCGAGTCGCGATGACCGGGAGCTGATCCCAGCGGCCGGCGAGGTGGGCCAGCAGCAGTGCGTGGCTGTCATGGGCGTGCAGCAGGCGGGGCGGCTCGGTGCGGCGCAGCAGCCGGTGCAGGCCGACCAGCGCCCGTGGGTCGGCGGCGGCGCGCCAGATGGCGGGATGCACCACGAGTCCCGCCTCCGCGGCGGCCCGCGCCAGCGGGCAATCGGCGGCGGTGAACAGCGACTGTTCCAGCCCGGTCTCCGGTGCGAGCGAGAGCATCAGCCGCAGCACCTGGCGCTCGCCGCCGCGCCAGTCGCGGCCGCGGGCGACATGCACCACTCTCACCGGCGGGCCGCGTCGCGCAGCAGGCTGCGGAGTTCCGCCAGGCTGAAGGGTTTCTGCAGGCAGGGCCGACCCTGCGCTTCGAGGAACGCCATCGTGTCGCCGCGCACGGTATCGCCGGTGCTGAACGCCACGCGTCCGGCCGCTTCGGGTGAGCGAAGCGTGAGCTGCTCGTAGAACTCCCGGCCCCCCACCCGCGGCATGCGCAGATCGGAGAGGATCAGGTCGAATGGTTCGGTCAGCGCGCGCTCGAGTCCGGCCTGCCCGTCCATCGCCGTCTCCACGATGTGACCCCAGGCCTCGAGTGTGGCGCGGAGGTAGTGCAGGATGTGGGGTTCATCGTCGATCACCAGCACCCGCAGGCCGCCGGGCGCGGCGGGCTCGGCCGGTTGCGGCGGATGAATCCGTCCCGGCACCCGCGCGGGGAACTCCACCGTGAAGGTCGCCCCGGCTCCCGGCGCCGTGGTGAGGGTGATCCGGCCGCCATGTTCCTTGATGATGCCCTGACTGATCGACAGGCCAAGGCCGGTGCCCTGGGTTTCGTTCTTGGTGGTGAAGAACGGCTCGAACACCCGGGCCGCGACCTCGCTCAGCATCCCCGGTCCGTCATCCGACACATCCACCGCGGCACCCTCGAGCCAATGCCGGGCGCGCACCCGCACGGTGCCGGGGCGGTTCACCGCCATGATTGCATGTGCCGCGTTCTGCAGCAGGTTGACGAAGACCTGCTGCACCTGGTTGGGGCTGAGATCGAGGTCGGGCAGGGTAGGGTCCAGCTCGAGCTGCAGCTCGATCTGCTCGCCGCTCAACTGGTTGCGGAACAGCCCGACCGTCGCCTCGAGAATCGGGATGAGCGATGCGACCTGGCGGGTCTCCTGCCGCCGCGCGAAGCTCAGCAGGTTCTTCACGATCTTCGAGGCTCGCTCGGCCTCCTGCTGAATCACCCGCAGCGGTTCGCGCAGCCGCGGCGGGACTTCGGCGGTCTCGGCGAGGAAATCGGCGAAGCCCACCACCGATGTCAGCGGGTTATTGAGGTCGTGGGCGACACCGGCGATAAGCTGGCCGATGGCGGACAACTTTTCCGACTGGACCAGCCGTTCCTGCAGCCGGCGGCGATCGGTGTGATCCTCGAACACCAGCACCGCCCGTTCCGGCTCGACCACGGCGGCGCGGAACGCGGTCACCGCGAGTGTGCGGCCCCCGAGTGTCAGCTCGACGGCGGTTGGCTCCCTCGCCGCCAGCGACTCCGAGACTGCAGCGTGCCAGTTGGGCGGGAGCAGATCGGGCCACGGACGACCGACCAGAGGCGTGGTGCGCCGGTCGATCAGCGCGGCAAAGGCGCGATTGGCCCGTTCCACCCGGCCCGCCCGGTCGAGCACCACGATGGCGAAATCCACCGCATCCGCCGCCCCCTCCCACGCACGGTGGCTGGCCTCGGCGGCGGCGGCGAGGCGCGACCCTTCCAACGCCACGGTGGTGATCGCGACGAGTCCCTCGAGCAGCAGCAGCTCGTTGGGGAGCAGGGTAGGGGAGCAGTCGACGGCCAGGACACCGAGCAACGCACGCCGACCGGAGAGCGGGAGGGCGCACACCTCTCCCCCCTTCCGCCCCTTCTGGCAGGGCAGCCCGCTGCGGATGACCTCGGCGATCGCGGCGGCCATGGCGGGATCATCCGACCGCCCGCTGGCACTCTCCTCCTCTCCCTGCTCATCGAAGGCGACGGCGCGCACTCCGTCGGGCATGAGGGTTGCCTTTACTTCCTGCACCAGATGGTCGAGAAGAGTAGGAGGGCGGAGGGTGCCGGTGACGGCCCGGGCAAAGGCCACAAGCCGGGGCAGGCCGCTCCCACCGGCGACATCCCGGGCAGGGGTACCAGGCGTCTCAGCGTGAAGGGAGTCGGTCATGATTCTGGCGAATACCCGGTGCCGGCTGCAGCCGGCCGATCTGCAGCTGGTGCTGCTGCTGCTGAGCCGCGGCTCGGCGGGCCGCCGCGCCGCGCTCGAACGCCAGCTGGAGCTGGAGGGGCCTGACCCGCTGCTCGATGTGCCGCTGCTCGCCGAACGGCTGCTGGCGGTGCGGTCGATCCTGGTGCCGGGCGAAGCGCTCTTTTTCTATGTACTGGTCCGCCAGGCGCTCAGGGCGGCGGATGTGGATGATCGGGACCTGGCCGACTACCTCGCGGCGCTGCTGCTGGAATTCGGACAGCGGGACCGGGCGACCCGGGTCGACTGGCACGACGACCATTCGCACCGCTACATGGTCGATATCCTCGCCGACCTCGATGCCACGCAGGGCGAGCGCCGCTTCAAGGTGCTGGTGCACCTCGGCAACTACGCCCTCTGGCTGGCGGGGCTGTTCCCCCACTACATCGAAGCGCGGCGCCTGCGGCACGGCGGCCCCGACCTCAGCTACTACGACGGACTGGGCCGACGCGGCTTCGCGATGGCCTCCGACCATTCGCTGGCCGACCAGTATCACCTCGATGGGATCCTCCAGTCAGTTGCGGAACGGTACCCCGCCATCCGCACGGCGCTCAACGGCATCAGTGAGCGGGTGCTCTTTCCCAACGGCTACTCCCACTAGGGCAGCTCAGCACAAGCTCGGGAGTCTGGCCGGGGCCCATCCGCGGGGACGCGCCCGCCGCTACCCCCGAACCGCCTGGACCAGCGCGGCGAAGAGGCCGTGATCGGGAGCCTCGTGATCAGCGTGGAATTCCTCCGGATGCCATTGCACGGCCAGCAGCCAGGGCGCACCTGCCGCGCTCTCGAGGCCTTCAATCTCTCCATCGGGGGCCGCCGCCGTGATCATCAGGCCCGAGGCGAGCTGCCGCACCGACTGATGATGAAAGCTGTTGACGTCGCAACGGGTGGCGCCGAGCGCGGCGGCGAGTCGGGAGCCGGGGACGAGATCCACCGGGTGAGTGCGATCGTCCCGGTCGGCCTCCTGCTTGTGGCCCAGCCCGCCGGGGCGCTCGCTCGGGATGTCCTGCCAGAGCGTGCCGCCCAGCGCGACGTTGACCAGCTGGAGTCCGCGACAGATGGCGAGGACCGGCATCTGCCGCCGCCACGCCTCGCGGAAGAGGGCGAGTTCGAAGGCGTCGCGCTTCGGGTCCACGTCGCCCAGGGCGGGGTGCGGCTCGCTGTTGAAGTGCGCCGGATCCACGTCTTCGCCGCCGGAGAGGAGCAGTCCGTCGAGAGAGTCGAGGACGGTGCCAGCATCTTCCGGCCGGATCAGCGGAGGCAGGATGAGCGGCACACCGCCGGCGTGCAGGACAGCATAGACGTAGGCGGCGTTCACCTGGCTCCGGTCGGCGCCCAGCACATGCCGGGTTACGCCGGTCACGCCGATACGCGGTCCGCTCATGCGATGACGCTGTCGGGGAAGAGGGGGCAGCCCGGATCTTCGAACCGGGCGGGATCGAGCTGGATCCCGATGAGGGGCAGCATCAGGGTGTCGAGGGCGACCTTGCCGATGATCGGCGCCCCGCGGAGCGGTTCGGATTCGTACAGCATCACGCCGCGCGCCCGGCCCGAGAGATCGAGGATGAGGACGCCGAATCCCGGCCGGATCGGGGCGGGAGGACTGCCCTCGACGCCGATCACCCAGCCGCTGTCGGCGGTACGACCGACCACCGCCTCGAACGCCGGACCGGCGGCGACCCGCGCCACGAGCCGCTCTGGCAGGCCGGGTGGCGGAACGCTCAGGGTCTGATCCGGAATGCCGAACTCCTGCAGCAGCATCGTCGCGCCGGCGATCGCGGTGATACCGCAGGCTCCGCCGGCGCGCTGCGGGCCACAGCCGATGGCCGCCGCAAGAGCCAGCCCGGGAAGGAGGATTCGCATGGTGCAAAAGTAACGCGCCGTCTTCCTTGACGCCCCCCGGGAGCCGCCCGTACCATTCCTCGTCCCCCCGACCCTGGATGTTCCCCTGTGCTTGATGGGCTCAAGGCCCGGTTCGAGCGATTCCTCGCCGACCATACCTCGCCGGGTGACCCGCGCGCCCGCGCGGCGCAGCTCCACGCCGCCGTGCTCGACGCCAAGGTGGCGGTGGGCGAGATGCGGAGTGCGCTGCAGAGGAGCGAGCTGGCGCTGACCCTGGAGCGGCAGCAGCTGATCGACGCCGAGCGGCGGGGCGAACTCGCGGCGGCGGTGCCGGATCCGGAGACGGTGCAGGTGGCCGAGCAGTTCGCGGGCCGGCATCGGGAGCGGATTGCGCTGCTGGAAAAGAAGGTGGCGGTCCAGCGCGACGAGCTGCAGCTGGCGGAACGCGACGTCGCCCAGTGGACCCTGGAGTTGAAGCAGAACCGGCAAGGGACCGAGGCGGGGCCGACCCCGGCCCAGGCGGCGGCGTGGCGCGATCTCGAGGCCGCCGGCGCGCCCCGGCCGGAGACGGACGTCGAAGGAGAGCTGCTCAAGGGCCGCCTCGAGCGGTCCCGCATGGATGCCGCGGTGCAGGCGCAGCTGGATCACCTCAAGAAGAAGCTGGGGAGAGAATGAGGAGTGAGGAGTGAGGAGCCATAGATCGATGAAGTCCGAACCGTTCTCCCGGCGATCACGACTGCGGTCCTGTCGGGCGCCCCTGCGTTTCGGGGCAGTTGCGATGGTCCCATATCTGCTACTCATTGCTCCTCACTCCTCACTGCTCGCCCAGCAGCCGCTCACCCCACCGGCGCACTTCCAGAAGCTGGCCCACACCTACAGCATCGTCGCCTGGGACTCCGCCACCGGCGACCTCGGGGTGGTGGTCGAGTCCAAGTTTCCCAACGTCGGCGGCATCGTCCCCTGGGGGATCGCCGGCGTGGGCGCGGTGGCGACGCAGAGCCTGGGCAACACCGCCTACGGTGAGCGCGGCCTCGAGCTGATCGCCCAGGGGGCGACCGCCGAAGAGGCGCTCCGCATCATCATGCGCTCCGACACGATGCTGCAGGACCGGCAGGTCGGCATGATCGACGCCCGCGGCAACTCGGCGAGCTTCACCGGGACCCGCACCTTTGACTGGGCCGGCGGACGGGTGGGCTGTGGCGCCGTGCTGCCCAAAGGCGTCGATTCGGTGCGGGTGGAAGGCGTACCGTCGCGTCCGGGGTGCCAGGTGCTCGGCGGCAAGGGCGCGGTGATCGCAGGTCGCGGCTACGCTGCCCAGGCCAACATCATGGTGGCGGACCAGACGGTGAAGAACCTGGCCCGGACGTTCGAGCGCTCCACCGGCTCGCTCGCCGATCGGCTGATGGCGGCGCTCAAGGCGGGGCAGGCGGGCGGGGGCGACCGGCGGGGCATGCAGTCGGCGGCGCTGCTCGTGGTGCGGAAGCACGGCGGCTATCTTGGCGCCAACGACCGGTTCATCGATATCCGGGTGTATGACGCGGTCGACCCGATCGCGGAACTCGAGCGCCTGCTCGCGCTGCACAAGCTGCACTTCTTCCCCAGCGAGACCGCGGACCTGATACAGATCACGCCGGAGATCGTCCGGCAGCTCGAGCCGATCCTGCTGAAGGAGCCGGCGGGCCAGCCGGAGAAGTGGCTGAAGGCGCCAACCGGCAGCGCCACAGCGGTCTTTCTCGCCGCGCTGCGCGATTTCATGTACTGGGAGAATTACGACGTCCGCGTCCGCATGGACGGGATGATCGACCGGGTGGTCCTGGCGGACATCCTGCGGAAGCATTGATCCTTACACCTGCCACTGGAGCACGCGCATGAGCACTGCAGCTGGTTCGCCACCGGCGGAAGCCGCGATCCCCGAGTTCAAGCAGGTCCTGGGTCATCCGGGCCCGCTCTGGATGCTGTTCATGTCGGAGTTCTGGGAACGGTTCGCCTTCTACGGCATCCGCTGGGCGCTGGTGCTCTACATCGTGGAACAGTTTCACGGCGGATCGGCGACGGGGCAGGCGGCCGCCAACCTGACCTATGGCTCGTACCTCGCCCTGGTGTACGCGGGGGCGATTCTCGGCGGCTACGTCGCCGACAAGTACCTGGGCCACCAGCGATCCATCCTGGTCGGGGCCGTCTTCATGGCCGCGGGTCTGTTCATGATCGCGGTGCCCAGTCCCACCCTCTTCAAGCTCGGACTCGCCACGATCGTCTGCGGGAACGGGATGTTCAAGCCGATCATCTCGACCCTGGTCGGCCGGCTCTACGCGGTGGCGGATGAACGGCGGGACAGCGGCTTCACCATCTTCTACATGGGCATCAACAGCGGGGCGTTCCTCGCGCCGCTGCTGACCGGGTGGCTCGCCAGCACCATCTTCGGGACCGCCGGCGCGCCGGCCTACAAGTACGTGTTCATCGCCGCCGGGGTGGGGATGCTGGTCAGCCTGGTGTGGTTCTGGTTCGGCCGCGCCCAACTGAAGGGGATCGGCGCCCCGGAACCGGAGGCGATGGGCCGTCATCGCGTGCTGGTCGTGGCGCTCGGGACGCTGTTCATGATTCCCGTCATCTATGCCCTGCTCGCCGTCGGCGGGACGATCCTGCAGTACGTGCTCTCCGCGCTCTTCGTCGTGCTGGTCTTCCTCCTGATGGTGGAAGCCATCCGCGAGGGCAAGGTGGCGCGGGACCGGGTGATCGCGATGATGATCATCTTCGTCTTCAACATCCTGTTCTGGATGTTCTTCGAGCAGGCTGGAAGCTCCTTCACCTTCCTCGCCGATCAGATCGTCAACCGGGATCTCGGTGGCTTCATCTTCCCGACGGCCTGGTTCCAGAGCGTCAATTCGGTGGCGATCATCGCCCTGGCACCGGTCATGGCCTGGATCTGGATCAAGATGGCCTCCGCCTGGAACGCCAATCCATCCATTCCCCGCAAGTTCGGGCTCGGCCTGCTGTTCAACGGCCTCGCCTTCCTGCTGCTCATGTTCGCGCTGTCGAAGCTGGTCGGCGTGGACGGCAAGATCCCGTTCTGGACCCTGGTCGCCGTCTACTTCATCCAGTCGGTCGGCGAGCTGTGCCTATCACCGATCGGCCTCTCAATGGTGACCAAGCTGGCGCCGTCCCGCCTCGGCGGCCTGGCGATGGGCGGCTGGTTCGTGTCGATCGGCATCGGCAACAATCTGTCCGGCATCTTCGCCAGCGCGGTCAGCGGCGAGACCGGCATGACGACGGCGTCGGCGCTGAGCGGCTATACCTTCGGCTTCTGGGCGCTGATCGGGGCGGGAGCGGTGCTCTTCGTCGTGGCGCCGCTGGTCAACAAGCTGATGCACGGGGTGAAGTAGGGCGGTTGGGCGGCGACCGAAGCGCCTTAGGAGCAGCGCAGCTGCGACTCGGCGCGAGGGAGTGGCGGTTGGGCAATTGGGGCTCCTCAGGGACGTCTTCCTTGGGGAGCTCGCTTCACTCCTTCCTCCTCACT
>JAWXBX010000095.1:0-16103 GCA_034440415.1 Gemmatimonadota bacterium | reverse complement strand
CAGCGGACCCTCCAGCTGTCGAGCATCCCGGACCGAGTCCGGTATCCGGATCCCACGGGTTCACCGTGACCAATACCGGGAACGCCTCCGGGACTGCGACACTCTCCTGCACGACGACCACCGGGCTGACCTGCTCGGTTCATCCGAGCAGCCGGACCCTGGCCGTAGCACAGTCGGCGGAAGTCGACGTGGACTATACGGTGACCAGTGGCACGTACGTCGGGTTCGTGTACCTGACTTCGTCATCTGGGGGTGCGGCTCAGTTCAAGGTTGTCGCGACCTGAATCAGTCCTCCCCAGACGGTGCAGGCGGTCACGTCTGTCCGCTCCTGACGCCGTGAGTTAGTCTGCCTACCAGCTCCTGCATCGGTAGCCAAGCAGAACGGCCCCCGGCTTTCACCGGGGGCCGTTCCCGCTGCTACCAGCGAACTTACTGCCCGGTGATCGTCAGCCGGACGTTTCCAGTGTTCTGTGCCGTGCCGGTGAAGTCGGCCAGCGCAAGGTACCAGGTGCCTGCGGGGAGCGTCTGGCTGCATGCCTCGGGCTGGCCGCCGGCCCCGGATCCGAAAGAATCGCAGGCGAAATCACCGAACTGGTCATTGCCGGCCGCGTCGATGAAGTAGCCACCGATGTCTGCGGTGTTTCCCCAGGCGAGCGAGACGCCGAAAGTCCTGGGGGCAGCCAGTACCAGCTTATAGAAGCGGCAGTGATTCCCGATGTTGCCGCACTCCGCAGCGGAAGCGAACTGACCTGCGTCCCCATAGAACGACGTCGTGCCGGTGGCGGGAATGTTGATGGTCGGCGCGGTTGCCAGCGCCGTCGCGCCGGACGCAGCCGCCACGGTAAGCGAGGCCAGCGTTGGGATGTTGAGCGAGACGGACGTCAGGAAGCTCAGCACTATCCCGTTGACCGTCGCTGGCCCGGAGGTGGAACCAGCCAGCGGGACGAAGCTGATCGAGCTGCTGTCGGCCGCGAGAGCGACTACGATGGCCGCAGTGCCACCAACCGTCACGGAGGCCGTCGGAAGGAAGAGAAAGCCGGGAGCGGAAAGCGTGACCGTGTCCTGCGCCGGAAAACTGCTCGGGGTGGAGTTGGAGAATACCCCGGGGAAGTCGATAACTGCGGGGCTGGTTAGCGTACCGGCCGAGGTCGAGCCGTAGTTCGCCACCGTCGGCGCATACTGCAGCACCAAGTTGGTGAAGGAAACAGTGCCGTTGAGACTCGGGCCGACGATGAAGGAGAACTGCGAGCTGTCCGCCGAGATCCCGGTCTTCACGACCACACCACCCGTTCCCGTGGCGACTGAAGCGGTGGTAAACCGGAAGTTGGCCGGGGCCGTCGCGACGACGGTATCACCGGCATTGGCGGCGGCGGTGGAAAGTGTGATGGAAGGGATGGCGGTTGCCACGATCCGGACCGGGACCGTGATCTGCTTCCCGCCCACCGCGAAGACCGCGTTCTCGAAGCCCGATCCAGCGACGGTGGTGATGTTGTACTTGGCCCGGGTCCAGTTCTTGGGGCTGACGAGCTGCCCGGCGCTGTTGTAGACATTGTTGAACGCCGCGTCCTGGACGACAGACAGGCCGGCGGTGGCGGACACCAGCGAGAAGGTACCCGACAGGCGGTTCCCCTGATCGTCGACGGCCTCGATCAGGACCGACTGGGTCGAGTCCGGTCCGCCGATGAAGAGGACCGACGGTGTGGCGACCAGATGGTCGATACCGTTGCGGAGAGAGTCGGTGGGATCTCCCTTGCAGGAGAGCGCGCCGAGCGCGGCAGCGAGGACGACCGTACTACGCATCACACGGTTCATGACTGTGTCCCTCGTGTCTGAAGACGAAAACGTGATCACCGCTCGCTGGGGAACGGGGTCTGCGATCTGGTAAGTCGACTGCGACTACTGATTGCTTCCACTTCTGGTATCCCCACTGAACAGGTCGATGCCCAGCCAGCGGCTGATGTCCTGGAGCGCCTCGCCACCCAGGATTTCCCGGAATCCGGCGAGGCTTGTTTCCCTGAGATCGTTGGTGGCCAGGAGCTTGTACGCCCCGATGCCGGTTCGATCCGCGAAGATGTAGTACTGCTCCTTGCCCCGGGTGTAGCGCCAGACCTGATACGGCGGTGCCGACCCGGTGCTGGTGCGTCGGTCGAGGGCATCGCCCGGCTGTCCAAACTTGACGAAGATCCGGCCCCGGTCGGTCCGCCATCCCGGCGTCGTGCTGCGGCCGCCTTCGGCGTACAGTCGGTTGGCTTCCGCGATCTGGGAGTAGAACACCTCCCGCCGTTCGTTTTTCGGGGTCGGCGGCGTCGGATCCCTTCCGGTCCAGAACCGGGTCAGGAACTCCCGCTTGGCCCTGATCGTCAGCCCGGACTTCCAGACCGACAACGACTCCGACGGCGCCAGATAGATCAGCGGCGCAAACGCCTCCTGCAGTTGCTCTTCGTTCAACAGTCCAAAATAGCCTTCATCGGATTCCCGGAGCTCGGCGAGACGGGCTTGTTCCCGCTGCATCGTCTCCTGGAAGTCGGCCATGACGAACTGGTCGGCGCGTTCCTGGATCTTGCCGCCGACGTCGAGCCGGACCGCCAGCGTGTATCTGCCCGACGGGAGCCCCGTCAGATCCAGCGCCCCCTTCAACACCGAGCCGCCCGCTACCACTCGGATCGGCGTGGCCCGCGTCGTCACCAGCGCGGTACCGCTCGAATCCGTCACTCGGACCTGCATCGTGCCGGAATCGGCGGTGGCCGAATAGGCTTCCAGCAGGTAGAACGCCTTGGGACGAACTGGACTGAGCCGGAGCTCCGTCACTGCCGTTGCCAGCGTGTTGCCCCAGCGGCGTTCGCCCGACTTGGGCATGGTGTCGCTGCCGGTGGCGATCCGCATGTTCGGCGACAGCATGAGATCCGATGCGCCAGGTGCTTCGGACCAGGCCGTCACATTGGTCGATGCGATGAAACGCTTCCCCGAGATCGAGTCGGTGACGGCGACTTCGATGCGGGAAGTTCCCGGTTCCAGGGAGAAATCCAGCATCTCGAAGGCGACGGCACCGGCGTTCCTGAGGTCCGCCCGGGCCCGGCCAGGCCAGGACTGACCTTCCAGCTGCTTGCCCTTCGGGTCCGTGATCTGGACCGTGACACCGTATCGGAGATCGCCATGCGGTGCATTGGACGGCGGTTCCAGCAGCGCGTACGGGACTTCGACGAACGCCGTCACCAGCGTGCGTTGCTGGTCAGCCCGGTAGAATCTGAAGCACCGGACGGTTACCACCGGATTCGATTGTGCCGCCGCTACCGCCGGGCGGGCCGCCATGGTGGCCGCGAGCCCGGCCAGAAGCATCCAACGTCGCATTGCAATCCTTGTAGGCTGGACGGGGCCCGCAGTGCTCCGCCCGCCCCGTAACAGCCTTACCAGCCGAGTCCGAAGCTGACGAAGTGCGTCGCCCCCAGGATACCCAGATACTTGAAGGCGTAGTCAACGCTCAGATTGAAGTTCCCCTGCCCGTACATCAGGCCACCGCCGGCGGCGATACCATGCAGATTCTCTTCGCTGCTGAGCGAGGTCGTCAGCGTGGTGGGCTGCAGGTTGTTCGACGCGATATAGGTGTAACTCCCGCGCAGCGCGGCGGAGAAGTTGGAGCCGCCGAGGTTGCGGGTCATGAATTCGGCGCCGGCCGAGAATCCGGCCTTGCTGTTGTTCGGCTGGTTGAAGTCCGACAGCAGCGTGAAGCGGGTGCTCGATGCGGTCAGCACGTCGTAGGCGAGGCCGACCCGGAAGGTGGTCGGGAGCGGGAACGCCTTGGTACGGAGCTGCGACGGCTGGTCCAGGCCCGGGACATCGCTCTCACCGGGAATCGGATCGCGGGGGGAGGCAGTCACCAGCGCATTCCCCTTGTAGCCGATATTGGTGCCGAGGTTGGACAGGACGAACGAGAACTTGACCGGGTGGCCGTTCAGCGCCGCGTGGAAATTGGTGCCGAAGTCGATCGCGAACGCCTTGCCGCTGGCGTCACCCAGGTTGTCGCTGATGAACTTGCCGGTGAAGCCCGCCGAGAAGCGGTCCGAGAAGTTCTGGGCGTAGGTAAGGCCCAGGAACGTCTCGCTCACATCGTAGGTGGCGCCAGTCCCGTCGGGCTGCTCGACGGTATATACCGGCTGGTCCTTGAAGCCAAAGGTGCCGAGCTGCACACCGAAGGTCTTGGAGCCGCCACTGAAGGGGAAGGCGATGCCGCCCCAGCTGTAGCGGGTGTTGGCCACGTAGTCATATGTGCCGACTATCATGCCGGGTCGGGTCATGAGGGCGACGCCGGCGGGATTGTAATACAGCGCGCTCGCATCATTGGCGATCGCGGTGTAGGCGCCGCCGAGCGCGGTGCCGCGGGCACCGGCTCCGAGGAGCAGGAATTCCGCGGATGTGGTGCCGTAGGCGGTGTTGTCCTGCTTGGTGCCGGCCTGGGCCGCAAGGCCTTGAACCGATCCGCCGAGCAGGGCCGCGACGAGCACCAGGCGCGAGGTGTGAATCTGGATCATGGGGTCCGATCTCCTGGGTGCAGGGTCGGGGGGGCCGGAGGCCCCCCCAGACCGTCGAGGACTATTGCGCGAAGTTCACGATGGTCATGCGCCCGACTCGGCGCGCCGTGCCACCGCTCACGCCGTTGGCCTCGATGTGGTAGAAGTACACCCCACTGGCCACGACCTGGTTGTTCCGGTTGCGCACGTTCCACGTCTCATCCCCGCCAAAGGTCACGGAGTTGTGCTCGAGGATGTTCACCAGCACGCCGCTGGACGAATAGATCCGGATGATGGCGCGCTGCGGCAGGTTCACGAACTTGATGATCTTGTTGTCCGTGGACTGTTCGAACTGACTGGTCACGTAGTACGGGTCCGGCACCGTGTGGACCTGCTTCAGGTCCGCAAAGGTCGGTGCCCGCGACGTGTTCACGACATCATATACCACCGCGACCTGCGCACCGACGGCGGTGAACGGACGGAGCGCGGAGATGAACGTGTAGGGCAATCCCGTGCTGCCACCGCCCACGCCCTGACCGCCGCGGATCATGCCGGCGTAGGAGCGCATGGTCCAGACGGTGCCGGCCGCCGGGGGCAAGCCGCTCGCCATCTCGAACATCGTGAACGTGCCGGACAGGTAGAGCCCGAAGCCGTTGCCGGCCGCCACCGGAGCGGTGACCGCCGCGGACTGGGCATTCTTGTAGAACGCCATGTTCCCCGCGGTCACGGTGTTCACGAAGCTGTACTGTGTGCTGCAGGGATACTGCGCCTGCGGGCTGCTGCTGCGCGAGAAGAACGGCTCGACGCAGGCCAGGTCATTGGCCGTTAGCACCGTGGCGCGGGTATCCGAGGAACCGGCCGTGGCGCTGTTGGAGGCCTGGAGAATGCCCCAGGTCGGACCGGCTTCCGTGCTGAAGGCGATCGGGACATTGTGGGTGACGTCGATGACGGAATCGATTGCCCCGGCCGCGCCCCAGTAGACGTTGATGTCCGCGGCGCGGAAGAACTGCGTCATCACCACCTCCATGTTGCGCCACCGGCGGATCAGCTGCGAGTAGCTCTGCGGGTTGTAGACGGTCGTGACCCCGCTCAGGGCCCCGGCGTTGTTGTAGTCCACCGCCACGCAGACCGGGCTGTTGCCGCCGTTGAAATTACAGTTGCCGGAGTTCGGATCGGCAAAAGTCTCTGCCGTGAGCCGGGCCGAGGGCAGCGGGCTCGAGGTCGGGGTGGACGGACCATCCCGCCACCGGTGACCGTTGTAGATGCATTCGTTGCCGGTGGGAATCGTTCCCCCCTTGATCCGGCATCCGAAGACCGGCGCGCCGATGAAGTAGATGCTGGGGATGCTGTCGAAGGCGGCACCCTTGAGGCTGTAGGTCGAGTCGCCACCGTACCGCTGCGCCAGCGGGCCGTTGACGGTGGCCGCTGTGAAGAGCGCGTTGCCGGAGGTGGTATGGTCGTCGTTGGCGTTCAGCTGGATCGGAATGGCCAGCTGCGTGCTGCCGCTGTTGGTGCTGACGGTCACATAGTAGGTCGTCGGTGCGACGGTGGCGCCCACGCCGCCGCAGCAGCCGGTAGCGTCGGCTTCACCCGATCCGATGCTGTCCAGCGTCACCGCGAAACTGCCACCGGTGGCGAAGACCTGCTTGGGCAATTGGCCCACGAAGGCCGGGACCAGGCTGTTCGCCGGCCGGGCCGGGCCGCTGAAGACACCAGTGACGCCATTGATCGTCGGGTCAGCGGTGATGATGGTGTCCATCGCTACCCCGCGGCCGATGACCTGGACCGCCACCGACGAGGAATTGACGTAGTCGGTGGCCGGCTTGGCCGGAGTTACCGGCTTGGTGTTGCGCGGTGACTCCAGGCTGGTCGGGCCGGATTCGACCGAGTTCACGTCGAACGCCGTGACCGAGTAGAAGTATCGCAGGTTGTTGCGCGGCGTGGCATCGACGTAGACGAACGGCACGCCGTTGTTGGACAGCTGGGGACAGACTGACCTCGGCCCGCAGCCGCCGTTGGTGCCGCCACCGGTCACGGTGGAGTCGGCCTTGACGGTCAGTGCGGTTCCGGCCAGCAGCGGTACGCGCCCGGAGCCGGCATTGATCTGGATGATCTGACCGTTCAGGTCGTAATCGAAGCCGACCGTCAGCGCCGTGCCGTCCTTGAGGTTCGGGACGAACGCGGCGTTGCAGCCTGTGGTGATCGCATATTCCGGCGCGCAATCGACCGAACTGTTGATGACCCCGGTGTAGTCGGTGATGACCGTGCCGGTGTAGTCGAACTGCGCCAGCAGCGTCAGTTCGTTCGGCGCATCGACCCGCCCGCGGTAGACCCGGTAGCCTTCCACATCGAACTGGCGGTAATTGGGGTCGTAGAGCGGATTGGGGTTGCCCCCGGCCGTCGGCTGGTTCGCCAGACCGAAGAACGGATCACCGGCGGTTTCGCTCGCTGTGGGCTTCCAGATGACCGTGACCACGTTGTCACCGGGAATCAGGAAGAAGCTCGGCGGGTCAGGTGCAAAGGGCAGCAGGAACTTGGCGTCGAACACCGCCTGCGCCACCAGCGACTTGCCCAGCAGTGAACCCTTCACCACCGTCATTTCGGACTGCTGAACGATGCCGTCGGAGTTCAGGTCCGAGTAGCCCCGGAAGCCGGAAATGCTGTCCACCAGATTGGTACCCGTGGCCGCCAGCCCAACCGGATCGGTCAGCAGCAGCGCGTCGCCCGGCAGCACGTCGCAGCCGGCAGCGCAACCCGCCGTCTTCACCGGGGCGGCGAAGATGTACGCCACCACGATCGATCCACCCTGGCCGGGAGCGAGCGTGAGCGGCGTCGAGGACTGGAAGAAGCGCATGTCCGCCGGCGACGTGTTGTTCACGTAGCAGACGTGGGTGACCAGCGGATTGCCGGTGTTGCACGGCGCATCGCCAGCCGCCACGCTGATGGCCCCCGACAGGTAGCGGTACAGCTGCACCGTGTTGCCCGGGTCGCCGAAAGCGCCGCCGTTGATCGTGTTGCTGAACAGCTGAATCGCGCCCGGGCCAGTCGGGCTCTTGAGATACTTCACGCCGATGAAGCCGGCGCCAGCGAAGAACGGCGCGCTGAAGATCGAGGGATCAAACGTCCAGCCCGGCGTCACGCCGGAGAACTCGTGGTCGTAAGTGTAGCCGAGGGCGAACGGCAGGTTCACTCCCGAGTAGTTCGAACCGGCATTGGCCACGTCCATGTCCGCCGCGAAGGCGGCGAACAGGTTGGTGATGGTGTAGCCCCCGGACGGGAGGCTGACCCCCTGTGCCGTCGTCGCCGAGTGGAATTCGACCGCCCGGTTGTACAGGATGTCGGCCAGCTCGGTGCGGGTCGCGTTATAGTCCGCCCGGACCGTCGAGGAGATGTTGTAGAAGGTGTAGATGAAGTACAGGATGCCTTCATTGCCGACGGGGAAGTTCCAGCCCATGCCGCGGGTTTCCACCGCGACGCCCAGGGGATGCTTGCGGCCACCCTTGAGGCTCGGATTGGCTTCGGTCGACACGAACCAGACGTCACCCTGCGAGGCCGTGCGGCGGCAGTTGGTGATGACGGTGTTCGTCGGATCGGTCTGCAGCAGCGGATCGAACAGCTGCGCCACCGGATCCGTGCCGCTGGGAACGCAGGCGGCAGCCGGCCAGATGGCAGCGTCCGCCGGATTGCTGATGTTGAAGATCGGCTGGACTTCTTCGCCGTGCTCGGTGGTGCCCTTCGGATCGAAGAAGAAGGCGCCGACCGTGTCGCCCACCCAGGGACCGCCATCGGGGCCGATGATACCGGCCAGCTGGAGACCCGAGTTGAAGACGTACTGGTCCGCGGTCCCCTTGGGCCAGAAGCCGCCACCGATGGTGGAGCTGTTGGTCGAGTCCACGCAGACCCGGCCGTCCGAGGCCAGGCCGCAGTAGATCTGGTTGATGGTCATGGCGCCCAGAGCGCGGGCAAACAGTCGGAAGCCCTTCTTTCTGGCTCCCGGCTGCGGCTCGGCCGAGGCCGGACTGGGCAGCGCCATGCTGGCGATCAGCAGTGCGAACGCCGCCAGCATGAGGCCCTTCATACGGAATCGTGAGTGCATTCTCCCCTCGCTCGGTGACATGCGGGGCGCCTGGCCGGGAGTGATCTCCCCGACCAGGCCACCGTGAGTTACGCTAGAAATTGACTTCGAAACCGACCCGGATCCGGCGCGGAGCACCGGTGAAGCTGCTCAGCCCGCGGAAGACGCCGTACAGCGCATCTGATGCACGGGTCTGCTCCGCCTGCGAGAAGATGTGGTCCCCGTCGCCGTAGCGCTCTTCCGCCCGGATCAGGTACACGCAGTTGGGAGTCGCGGAGGCACCGTCCTGCTGCTTCCATGAGCCGCACGCCTGGCGGGGATCGACTACCCCACCGAACGAGAGGTCGATCGAGCTGTCGGCCAGCAGGGCACTGTTCCGGCTGGCTTCGTCGGCGAACGACTGGAGCTCGGCCTCGCGAATGCGGGTCCGCTCCGTGTTGTTCCTGATGTCGTTGGTCTGGGTGAACACCCGGTTGATGTTCACGAAGTTGAACAGGTTCCGGATTTCGCTGTAGGCGGTGAAGTCCATGCCGCCGATCCCGAAGCCCTTGGTCAGGCGCAGATCGAACTGCTTGAACTGCGGCAGACGGGCGCCGTTGTAATCGCCCTCGATGCTGCGGCCGCAGACACCACCGGAGAAGATGTTGTCATCCGAGCGGTCGGACACCGGACAGCGGGTGTAGGAGGTGCCACTGGCGAACCGGAAGGTGGCGAACACCCCGACGTTTTCCAGAATCGAGCCTGCGGCCGACCCCTGCTTCCAGTTGTTGGGGAAGTTGAGCGCCAGCTGGCCGGCGAGATTGTGCGGCCGGCTCTGGTCGGTCGGCAGAATGCCCTGCGGCGGCGGGTTGTTGCCACCGCTGATGGAGTTCAGGATCCGGGACCCGAAGTTGATGTACGTGAACGGATTGGACCCGGTGTTCTTGGCTTCCTCGAAGGTGTAGGCGAGGCTGCCGTTGAACAGTTCACCGATGCGCCGGTCGAACCGGATGTCGATACCGCGGGAGTTGCCGAAGTCGGCGTTGGTGATGACCCGGAGATCGACGTTCTGCTTCTTCTGCGGATCAAAGAACGTCACCAGGCGGCCGGCGGCGTCGGACAGCTTGTCCTTGTTGTACGCCGAGATGTCGAGCACCATGTCGTCGTTAAACGAATGCCGCACGCCGAACTCGAAGGTGACCGTCCGGCCAAAGTCGAGGTCGGTGCCGTAGACGTGGTTGGTGTTCGTGATGCTCAGGTCGGTGTTGATGCCGCCGAGGATCAGGTTGAAGTCCGGCGCCTGCACCTGGTGGGCGTAGGACAGCCGGAAGTTGGTCCGCTCCGTCACCGGGAAGGCCACCTGAATGTGCGGGCTCAGGTAGTTGTGGCTCTTGTCGGCCACGAACAGGGTGTCTTCCGTCGCCTGGTTGTACCCCGGCATCGTGGAGATACGGGGGAAGTAGGACTGGTTGCCCAGGCTGTCGGTGAAGTAGGGCCGGCTGGCGCCCGTCTTGTACCAGTCATAGCGGAGGCCGGCCACGAGGACGACATCGCCCAGGTCGAGCCGGTCTTCGAGGAAGGCGTTCCACCGGGTGGGCTTCTCGTGATAGCCGTCGGAGAAGGCCTGGCTGGTGAGGCCGGAGGAGTAGGCGTTCATGAAGTACTTGGTGTACTCCCCGCCGAGCTTGACGCGGTTATACCGGTCGACCTGCCAGTCGAGGTTTCCCTTGCCGATGGCGCGGTCTTCCTTGTACAGACTCAGCCGCCCGCTGGGACCGCCCTGCTCGGGAAAGCCCTGGAACACCCCGGACAACCCGTAGGGATTCGTGCGGTACGAGAAGCTCTGTTCGTACTGGTCGGGATCGAGAACGTCGTAGGGCGACAGCGCGCCGCAGTTGCAGCGGAAATTGGTGCCGATCCCCGCGATCGGGAAGTTGCCCAGGTCGAACAGGAACTTGGGCTTCTTGATCATGAAGCCGGCGAACGGATCCCGGGTGTCCTGCTCGCCCTGGCGGGTGAGCGGGCCGGTGATCGCGCGGTCCCACTGGTACGAAGCATAGAGTTCGAGCGCGAGCGCCCGATCCGCCGACTTCGACAGGCTCTGGGTCCAGTTCAACGTCATGACGTTGTTCTTGTTCCAGTTGGCGAAGGTGTTGGTCGGATTGGTGATGGAGGCATAGTTGAAGCCCCGGTTCTGGCCGGAGCTCTGCAGCGCCGTCAGGGCGATGCGGCTGCCGGTGCCGAACGTGAACTGCAGCTTGCCCTGCAGCCGGTAGCTGGAGGCCGGTGTATAGGGCAGCTGGGCGCCGCGGCAATCCAGCCCGTAGTTGTTCCGGATGTGGCTGTTGCTGCTCCCCTTGAACTCGTCGCAGGTGCCGGTGTGCTCGGCGAACTTCAGCACATCGACAAAGCTGGTGTCGGCCGGCGTGCCGCTGAACACCGCGACCGTGGTGTCGACCCCGGCCTGGACGAAGACCGGGTTCTTCTGGCCATCCACGCCGTTGTTCTGCGACTTGGCGCCGTCGATATCGCCGGAGAGGAAGAACGTGAGGTTGCCGGCAATCGGTCCGCCGATGCCGCCCGTGACCCGGTTGAACCCGAGGCTGTGGTTCAGCCCGCCGAGCGCGTCGTTCTCGTACCCGAAGTTGCCGCCCCACTTGGAGCCGCCGGCCCGGGTCTGGATCGCGATGATGCCGGACTGCGCGTTGCCGAACTCCGCCGATGAGCCACCGGTCGTGACCGAGGCTTCTTCGAAGGAATTGGTGCCGACGCTGCCGATGCCCGCGCCGCCGGTCTGCCCGACGAACTGGCCACCGCGGCCACCGCCGCCGACCGGGACGCCGTCGACGTAGACCGCCGCTTCGTCGTCACGACCACCGCGGATGTTGATGCCGCCGTTGTTGTTGATGACGACGCCCGGCTGCAGCGCGATGACGTTGGCGATGCGGTCGACCGGCAGCTTCTCGGCGTACTCGCCGTCGATCCGCTGCTTGGTCGCCACTTCGTCGCGCGGCACCAGCGCGTTGACCGCCGCGATCGAGGTGATATCCGTCAGTTCGACGATCGTCTGTTCCAGAGCGAAGTCCTGGGTGACCGTCTGGCCGGCCAGCACGCGAAGGCCGGTCACCCGGACCGGCTTGTACCCGACGAACGTGGCGGTCAGGTCGATCGACCCGGCCGGCACGCTGTTCAGGAACCAGTAGCCCTGGCTGTTGGCGACGGCACCGAACGCCGTCCCGTCCACCCGGACCTGGGCGCCGGCAATGGGCGCACCAGCTTGATCCCGAATTCGTCCTTCGAGCTTACCAGTCGACTGAGCGTGCAGCGAACCCGCTGACACGAGCAGGCCGACTGCCGCGAGCGCGACCCACAGCGCTCGGCGGGCGAAGGCGCTAACACCGCATTCTCTCATGGAGACATCCTCCAGTGGCGTGAACACAAACCTGCCTGCGATACGAAACAGTGAAGGCGCGACGGCGAAGAGCCGCCCTCAACCCAAGGGGGTGATCACGTGTAGCGCCGGTCCTACCAAGATGGATGTGCTGCAGGTGTGCGAAGTGCGTATTCAGCGAATTGCCCCAATCGCGGCCCGATCGGGTGACAACAATATGACGTGACCAAAATCACGTGTCAAGGAAGGGTCACATGGCGAGTTTCGGCCACGAAGCGCCGTGTAACCGCATGAAACACCAGAACTTCGATGAATCAGAAGGAAACAACGGGTCGATTGGGTGATCAGGCGATCGGGCGATTTGGACTTTTCGGGCGCGAGCGGGATTAAATCGGCCCCGGCGCCCAAGCGCCCAATCCCCCAATCGCCCGCTACGGCGTGATCAACTCGACCTGGGGCACCGCCGGCGTCACCCGAGGGCCCTCCGGCGCCCACACCATGTTCACTTCGCTGCGCACCCCGAAGCTGCCTGACAAGTAGATCCCCGGCTCGATCGAGAAGCCGGCGCCCGGCAGGATTTCCCGGTCATCGTGGGTTTCGTAGTTGTCGAGATGCGGCCCCGAGCCGTGCAGGTCGCGGTCGATCGAGTGGCCGGTGCGGTGCACGAAGTACTCGCCGTAGCCCGCCGCCGTGATCACCCCGCGCGCCGCGACGTCGCCCTCGTAGCCGAACAGCGGCTCCTTCCCCGCCTTCCGCCGCACCACGGCGATCGCCGCATCCCGCGCATCCCGCACCGTGCGCCAGACCTCCGCCACCTTCGGCGGGACCACCGTGCCGGAGAACCCCATCCAGGTCTGATCGGCGAACACCGTCCCCAGCCGGCTGCCGGCCCAGAGATCGAGCAGCACCACCTCATCGGGCTGCAGCCGACGGTCCTGCCCCGCCACCGGTTCGTAATGCGGATTGGCAGCATTCGGCCCGAAGCCCACAATCGGCGGATGATCGAATACCAGCCCTCGCGCATGGATCGCGTCGATCACCTCCCCCTGCAGCTGCGACTCCGTCAGCCCCGTCCCGCCGAGGCGGACCGCGCGCCGCAGCGCGCTCTGGGCGATCTCCGCCAGCGCCTCCGCCGCCACCAGATGCCCGGCGAGTTCCTCGGCCGACCACGCCGAGGCGAACCGGGTGACCAGCGCCCCCGACGGCCGCACTGTCCCGCCCAGCCGGCGGATCAGCTCCACCACGCCGAACGGCACCCGGTCGAGGTAGGGCACGGCGTCGTCCGGCGAAATCTCCATCGCCACCGTCTTGCCGCCGACCACGGCACCGATCGCGGCGTGCAGCGACTCCCAGGTGGCGTAGGCGATCACCCGGCCGGGAAAGTCGGCAAAGGGCGTGAGCTCGATCTTGTGCACGATCGCCACCGGCTCCCCGACCCGCGGCAGGAAGACAAAGAGCCGGCGACTGGAGAAGCCGATCGGACCGAGCATCCGGCCGGTGATCGGGTTGATTCCGCGGAAGTCGAACAGCAGCCAGCCATCGAGGCCCAGTTCGGCGAGGGCCGTCCGCACCAGGGGCAGGTTCACGTCGGGCAACAGCATCAGTCGTATCCTCCAACCGCGGTGGCACGCCAGAAACAGCGATCGTCGCCCCGCGCTCGGCAACGTTCGTGGGCCATCGCCCCCTCGAATCCGGTCAGCAGCCGGAGGATTTCGGCCAGCGCCGAGCCATAAAACGTACAGGCCTGCCCCTCGGGCGCGGCGATCATGGAGAGCGGCTTGGTGATCTGGCCGATCGCGCCCGCCTCCTCCACACTGAGCTGGGCGCCGAGCACCTTCTTTGCGGCCCGCACGGCGGCACTCGCGCCGAAGGAACGCCCCAGCCCCCCGGGCATCACCCGCACCGCGGCCCGGGAGAGGATCGGGCCGCCCCGCGCCGCGTGGCGCGCCGCCCGCCGGCCCGCATCGGCGAACACCAGCTGGGCGTCCTCCCGCCGGCCGGCCAGGCGGAAGACCGCGATCGCCTCGTCCACCGTCACCGGTTCGTCCTTGCGCACCATCTCCTGATAGCGGGCAATCTGCGCCGCAACAGTAGAGGAGAGGCCCAGCCGCTTGTTCACGATCTCGCCCGCCAGCTCCTCCAGCCCGTCCTCGACCGGTGTGTCGAGATTGCGGAGCGCCTCAAGCAGGCTCAGGGGGATGATCGTGGGGACGGACAAGGGAGGTGGCAGGAGGCCGGAAAAAGGTGACAGGACACAGTAACGCGAAGGCAGGTGATGTATCTCACGCGCCGCGACTACAATAACCCATCGGCAGCGTGATTCGGTAGCGTGACTTGGTTTGAATTCGTCCCCTTCCCCCTTCCCCGTTCCCCTTTCTACCTGCTCCCTTTCTTCTTCTCACATGCCCCTCCCCCTCGCCCTCGCCCTCTCCACCCTGATCGCCGTGCTCGGCTGGCGCCTGCGCGCGCTCACCGGATTGGGGGCACTCGCCGCCGGCCTGGTGGGAACCAGCATCGGGAGCATGACCGGCTGGGCCGGGATGGCGGCGCTCGGCACCTTCTTCATCGGCTCGAGCATGATCTCCCGCCTGGCCCCCGACCGCAGCGCCGAGCGCTTCGATTCCAAGGGCAGTCAGCGGGACGAATGGCAGGTGCTGGCGAATGGCGGAGCGGCGGCGCTCGCGGCGCTGGTGCTCGGCCCAGCCGCACTCCCGGTCGTGACGATCAGCCTCGCCGCCGCCGCCGCAGATACCTGGGCCACCGCCTTCGGCGGCTGGAGCCGCACCCTGCCGCGCCACGTCCTCACCGGCGGGCAGGTGCCGACCGGGACGAGTGGCGGCGTCACCCTCCTCGGTACGGCAGGCGCCGCCATCGGCGCCGGGCTGGTCGGTCTGGCCAGCACGGCCGCGGCCGGCGCCCCGTCCCTCTTCTCCCCCGCCCTGCTTCTGGGTATGCTCGGCATGCTGGTCGACTCGATACTTGGCGCCGCGGCTCAGGGCCGGTTTCACTGCCCGAGTTGTGATCAGCCGACCGAACGCCGGCTGCATCGCTGCGGCCAGACGACCCGCCACACCGGAGGGCTGGCATGGCTGACCAACGACGGAGTGAACGCCCTCGCCACCGGCACGGCAACCGTGCTCGGCTGGTGGGTGTCGCGCTGACCGGCATGCTGCTGCTGATCGGCTGCAGCGCCACCTCCCGCCCGCCCCTCGACGCGGGCGAGGGATCCGGTGGAGGCGGCGGCGGCCCGGTGACCTTTCCTGGCGGGGGAGGAAGCGGCGGTGGGGGCGGAAGCGGCGGCGGCAACATCGACCCGGCGCTGGTCGGCCGGTGGCAGGTGACCTTCCTGATCGATCTGGTTGGCGATCTGCAGACGGTCACCACCACCTGGGCCCTGAACCAGGGCGGAACCTGCCAGCGGCGCATCATCACCTATTCGAATCTCGTCGGCTCAAGCGACACGACGACCCGCGGCTGTACCTTCCGCATGGCGAACTTCGCCATCGATGTGACCTTTTCCGGCGCGACCGGGCCGGTGCGCTACCCCTACGACTTCCCCGGCTTCTCCCCGACCCGCCTCCTGCTCGGCGGAGTCGAGTATCAGAAGCTCTAGGGCGGCTCCCCAAGTGTCTCGTGGTGGCACCGGGTCTCGTCCGCAGGGTCCCTTCGAGCGCTCGGGTAGGGGCGGGCGGGGACGCCCGCCCCTACCCGAGCTACGCACGCGCCCTCCGGGATCCCTGCGGCCTCGCCCCGTTCCGGAATGCTTATCAGACCATCCTCAGGCCGACTGATCGGATCGTGCTGCGCCATGTCGCCTCACCCTGATGTGCTTGTTGCCGGCGCCGGACCGGCGGGCAGCGCCACGGCGATCCACCTCGCCCGGGCTGGCCACCATGTGGTCGTGGTCGACCGCGCCCGCTTTCCCCGCGACAAGGCCTGCTCCGAATACCTGAGCCCGGAGTGCGTGCGTCAGCTCGACGGACTCGGGCTGCTGCCCGCCTTGCGCCAGGCCGGCGCCCAGCCCCTGCACGGCACCCGGGTCTTTGCCCCGAAGGGCGCCACGCTCACCGGCCGCTTTGCCGAGGCAGATCCGCGCTGTGCCGACGTCGCCGGTCTGGCGGTCTCGCGCCGCATCCTCGATCAGCATCTCGTG
>JAWXBX010000094.1:0-3619 GCA_034440415.1 Gemmatimonadota bacterium | reverse complement strand
ATACACGACACGCTGATCGTGCTGCGCCTGGCGCATATCGCCGACCTGCTGAATGGATCGGCGGGAGCGCAGCAGGAGATTTTGCGGCGGATCACCCGGCTAGAGCGGAAACTCAATCTCGAGGTGCCGTGATGCCGATCGCCCAGGGGCCCGCACCGGCGCAGGACATCGGCCCCTACTGGCGCTGGATGGGGAGCGCGGTGCTGCTGCTGCTCGCCGCCTATGTGCTGATCGGCCGGTGGCGCGGGGAGTCGGAGGACTACTTCACCGTGGGGGTGATCGTCGCGCTGGTGGTGCTGCTGCTCGCGATCCTGCGGCCGCCGTTTCTCGATGCGTGGATGAAGGATTTTGCGACTTGGCTGCCGTGGACCCAGTACGACAAGTCGGCGGCGCCGCCGGGGAGCGCGCCGTGATTCTCGACTGGCGGAGTGTGGACCCGACGAAACTAGAGCCGGTGTTCCGCGCCGATCTGGAGTCGCTGCTCGTGCCCTCGGCGTTCCCGTGGACCGTCCTGCACGGCCACCGGACTGGACAGGAGCAGACGGCGCTGTATGCCGCGCATCTCGCCGGCGGACCGAAAGCGGCCCCGCCCGGCCGGTCACCGCACGAATACGGGCTCGCGATTGACCTAGTGCCGGACGCGAGCCCGGCCCCGGGACTGCAACCGGATTGGGATACCCGCCACGCGGCGTGGCTCTGGTTGTTCGAGGCGGCGCACCGGCATCCGCGCCTCAAGAGCGGCAAGGCGTGGAACGATGCGGATCACCTGGAGCGGTACCAGTGGCGCGAGCACAGGCACTGGAAGGATCACGTCTAACGATTGAGGGAGGTTGCACGTGGAACTCATCACCGGACTCATGACGATTGCTCTGCCCGCGCTGGCGACGCTGGCGCTGTCCCTGCTCAAGAAGGTCCTCACGTTCATTGACGATCAGTCGCGGTTCATCCAGCAGATCGTGGCGGTCGTGGTCGGCGTCGGCGTGACCACGCTGGCGGCGCTCACGGGGGCCCCGCTCCCGCTCGATGTCCATGCCTGGGATCAGGTGGCGGTTCTCGGCCTGCTCAATGGGCTCGCCGCGATCGGCATCCACGCCGTGCGGAAGGGCAAGTGATGCGCCGGCTCGCCCGGCTCGCCCTGCTCGCGCTGCCGCTGCTCCTGCCGGCGAACGGTTGCGCGCCGACCCCGGCCGCCGCTGAGGTGCGGGGCGAGGATGTCTTCGTCACCGCCGTCGGCGACACGCTGACGGTGCATCAGTTCGCCAAAGTCACCGGGTCGGCTGATTCCGTGGCCTACCTGTTTTCCGCCGCGCGTGCCGCGTCGGTGCGGATTACGCGGATGGCGCCGGCGAACGGCGCGCCGCTGGTGTGGGGGCCGGCGAAGCTGGTTCCCATCCCGGCCATGCTCGACGGCGACACCACCACGGTCTCGGCCTGCCCAACGGCCTGGCGCAAGGGGCAGGCGACCACGTTCGCCTGTTCCACGAAACTCTATACTCGGCCCGTGATTCCGCCCAACGTGACGCCGGATTCCCTGACGGTGTTCGGGATGATCCCGATCACCGATGCCCCACTCGCTGGGCTGCTGTTCGCGGTCAACGCCAATCCGTCGCTGTGCGTGGCGTTCAAGTTTAAGGATGGCAAGGTCGGGATTCGCAGCGTGGATCTGGTGGACACGATGCAATTCGTCGGCGTGCGGCTGTCGAGCTGGAACGCGGGCACCCCACATCGAGGCTGCGCCTATAACTACGGCACCCAGATCGCGCAGGCGCTCCGGGTCCATGCGGTGACGTTCTCCCGGCTTGGCACACTCGGCGGCGACTCAGCCGCCCGGGTGAGCCCGGCCAGCCCGCTGCGACAACTCGCCATGGACACGATATGCGCCACGCTGACCACGAGCGGCGGGAGCACGATCACGCCGTCGTCGTGGGATGCCTCGCCGTTCTGTCAGGCGAAGCTGGGGCTGCAGGCAACGTCGCCGCGCCCGCTGGAAGTGGCGTACCGGCCATGATCGCCATGGACCGCTGCGTCGGAGAGCCCTGATGGCACTCACCTTCGGCGCCACCACCAGTACCCGGGTCAACGATGGATCGGCCGCGGGCATCGACAACCTGACGGCACTGACACTCCTCTGCTGGGTCCGGATAACGACGCTCACGAGCAACCGGACATTCGCGAGCAAGCGGACGGCCGGTGCGGGCTGGTTCCTCGGCCTCTCCGGAACGGCGGGAGACGTGCAGTTCTTTGCGGACAGGGCGACCGCCGACACCACGTACACCACCACCGACACCCCGCTCGCCACCACCGGTGCATGGCGGTTCCTCGCCGCGACGCTGGATCAGGCCGCGGGCGCCGGCGCCCTGATGGGGATCTACGGCGGCAGCCTAACCACGCCGGCCACCGCCCGTGCCCTGTCGGCCACGGATGGCAGTGGGGCATTCTCCGCCGACGCCGCGGCGAACCTGATCTGGGGGAACAGCAGCGCATTCACGGTTGCTATCCAGGGGGACGTGGCGCAGGTCGCGCTGTTCGGCGCCGTCCTGTCGCTGGCCGACATCCAGAGCTGGCAGCTCCGTCCCCGTGTCACGGTCGGCGGGGTGGTGGCGAAGGCGTTCCACCGGCTCGGCAACGAAGGCGCCGGCAGCCAGCAGGATTACAGTGGCAACGGCAACACGGGCACGGTCACCGGCGCCACGCAGGCTGCGGGCGGCCCACCGCTGGATGAGGGGGAGCTGATGCTGCAGATCCCCTGTGGCGGGATCTACGTCCCGAACTACGCGCTGTCGGCGTAACCCAAGGAGTCGGCAATGGCTGGCGTAAGCGCTCCTCCCAAGAAGAACACCGCGACGGATCTATATGTCGCTCTCAGGTCACAAGCGGACTCGACGATCTTTCGGGTCAACCCGACGATTGCGGCCGGAGACTTTAAGATCATTATCGATGGTGGTGCTGCCGCCAACTGCACGAATCTTCCGGCGGTCACTCCGGCTGGTGGTAAGTGGGTCAAGATCGTTCTGACCGCGGCTGAAATGAATGGCGACATGATTATCGTCCAGTGCTCGGACGCGGCCGGTGCCGAGTGGATGGATGTCGGTGTCACACTGAACACGAGCAGCCGGCAGATCGACGACCTCGCATTCCCCGCGACGTCGGGCCGCAGCAGCGCCATCGATCCGAGCGGCGGGCAGACCGTTCAGCCCGGCACGGCGGCCGGCCAGATCGATCTAACGTCGGGCCTCGTCAAGGTGCAGCAGGGGACCGCCGCGGGCCAGCTGGACACGAGCGCAGGACGGGTGACGGTGCAGGCCGGCGTCGGTGCCGGGCAACTCGATGTCACCGCCGGCGTGATCAATGCGGCGCTGAGTGCGGCCGAGCGCGAGGCGCTGTGGAATGTGCTTGCCTCGGCCGTGGCCACAGCCAACAGCATCGGTCTGCAGCTGAAAACGAACATCGATACCGCGATCTCCAGCCGCTCCACCCTCGGCGGCACGGCGCAGACCGGCGACAGCTTCGCCCGGCTCGGCGCCCCGGCCGGGGCGAGTGTCTCGGTCGACCTCGCCGCGGTGAAGGCCGACAGCGGGAACCTGATCGCGCGACTCGGCGCGATCGCCGGTTCCGGCGT
>JAWXBX010000093.1:0-11207 GCA_034440415.1 Gemmatimonadota bacterium | reverse complement strand
GGCGACCCACGGCGCGGCGAAGATGGTGTACGCCACATAGAAGAGCATCGAAAAGCCCAGGAAATACCAGGCGTAGAAACTCTCGCTCCGCCCGGGCGGCAGGTGCCAGAGAATGACGTAGGTGATTCCGCAGAGGATGGCGCCGGCAAAGATGTAGGGCCGGCGGCGGCCCCAGCGCGACCGGGTATTGTCCGAGATGTAGCCCATCAGTGGATCGATCAGCGCATCAGTGACCCGGGGAATGGCCCCGAGCAGGCCGACCAGGGCCGGGTTCATTCCCAGCCCCAAGTTGAGGATGACGATCATCCCCCCGATCGCCGCCGCCAACAGGTTGTTTACAAACGCGCCCATCCCGTAGGCCAGCTTGCGCGGGAAGGAGATGCGATCCTCCGGCGCGGTCTGGTAATGGGCTTGGCCCCCACCGCCCTCCGTGGGTGGGATCCGCGAATGCCAGGCGGCAAGGGCCAGCCGGGCGACGCCGCTCAAGCGGGAGCGCAGGCTCACGGCTTGTAGACCCTCACCCAGTCAACGACCATCTGCTGCGGGAAGGCCGTGCCTGTCGGGGGGCCCGGGGGGCCGCCGCCGACCGCGAGGTTGAGGACCAGATAAAAAGGACGATCGAAAACCCATTCCGTCGGGACGTGACTCTTCTTGATGGACTGATACAGCGTGCTGTCGACGAACCAGTTGATCCGGTCCGAGCTCCACTCCACGGCAAAGGTGTGGAAGGCCGCGTCGAAGCGCTCTCCGGCCGGAAGACTGTAGGCGCGAAAGAGGGCATTGGGGCCGGAGTACCCGGGGCCATGGATGGCGCCCTGCACCTGGCCCGGTGACCGGCCGAAGTTCTCCAGGATGTCGATCTCACCAGCCTTGGGCCAGCCCACGCTGGGGAGGTTGGCGCCGAGCATCCAGAAGGCCGGCCAGATGCCGGTGCTGGTCGGGATCTTGATCCGCGCCTCGAACCGGCCTCGCTCCTGCTCGTGCACGCCCTCCGTGGTCAGCCGGGCCGAGGTGTAGCCGGTCGCGGTACAGGGAACGCCGCCAATCCCTGACGCAGGCCCGGAAAAGGACTCCGCCCGGGCCGTGATCACCAGATTGCCGGTGCCGTCCAGCGAGGCGTTGCTCGGCCGGTCGGTGTAGCACTGGAGTTCCTGATTGCCCCAGTCTGTCCCCAGGTGGAACCGCCAGTTGGCCGGGTTCGGCAGATCCCCTGCCTGTCCATCAAAATTGTCTTCCCAGGCGAGGTCGAGAACGGCGAACGGCTTCGGCTCGGTGAGGCAGCTGTTCAGGCCGACCACTGCCCCGGCGAGGATCAGGATGTGTTGCTTCATGGCCCGGTGGGTGAAAGGGTGACTAACGCGCTCCAACGGTTGGAAACAGGGTCGGATCGGTCAGGGCGGCATCGAGCACCATCGTCGCTGCCCCAATGGCGATATCCTGGGGCCCCAGCTGGCTGGTCCGGATCCCGGAAGCAGCCAGCGAGCCCACGAAGGTGCGCCGGTACACCGTCTCCCGGAGCGGGCCGATCAGTCGCTCCCCGAGCCGGGTGAACCCTCCCCCCAGGATCACGGCGGAGGGGTTCATCAGGTTGAGCAGACCGGCCACCGCGGTCCCGAGGTGCTCCGCCGCCGTGCGCGCCACCTGCAGGGCCAGCGGGTCGTCCGCGAGGGCTGCGTGTTCAATGGGGTAATGGTCAGGTCCGCGCCGTGGAGCGTGCTCTCGGGAAAATCAGGCAGCAGCTTCGTGGCAAGCGTCACCAGCGCCTGCGTGCCGACGAACGTTGTCAGGCACCCTCGATTGCCACAGCCGCACAGCTCCCCTCGGGGATCGATGGTCAGGTGACCGATTTCCCCCGCCACCCCGCTCGCGCCGCGATAGATCCGGCCGCCGACGAAATGCCCCGACCCGATGCCGGTCGCCATCTTGATGTAGGCGAAATCGTCGAGCCCGCGTCCCGCGCCCCACCAGTGTTCCGCCAGCGCGCCGAGATTCGCGTCGTTGTCCACCAGCACCGGCACGCCGAACTGGGCCACCAGCTCCTTCTGCCAGCTCCGTCCCTGCCAGGCCGGAAGTGCGACGGCCGAGAGCCGATCGGGGTACCGGATATCCACCGGACTCGGCACCGCGACACCGATGCCCACCAGTTGCCGCCGTCGTCCCTTCCACCTCGCCAGACAGGTCCGGCAGAACTCGGTGACGAGGGCCAGCGTCCCGTCGGGATCGGTCCGGACCGGATGGTCCCGATGCTCCCAATGGTGCACCTGGCCGCGGAGATCGGTCAGGACAACGGACACATGCGACGCCCCGATATCCACACCCAGTATGGGGCAGGCGTCGTCCTGAAACTCCAGGACGATCGGGCGGCGCCCTCCCCGGGACGCTCCCACACCCGCTTCGGCGACCAGCCGGGTCGCCAGCAGCATGGTGACGACTTCCGATACGGTGGAGCGCGAGAGATCCAGGCGACGGGCAATTTCCGCCCGCGAGATGCGACGCTGTTCCCAGATGAGGTGCAGCACCGCATCGGCGAGGGTGCGCGGACGGATGGTGCCGGCGCGCCAGGTGCCGTCTTTCGCCAGCGTTGAATCGGCCATCGGAGCCTCTCACGGCCGTGTTGCGCCGTCCCCCCGGTCAGGATGACTTGTGCGACTGCACGTTCTCCCGCTAGACCGTATCGGGGTCGCCCGAAATGATCAACTGGGCGACAGAGTCCTTGATCTCGTCAGGCCGGTCAGTCCCCGCAGGGGATGCCAACGGGGCCCGGTTCCCCGCCACCAGCGCCGGGACAGGGGCAGTGGTGGCGGCCTTTTCTTCTTGATCGTCGTGAAACCCGCCGGCGGCGACGCCGTCCTCCCGGCTAGTTGTGGAAGTAGACGTTGTCGATGTACAGCACCGTCGGTCCCGCCGCCACGAAGAGCAGCTGACGGAGCACGTCCTTGGCGGTCAGCCCGACGAAGCTCGACAGCGGGATGTCCAGCGACACCCATGTGCCGCTCGCAAAGGCCCCTGCCTGGTACCTGGCGATCGCCTGTGCCGGCCCACCCGGGTCATTTACGAGCTGGATTTCGAGATTGCTTGACGGGTTGGGCGACCAGACATCCACGTGGAAGTGGGTCATGGTGGTCGCGTTCACCGTGTTCGCCGGGGTAGCGAGCCCGAATTCGACGCCGACGAAGTTGAACAGCGAGTACTGCTTCACATCGTGACCGCTGATCACGTACGGGTCAACCAGCGTGTTACAGCAGGTACTCCAACCGGTCTGCCAGGTGTCCACGCCCTGATTGGTGTAGGCGCTGCTGAACAGCGAGATCACGTTGGCCGGGTTCACCGTCGGCGTGGGGGCAATATTGGTGGGGACGCCCAGCGGCGCGGTCACCGTGATGGGCGCGTTCCCCGGGACCGCGATGCCGTTCATGGTGGCGGTGATGTTCGCCGTGCCGCCCGAGACGCCGGTGACCACTCCATCGGCACTGACTGTCGCGACGCCGGGGTTGCTGGAGGTGAGGGTGAACCAGCGCCAGGCCACATCGGTCAGCTTGCCGCCGTTCGGCAGTGCCGGGACGGTCCAGTTGACCGTGTTCGGCGCCGGATTCATCTGCGCCGGCGTGCCGACCGCGACCGTCAGGCTGGGCCAGGCGGCAAGGGCAGCGGTGGGCGGCCCGACCTGGCCGACGGGCAGATTCTCGTACTGAATGTCGTTGAACCAGACGGTGTAGTTGTTAGGCCCGTCGGCAAAATGGAACAGCCCGTCGTAGCCCACGAACTTGCTGGGGTCCGGCAGCGGGATGATGTACTTGGTGAAGGTCGTGGTGAGCGCAATGCCGATCGCTTCGGCGTTGAGCAGGTTACCGGTCCCGTTGTTGCCGATGCCGACCTTGAGGCTGGCATTGCTGGTGCTCCCCTTGGCCCAGAAGGTCAGGGCGTTGAAGGAGGAGAGGTCACGCGGCGGGGCCGACGCGAAGGCGCCGCCGGAATACCCGCCCGAGCCGGTGATGATCGCCTTGAACGAGCTGCGGCCATTGTTCGTCGTGCCGGCGTCAATCGAAACCGAGTTCGTGGCCCCGCCGAAGTCGATGAAGCTCACCCCGGGATCATAGCCGCCGAAGAAGACCAGGCCGCCGCCGCTGCCGGTCGCCACGTTCACCGTGACGGGGGCCGTGAGGCCAGACGCGGTGTGGGTGGCGGTGATCGTCGCCGTGCCGACGGCGACCGCGGTCACGAGACCCGAGCCGCTGACCGTCGCGACGCCCGTTGCGGAGGAAACGAAGGTCGAACCGGAGGTGAGATTCGCGGTCGACGCGTCGCTGTAGGTCCCCGTCACCGTCAACTGCTGGGTCCCGGCCGGGGCGAGGTTCACCGGGGTCGGCGTGATGGCGATCGACGAGAGCGTCGGCGCCCCACCGCTGTTATAGAAGTAGACGTTGTCGATGTAGAACGTGCTCAGGGTCCCCGAGATGACCATCTGGGCCAGGTGGGCCTTGGTCACCAGGCCGGGGAAGGCCGACAGGGGAACATCGATCCCCACCCAGCTGCCGGTGGCCAGCGGCGGCGTGGAGGCGTTGGTGAACATCAGCTCCTGCTCCACGTCGTCGCCACCACCGAAGCCACCGTCGGCCCCGAAGTCCACCAGCTTGACCTTGAACGCCGCGCCCGTCGTCGTGGGGTCGGGCGTCCAGATGTCCATATGGAAACCGGTCATGGTCGAGGCATCCACCGGCGCCGAGGTGAACTCGATGCCGGCAAAGACCACGTTGGTGTACTCCTTGACGTCGTTACCCACGACCAGCACATCCGCGACGTCCGCCACATCCCACACCGCCGACCAGGTGTCCACGGTGACGTTGGTGTAGGCATTGCTGTACAGCGAGATGACGTTGCCCGCGGGCTTGGTGGGCGTGGGTGCCGGCGTGGGCGGGGAAGTCGGCGGGCTTCCGCCGGCGTAGAAGTAGACGTTGTCGACGTACAGGGTGCCCAACGTACCCGAGATGACGATCTGGGCGACGTGGGCCCTGGTCACCAGGCCAGTGAAGGCTGACAGCGGGACATCGATCCCCACCCAGTTGCCGGTGGCAAGCGCCGGGCTGGTGGTGGCGTCGAAGGTGAGTTCATGCTCAACGTCGTCGCCGCCGCCGAAGACACCGCCCGCCCCGAAGTCCACCAGCTTGACCCTGAAGACCGCCGGTGCTGCCGTCGGATCCGGAGTCCAGATGTCCATGTGGAAGGCGGTCATCGTCGAGGCATCCACCGGCGCCGAGGTGAACTCGATGCCAGCGAAGACCAGATTGGTGTAGTTCTTGGTGTCGTTGCCCGCCACCAGGACGTCAGCCACGTCCGCGTTATCCCACACCGCCGACCAGGTATCCACCGTGACGTTGGTGTAGGCATTGCTGTACAGCGAGATCACGCTGCCCGAGGCCACGGTCGGCGTGGGCGCGGCGACCGTCGGGCCGGTCGGCGGCGGCGGGGTGGAACCCTTGAAGAAGTAGACATTATCCAGGTACGCCGTGCTGCTCGACCCGGAGATGATGATCTGGGCGAGATGCGCCCTCGAGGTCAGGCCGGGAAAGGAGGAGAATGGAATATCCAGACTGCTCCAGCTCCCGGAGGTGATGGCAGGCGAGGAGCTCGTCGTCAGCGTGACCTCATGCTCGGAGTCGTCGCCACCGCCAAAGGCGCCGTTGGCGCCGAAGTCCACCAGCTTGATCTTGAACTGGCCGGCGTTCTGGACGAAGAGGTCGACGTGGAAACCGGTCATCGCCGTAGCATCGACCTGCTGGCTGATGAACTCGATCCCGGCGAAGACCAGATTGGTGTACTTCTTCGCATCGTCACCGGCGATCTGAACGTCGGCCACGTCCGCCTGGTCAAAGCCGGCCGACCAGGTGTCCACCGTGTTGTTGGTGTAGGCGTTGCTGTACAGGGAGATGACGTTGACGGCGGAGTCGGTCGGCACCGGCGCTGCCACGGCCGGGGGCGCGACGGAGAGCAGCGTCACGGCACCGGTCGCCGGGGTCGTGCCCAGCTGCGCGGTGATGGATGCGCTGCCGGATCCGACCAGCGTGATCAGCCCGTCCGGCGCCACGGTCGCCACCGCCGCATCCGAAGACACAAAAGTGAAGTACGCCGGGGCGGCCACCAGGGTCTGGTCGACGCCTTCCACCGCGAAGGTCACCGAGGTGCCCCCCACCCTCAGGCTGGCGCCGACTTCATCAGCGACCGTCGCGGGGGCGATCACGGGACGGGGATTCTGGATCGTGGTGACCGTCTCAAACTGTATGTCGTCCAGCCAGATGTTGTATCCGGCCCCGTTCTCCGGCCCCTCGGCAAAGAAAAAGAGCCCCCCCTCCTTGGTGAGCTTCGCGGCCAGTGGGATGGGGATGGTGTACTTCTTCCAGCCGGTCGTCAGCGCGATGGCGGTTTGCTGGGCGGTGTACTTGGAGGTTCCGGTATTGTCGTTGCCCAGACCGGCCACATCGAGACTGGCCGGAACGCTGGCCTTGGCCCAGAAAGTCAGGGCGTTGTATCCGCTGAGATCGCGAGGCACATTGGCGATGAAGGCACCGCCGGCGTAGCTCCCGGAGGGATCCCCCGGCGCGGGGACGGTCAGCTTGAGCCCCACCGCTCCGCTGTGCGCGTTGCTGGGGTCATCACTAATGGCATCGGGCTTCGCGCCACTGAACGCCTCGAAGCGTACCCCGGAGGCAAGACCCTCGGCGAAGACACCGGCATCGGTCGGGAACTGGGCCGGCCCAAGGGTATCGAGATCCCGGGTACAGCCACCCACTGCGATGATCCCGACCAGCGCCAGGACGCGAATTGACGAGATTCTCGGGGGCATCTTCTCATGACTCCAGGTTGGCTGCGGAGATCCCGACACATGGGCGCGGTCGAGGATGCCGGGCGGCACCCTGATCTTTGTTCGATCTGCGAACAAAGTATGCGGCAAAGTCACGGACCTGTCAAGCAGACCGGCTGGAGGAGCGGAAATGGGAGCCCGGTGGGACCCCGAACCCCCTCTCTGGCCGGCCGAGCCGGGGCCCAGCGCCTCGTAAGGAAGCCCTCGACCTCCGGAGGGAGGTCGGGGGCCTGATCCGCAGCCGGGGCGGGAGGTCAGATGGCGGCGGGCGGAGGGTCGCCTGCCCTCCCCCTTCAGGATCCCTCGGCGGCTACCGGCGGCTCAGGCACCGCTACCCAGCCACTCCATGATCTTCCCCTGCACAGCAGCATTCTCGAAGTACTTCGTGTGCGACACCGCCTCATCTCCCTCCAGTACCAGCTTCTCCTCGATCGGGAAAAAGCCCGACCCATTCTCGGCGAAGACCCCCTGGGTCGGCACCACCAGATCGTTGTCGCCCTTGATCAGCATGTTCAGCCCGCGCGACACGACGAAGTGCCGCAGGCCCGGATCCTTCGGGGTGACATTCGCCGCAAGCGCATAGTATTTCGTGTCACCCACGCGGGCCCCGGTATTCATCCACTTGGCAAAGTCGCCATCGGGGCGCATCGATTGCAGCCCCTCGAGACCGGCCATGGCGCCGGTCGCGACCTGCTTCAGCACACTGACGATCATCGTCATCACCTCGGTGACGCCGTTGTCCGGCAGGAAATTGAGCAGGTTGGTGAAGACGTCGAGGACGTTGTTGAGATTGGCCGGATCGGCCAGGCCGGTCCCGGCGTTCGGCGCGCCCACGAACACGACCTTGCCCACCCGCAGCTTCCGGCTGCCCAGCGAGAACTCGCTCTGCTTCTCGCTCAGCATCCGGCTCACCAGGCCACCGCGCGAGTGACAGATGATGTCGAGGTCGAGCGAGGCGGCCTCGGGAACCGCGGCCAGGAACCGGCGCACATTCTCCCGCGGATCATGCGACAGGGTGAAGTGGTCGAAGGCGAACACCCGCCCTCCGTAGCGGCGGTGGAGTTCCTCCATGTACTTGCCGGGCAGATGGCCGAAGGCAAGATGCGACCGGCTGAAGGTGCCGTGCACCATCAGCAGCGCCCGGCCGCCCGACAGCCAGGACCAGCCTTCGCCGTCGAGCGGGGCGGCGGTGTCGGTGGTGAAGTCGCCGGGGCCGAAGGCCCGGATACGGTACGGCCAGCGATGCTGTTCGAGCCGATTGACAAAGGTGGCGCTCACCTCGCCGATGATCGGATCGATGAGCGGGAAGATCATCTCCTTCAGAATCTTGGTACCGATGGCAGTGATGATCCCGCGAGTTCCGGCGCCCGTTGCCTGCTCCGCCGGGACCCCGCGGGGAATCACATAGGTTCGTGATGCCGGGGGCGCTCCGGCCCCACCGCGGGTTCCTGCGGCGGCGGCCGGCGGCGCGAAGTGCCACGAGACGACGCCCAGTTCATCGGCCGACATGACCATCTGGCCGAATCCCTCGCCCGGAGCCGACAGCGTGAGCTCGAAGCCCGGCTGCTCACCGGCGCTCCGGGTGGCCGGACCGGTCTCCCTGGCTCCCGTGATCGCGACGGTCTGGCGCACGTCAATACCCGCGTCGGCCAACGCCGATGTGAGCGGACTGCCGACCTGCAGCGCCGCTTCCTCCCGCCCCTTCTTCCCGAGATAGGTGCTCACCGTACCGCTGAGACCCTTGGTGCCGAGCGTCGCCCCGCCGATCACCAGCGGCGCGCCATCTTCCTTCAGCGCGGCGGTGGTGCGCCGTCGCACCACGAATGAGCGGGCGACCGTGGTCCAGTCTTCCTCGGTGACCGGCGCCATCTCGATGCCCCGGGTGGGGCTTCCCTGGAAGGTGCGCTGCAGCAGGTTGCTCAGCGGCGATACCTTGGCCGCGTCACCGCGCACTCCCTTCTGCTCCAGCACCGAGAAATCCGACTGCTGCTCCGTGATGAACAGCTTCACCGTCTCGATGGCCTCGGCTTCGCCGGTGTGATCGACACTGTCCACGAACGGAAAGCCGGCGGCCCAGCTGACCCGCGGCGGCGGCTTCATTTCCGGCCCGATACGGTACCGGATACCCGGACCAAGCTTCTCCTGCGCCGCCGGCGCCCGCGGCGGCGGACGGAGCGGCGTCACCGCGCCGGTCGGCTCGAAGTCCACCAGCGCGACGAACACCGCCGTGTCGTGATCGCTGTTGACGCGGAAGCCGATCGTGTCGCCCTCGGTGTACACCACCTGGCCCCCAGCCACCTCCGGCTCCGCCACGACCCACTCCCCGCTGGCGTCCAGCTTCAGCAGATCAAGGGCGAACTTTCCCCGCAACCTGCTGTCCGGATTCGGATTCTCCAGCGCCAGCGCCTGACGATAGCGGGCGATGGTTTCCAGGTTCTCGCGGATGGTCTTCACATCGCCCGTCGGCTTCAGCGGCATGAGGAGATCGCCATTCTCTCCGAAGGTCGCCCACATCGGGACGCGAAGCACTCCAGCCCGCGGTACCGGGTCGGTCTCCGCCACCTGTCCGCGGGTGGGCAGCAGGCGGACCGTGACCGCCGCAGGCTCACCGCCCGAGACCGCCTTGAGCAGGGTCGAGCCTTCGAGCAGGGCGCGGAGCGCAGCTGCCTCGGTGCCCGGGGTATCGAGGACGGTGACGCCGAGCCGGAAGTCTCCGAAGGCGTGACGGGTCTCGAAGGCGCGGGCGTCGGGGGCGATGGCGCCGGCTCCGGATTCACTCGTGACGCGGGCCTGCGATGAGACGACTCCGACCTCGGTCACCTCCGCTGCACCGAGCGCGGTCGAGGAGGCCGGCTCCTTGGTGCCCTGCGGGTGAATGGCGTAGACCGAGCCGGTGGTGACCCCATGTGCAGCGCCGGCCGAGAGTGTCACCGTACCGGCGTCCCGGGCGGTGACGCGGAGAAACCGTGTCGGCGTCACCTCGCGAACCCCGAAGATCTCGCGGTCGGCCTTGCCCTCCATCTGCGGATGCTGGGCGTTGTTGACGGCGTTCACCCGGGCAGCGGCGCGTTCGAAGATGTCGCGGTAGGTCGTCCCGGGCGTCGCCTGTTTCAGCTGCTGCGAGAGGAAGTAGGTGAGCGCCCCATGCGAGACCTTGCCCTCGCCTTCGGGGGGCTGGTACTCGAACGAGGTCTCCTCGTCGCGGCAGCCGGAGATGAGCACGTACTTCTCGGTCATCGGCATCCAGCCGCTGGGACCGGCCGACCGCGTCGTCGCCCTGGCCACGCCGGCGACTGGGTGCCGCTTCAACTCGCTCGCCGGTCGGGTGTCCGCCTGAATGGAGCGACCATTGGCGCCTACCGCGTCGCGGGTGATGGTCCCTGAGTGGCACGAGTCGAAGATGAGCGTGATATACGAGGTCTTCACACCGAGCGCGTCGAGCATCAGCCCGATCTCGTCGTCGGTGATGTCGCGGTTGTCCCCCTGCCACCCCTCGGTGTCGAATGGCATGATCGTGCTGTCATAGCCACTCGGCTCGTCGCCCTCGAGGTCGGTCATCTGCGATCCGTGCCCGGCGTAATGGATCACCACGATGTCGTCGTGCCCGGTCGCGGCAATGAGCGCCTCGAACGCGGCGAGGATGTTGACCCGCGTCGCCGCTCCGTTCTCGAGCACCATGAGCAGGTCGGGCGCGAAGCCGAAGTTGTCCACCAGGATCGTGCGCATGAGGCGCACGTCGTTGACGCATCCCGACAACTGCCTGATCTTCGGATAGGCATCGATGCCGATGAGCAGCGCCCGGCGCGCGGTGCCTGCAGGGAAGTCGGACATGGTCTCGATCCGGAGAGAGGGAAACGACCGGCAACCGAATGCCCGTTCCGCCCCAGACGATTGCCTGGCGCGGGACGGGCCTTCCTCGGTTCAACTACTTGTTCGGCTTGGGCGGCGCTGGCGGCGGAGGTGGTGCTCCGTCGCGGCCCTTGCCGGGGGGCGGCGGAGCGGTCGCTCCTTCGCGGCCCTTGCCGGGCGGTGGCGGGGCGGTCGCACCCTCGCGACCACCACCCGGAGGTGGAGGAGCGGTTGCACCCTCGCGCCCCTTGCCGGGCGGTGGCGGGGCGGTTGCGCCCTCGCGACCACCACCAGGCGGTGGGGGTGGTGGCGCGCCCTCGCGCCCGCCTGCGGCGTCGTCCTTCATCGAACCATCCGTCATGGGTTCCCTCCACGTGCGCGTGATGGATCAGGCCTTCGAGAACACTAGGAGCCGCTGGAAAGCGCCGCCACGCGGGCGCGGAGTGAAGCCGCCAGGGGAGCTTCGTGAAGCGCGGTGGCAGCCTCGGCGCGGAGCAGCAGG
>JAWXBX010000092.1:0-2585 GCA_034440415.1 Gemmatimonadota bacterium | reverse complement strand
GCGCCGCGCGGCGCTGGAGACGGCACACCCCGTCGCCACCGCTCTCTCGCAACCGGGCCTCGAACATCTGCTGGCACTGGATACCGCACTGCCCCCCGCCGACCGGGCGCACGTGGTCTACGACCTCGGTGAGGTGCGCGGGCTCGACTATTACACCGGCATTCACTTCGAGGTGTTCACCGCCGGCGCCGGCCGCGCCGCCGGGGCCGGTGGGCGCTACGATGATCTCATGGGCCGGTTCGGCACCCCGATGCCCGCCGTCGGGGTCTCGCTCGACCTCGACACGATCGCGGAAGCGATGGCGGGGAACGATCGATGACCCAGCTGCTGCGCGTCGCCCTCGCCAAGGGCCGGCTGTATGAGCCCGCCGTCGCCCACTTCGCCCGTGGCGGGATCATCGTCGATCCCGACCCCGGTCGCCGGCTGCTCATCCCGTCCAACGACGCCGGCATCGAGTTCCTGGTGGTGAAGCCCGCCGATGTGGCGGTGTACGTGGAATCGGGTGCCGCCGACCTCGGCGTCACCGGCACCGATGTGTTGCGGGAGAGTGAGGCGGATGTGCTGGAGCCACTCGAGCTGGGCTTCGGTTTCTGCCGGATGGTCGTGGCCACCGAGGCGGATTCGCCGTGGCCCTCACTCCCCGGCGGCCAGACCGCACGGATCGCGAGCAAGTACCCCCGCCTCGCCTGGCACCACTTTGCCGCCGCCGGCCGGCCAGTGGAGATCATCACCGTGCATGGCTCGGTGGAGGTTGCCCCGCTGCTCGGCCTGGCGCACGCCATCGTCGACCTGGTCGACACCGGCAATACGCTGCGGGCCAACGGGCTGGTGGAGCGGGAGACGGTCCTGCAGGTCGGGGCCGTGCTGGTGGCCAACCGCGCGAGCCAGAAGCTCAAGCTGGACGCCCACCTCGCCCTGATGGCACGGCTCGAGCGCGCCGCGCGCTGAGCGCCTAACGCCCGCGCAGCGAGTCGGGGAAGACCCAGCAAGAGAGCGTCGCCCCGGTCGTCTCCACCAGCCGGGTGCGAGTCCCCCCCAGCGCGGTGAGCGCGGCGTCAAGCAGCCCGGGCACCCCGGGCACGAACGAAGAGAGAATCACCCACGCCTCCGGACCACCCGCCCGCCGGATGCGCGCCGCTTCGTTCCGCGGCCAGCCCAGATCCGGTGTCGGCTGACTCGCCCCGGTCGAGTCCGGCCCCATCCCGGTGGACGCCCCGATCAATTCGGTCCAGTCGCGAAAACGATAGGCCAGGTCGTCGCCCTCATGCTCCACCGGGTGGCCCCGCGATGACGCATGCCGGAACGCGCGACCCGCGGAACTGACCAGCGCCCCGAGCGTCTCCACCCGTCCGATGTCGGGGGCGCGCCAGTCCGTGGTGTAGAACACCCACGCCGGCACGGTGCGCCCGAAGAGATAGACCGTCGCCCCCGCCTGATGCTCTCTGATGAACTGCTGAATCGGGCCTCTGACCGACTCCCGCTCCAGCGGCACCAGCACCGCGCGCGCGGCGTCGAGGAGCGGCAGCAGGAGCAGCGTTCCACTCAACGCGGCAAGCCATGGCAGCCGCGACCACCGGTCGAGCCGGTCGGCGAAGCCGCCAAGTCCGGCGGCGAGCAGGACACACAACCCGGGTAGCGCGAACAGGAGCAGTCGCGGCGAGACCGGATACCGCCGGACGACAGAGGCGAGGATCGCCAGCAGGAGCGGCGTCGCGAGCAGCAGCAGCCGTGCGGCGAAACCCTGGCGCCAGAGCCGCACGCCCCCGAGCACGATGGGGATGAGCAGGACACAGGAAGCCCAGATGCGCCAGAGCCCGCCTTCCGCGGTGAAGAAGGCCTGGGACGACGTCGCCAGTGCGTTGTAGATCCTGGACCCCAGGTGCGGCAGCGCCGGGCTCAGAAAATAGGGAATCCAGAACCGCTGCATGTAGCTGTTGAGTGCGGCGGCGCGGTACACCTCGAGGTAGGTCACGCCGAAGAGCACACTCCACACCGCGATCATTCCCGGCAGCCAGCGGCGCATCTGCCCGCTGGTCCGGACCGCGGGACTCGTGATCAGCGCCAGGCCGACACCAGCCAGAACAAACGGCGCCGGCGACAACGCAACCGCCGCGAGGGCCCCCGCGGCGAACAGGCACCACCAGCGACGGACGAGTGTGGGCGCATCGATCAGCCGAAGCGTCAGCAGCCCGAGCGCCACCGACCAGAGGGCGTCGATTCCATACGGCTTGAGCTCGTTGCCATAGTAGATCAGCCCGGGCGACAGGGCCGCGATCCACAGCGCGAGCGTCGCTTCCCGCGGCGGAAGCAGTCGCCTGACAAACGGCAGCAGCAGCGCCAGCAGCAGTACGCCACCCATGAAGGGAACCAGGCGAAGCGCCAGCTCTCCGGTGCCAAGCAGATTGGCGGACAGCTTCACTCCCCAGAGAAAGGGCACCGGTGCCGTCTGGTCGCTGCCCAGGGGCTGGAGGAGGGAGGTGAAGGGCCGAGCGAGGATATTGTTGGCCAGCATCGCCTCGTCCAGCCAGAGCGGACGGGCATGCAGATACTGTCTGAGGCGGAGCAGGATGCCGACAATGACGGCG
>JAWXBX010000091.1:0-6494 GCA_034440415.1 Gemmatimonadota bacterium | reverse complement strand
GCGCACCGGTGCGCCGCTCCGCATGGGCACGGTGGGCTTCAGCCCGGAGGGCCGGCGCATTCCCTGGGTCCTCGCTTCACGTCCCATGGTGGACGGCCCCGCGGATGCCCAGCGTTCCGGCAAGCCGATCGTCTTTATCCAGGGCAACATCCACGCGGGCGAGGTCGAGGGCAAAGAGGCGGCCCAGCGGCTGCTGCGCGAGCTCACCGTCGGATCGCTGCGATCGTTGCTCGACAGCGTGATCGTCCTGGTGGTCCCGATCTACAACATCGACGGCAACGAGCAGTTCGCCTCGGGCGACCGGAACCGACCGGGGCAGAATGGTCCCGCAAGTGTGGGGCAGGGTACCAACGGCCAGGGCCTCAACCTCAATCGCGACTACGTGAAACTGGAAGCACCCGAGACGCGCGCCTCACTCACGCTGATCAATGCCTGGGAGCCGGATCTCTTTATCGACCTGCACACCACCAACGGCAGCTACCACGGCTATGCGCTCACCTGGGCCCCCGGCCTGAATCCCAACTCGAGCCCCGCCAATGATTACGCCCGCGAGCATTTCCTCCCCACCATCCGCGAGCGGATGCGCCGGCGGCACCAGCTCGAGACCTTCCCCTACGGCAACTTCCGCAACCAGGCGCCCGACTCCCTGGTGCTGGGCTGGGAGACCTACGATGCCCGGCCCCGCTTCGGCACCAACAGCATGGGTGTCCGCGGCCGAATTCCGATTCTCAGCGAGGGCTACAGCAACAGTCCCTTCGCCGATCGCATCGAGGCGACCTACCAGTTTCTCCGCGAAATCCTCTCGCTGGCCGCCGAAGAGCGCCTCAGCGTAAAGCGGGTCGTCCTGGCGTCTGCGACCTGGCGGCCCGATTCCATCTCGCTGCATTCCCGCTTCGCTCCCGCCACGCGGCAGGAAGTGATCGCCGAGATCACGGAGGCGGATGGCGACGGAAGTCACGGCTTCGCCCGGCGAAAGCGCACTGGCGTCTTCCGCCGCGTCCGGATGCCGGTGCTCGATCGCTTCGAACCCGCGTTGCAAGTCGGCCGGCCTGCCGCGTACCTGCTGCCACCGGCGCAGGCGGGACTGGTGACGCTGTTGCGGGCGCAGGGCATCGGGGTAAGCCGCCTGACAGCGGATTGGGCGGGCGCAGGGGAGCGATTTCTGGTCGACAGTATCCAGGTGGCGCCCTTTCTGTTCGAGGGGCACCGCACCGTCCGCGTGGCCGGCCACTGGACCTCCCAGTCACTCACCGCCACCGCAGGCTGGTACTACATCACCACCGACCAGCGATCGGGTGTGCTGGCCGCCTGCCTGCTCGAGCCCGCCAGCGAGGATGGGTTCGCCACCTGGAATCTGCTGGATCGGGATCTCAGGGTCGGCGAGCAGGCGCCCATTCTCCGAGTCCTCCGCCCGATCGCCGCTCCCCTGATGCAGCTCGAGTAGGCTGCAACGGCGGGGAACCCTGCCTCGAGGTACTGGGTATCAACCGGGGTATCGCAGCGGCACGTACCGCTCCATCTGATCTCCTCTCCCTCATTCTTCCCGGCCCCATGCTCACACCCGGTTCGAAGGCGCCCGCTTTCACTCTCGAATCCGACGACGGAAAAACAGTTGCGCTCAAGGATCTCAAGGGGAAGAAGGTCGTGCTCTACTTCTACCCCAAGGATGACACCAGTGGCTGCACCGTCGAGGCCTGTGAATTCAAGGCCAGCTGGAAAGCGGTCCAGGCCGCCGGTGCCACGGTGCTCGGCGTTTCCCCCGACAGTGTCACCTCCCACGACAAGTTCAAGACCAAGTACAAGCTTCCCTTCCCGCTCCTCTCTGACCCCGATCACACGGTCGCCGAGGCGTATGGGGCATGGGGCGAGAAGAGCATGTACGGCCGCAAGTACATGGGGATACTGAGAAGCACGGTTGTCATTGATGAATCGGGACGGGTGCTCCGCCGGTTCGAGAAGGTCAAACCGAAGGGACACGCGGCCGCAGTCCTCGCGGCGCTGCACGGCCCGGCCGTGTGATGCAGATCACATTGAATGACCCGGAATTCTTTTTGCGGCTAAGCTGCTGGCGGAATCGCAGACCGTGCTGGACGGGGTGGCGGCGTCGCTGGTGGACAACCCGACGGTCACCGTCGAAGTGGGCGGGCACACCGATAACACCGGGCGCCGGGCGCCGAACCTGACGCTGTCGGACGCGCGCGCCAATGCGGTGCGCGACTACCTGATCGCCAGGGGGGTGCAGGCGAGCCAGCTGACGGCGCGGGGCTACGGCCCGGACCAGCCGGTGTCGGACAACACGACGGTCGCAGGCCGGGCGGCCAACCGGCGCGTGGAGCTGACCAAGACGAACTGATCAGCGGCGCAGGGCCAGAAACAGGGCGGAGGCCGGATCCGGGGATGCTCCCGGGACCGGCCTCCGTATTTTTACCCTGCCCCCACCCCTGCTGGCCGACTATCTTCGCGCCCTATGTCCACCCAACCCCTTGCCGTCTGCGGGCTTCTCGTGGCTCTCGCGGCCTGCGGCCATACCGCCGCCACGACCCCCGCCTCTGCCGTCTTCGTGCAACCCGCGGTCGGGGAACGACACCTCCGGAACATCCGGCAACTGACCTTCGGCGGCAACAACGCGGAGTCGTATTTCTCCCGTTCCGGCCGGCAGCTGATCTTCCAGCGCCAGGAGCAGGTCGACGCCGGCTGCGATCAGGAGTACCTGATGAACATCGACGGCTCGAATGTCCGTCGGGTGTCCAACGGCAAGGGCCGGACGACGTGCGGGTTCTTCTACGCCAACGATCAGCGCATCCTCTACAGCTCCACCTTCCAGCATGACTCGGCCTGTCCCACGCCGCCGGATCGGTCGCACGGTTACGTCTGGCCGCTGGGCCATCTCGAGATCTACACCTCTCGCCTTGATGGCTCCGACCCCCGGGCGCTCACCGCGAACGGCGCCTACAACGCGGAGACGACGCTCTCACCTGACGGGAAGCGGCTGATCTTCACCAGCACGATGGACGGTGACATCGAGCTGTACACGATGAACATCGACGGGACCGACCAGCGGCGACTCACCAACCGGGTGGGATACGACGGCGGCGCCTGGTTCTCGCCGGATGGCACCAAGATCGTCTGGCGCGCCGCCTACCCGGTTACTGCCGCCGATACCGCCGACTACCTGAATCTGCTGCACCAGCGCCTGGTGCGTCCCTCGAAGGTCGAGGTGTGGGTGGCGGACGCGGACGGTTCCAACCCGCGGCAGATCACCCACCTCGGCGGCGCGAACTTCGCGCCCGTCTTCACCCCCGACGGCAAGCGCATCATCTTCTCATCGAACTACGAGAGCCCGCGGAGCGGTGCCTTCGATCTCTTCCTGATCAATCCCGACGGGACCGGCCTGGAGAAGGTCACCACCCATCCTGACTTCGATTCGTTCCCGATGTTCAGCTATGACGGGAAGAAACTGGTCTGGGCCTCCAACCGGAATCAGAAGCTGCCGGGTGAGACCAATCTCTTCATTGCGGACTGGGTGCCGTGACCGCACCGCCGCCCCCGAACCGCTGGCGCGAATGGGCCAAGAGCCTTGGGGGCGCGTTCGTCGTCTGGCTGCTGGTGCGCACCTTTCTGGTGCAGGCGTTCCATATTCCGTCGGAGAGCATGGAGGGCACCTTCCTCATCGGGGACGTGCTGTTTGTCGCCCGGCCGCTGTACGGGGCGGAAGTCCCCTTCATCGGCAAGCATCTCCCAGCCATCCGTGAGCCGCGCCACGGCGACATCGTCGTGTTTCACTCGGTGGAGACCAAGGGCCTCGAAGTGGTCAAGCGGGTCATCGGGCTGCCGGGCGATACCCTCCAGATGCGGCAGGGCACAGTGCTGCGCAACAGACTGCCGCTCGTGGAGCCGTATGCCAGCTACTCCCGGGCGGGCGAACTCGATCCGCCGGAATCGCGCGCCCTGATCCGGACCTGGCAGTCGCCGCGGCTCGTCGGCGTCGCACCCGCCGCCTACGAGCCCGACCGGAATAACTGGGGTCCGATCGTCGTGCCGCCGGATTCGCTCTTTGTCATGGGTGACAACCGCGATCATTCGTGGGATGGCCGGTTCTGGGGATTCCTGCCACGTGGCAATGTGACGGGCAGTCCGCTGGTGATCTACTTCAGCTTCGATCCCTCCAGCTGGCGCCCCTTGCCGCTGATCACTGCCGTGCGCTGGAACCGCCTCTTCTCGGTCCCCCACTGAGCCGGCCCATTCGCGGTCGTCCGCGCCGCACGGCTGTGCGGCCTCTCTCGCCGGAATCGCCCCGCCCATGACAGACGTACCGGCAAGTGAGCCGACCTTCCGCCAGACGCTGTGGGAATGGAGCAAGTCGCTGCTCGTGGCGGTGGTGGTCTGGCTGCTGCTCCGCACCTTCCTGGTCGAAGCCTTCCGCATTCCCTCCGGCAGCATGGAGAACACCCTGCTGGTGGGGGACTTTCTCTTCGTCAACAAGGCGATCTACGGCGCCGAGATTCCCTTCATCCATGTCCATCTCCCGACCTTTCGCGAGCCGGTGCGGGGCGACGTGCTGGTATTCGATTCGGTGGAGGAAGAAGGGCTCAAGGTCGTGAAGCGGCTGATCGGCGTGTCCGGGGATACGCTCGCCATGCGCGGGGGCATGCTGGTCCGCAACGGCCAGCCGGTCGATGAGCCGTACGTACAGCACGACAACATTGCCAAGTCGGAGAGCCCCGACTTCCGGGAGAAGATGCGGCGCTGGCAGGTGCGCCACCTCGCCGCCGGCGACACGACGACCTATGCGCCGGATCTGCAGGACTGGGGACCGATCATCGTCCCGCCTGATTCGCTGTTCATGATGGGCGACAATCGCGACCTGTCATATGACGGCCGGTACTGGGGCTTCCTTCCACGCCTGAACGTGCGGGGCACGCCGCTGCTCATCTACTACAGCTACGATCCGTCGAGCTGGAAGGTACTGCCGATCTTCTCCGCCATTCGCTTCAATCGGATCTTCTCCCACCCGCACTGACGCACTCGCGCTAGTCTTCGCTCTGCCGGCCGCCGACGATGGCCGAGACACCCGCCATCGCGCCCACCCCGCTGGCCAGGTAGAAGGCCGCGCGCGCCCCCGCCTGGCTGGCAATGCCGCCAGCAACCAGGGGCCCGACAAACCGGGCGACCGCTCCGACACTTTGCAGCATGCCGAGCGCCCGTCCCTGTTCCGCCGCCGGCGAGCGTTGGCTCACGATGGATGCCGCGCTCGGCCCGATCAGCGCGGTGCCGGTGGCGATCAGCGGCAGCGCCAGGTACAGCAGTCGGAGGCCGCCACCTGCGGCCCCCATCGCGAATGCCCCCGGGAGCAGGCCCAGGCCGAGCGCGAGCAGGACGCTGCCGAAGATGATGAGCGCCCGCTCCCCGAAGCGCGGGACCAGGCGCCCGATCAGCCCGCCCTGGACCACCGCGCTCACCACGCCGAGCAGCACGAAGAGGTAGGCGGCATGATGCCGGTCCAGGCCCAGCGACCGCTCCACCTCGAGGGGGAAGATGACGTACACCACGGTGAAGGCGATCGTCGAACAGGCCGTTGCCGCGAAGGCGATGTTGAACCGCGACCAGTGGACCGGCACCGGGTCCGGGCCGACCGTCGTGATGCGGGCGGGTTCCGGCAGCCAGCGGAACGCCAGCAGGAAGTTGATCGCCGTCAGCCCGGAGGCGATGAGGCCCGGTGCCGCGTTGCCCCATCGGCTGGCGATGCCGCCGAGCGCGGGACCGATCACGAAGCCCAGCCCGAAGGCCGCCCCGATCAGGCCAAGGGCCCGCGCCCGCCGCTCCGCCGTGGTCGTGTCAGCGAGGTAGGCCTGGGCGACGTTCACCGTTGCCCCCATCCCGCCGGCCACCATGCGGGAGAGGAGCAGCAGCCAGAAGTTGCTGGCCAGGGCAAAGAGCAGGTAGGACAACGCGCTGCCGGCCAGGCCCACGAGGATCACCGGCCGCCGGCCGATCCGGTCCGACAGCCGTCCCCACCAGTGCGCCAGCAGAAACTGCATCAGTGAAAAGCTGGCAACGAGCACACCGATCCCGGCATCGCTCACGTGAAAGGAGGCCGCATAACTGGGCAGCAGCGGCAGCACGATGCCGAAGCCGATCAGATCGATGAAGACGGTGAGGAAGATCAGCAGGGTAGGGGAGAACATGCTGGAAGCTACTTGTGCCGCGGCTCCTCTGGTGTGGTCACGGACGATCGCAGGAGGTAGGACGCAGTCCGGCCGCAGGCCTCACAGGTCAGGGTGACGCGGCTGGAGAGCTGTTCGTGGCGCTTGGGCTCACGATCGATGGCCGAGGCGCTGCAGGACGGGCAAACGAGCGGTTTGTGGTCGCGGTCGGCCGCGATCAGGTTCAGGGCTTCTGCTGGACGGTATTCCTTGATTCCCCTGCGTCCCACGAGTCGCCTTTCCGGCGGGCAGCATCGGTGCGGGCGCACCGACCCAACCTCTGTTCAATGT
>JAWXBX010000090.1:0-2743 GCA_034440415.1 Gemmatimonadota bacterium | reverse complement strand
GGTGCAGGGCGAGGCCGGCGGCGTGGTTCCGCCGCCCGACTATCTCCCGCGGGTCCGCGAGATCTGCACCCGGCATGGCACACTGCTTATCGCCGACGAAATCCAGACCGGCATGGGCCGCACCGGCAAGCTCTGGGGGGTGGACCACAGCGGTGTTGCCCCCGACATCATGTGCCTCGGCAAGGCGATCGGCGGCGGGGTCATGCCGCTCTCGGCGTTCATCTCCACGCCGAAGATCTGGGAGGTGATGATTCCCAACCCCATCATCCACTCCACCACCTTCGGCGGCAATCCGATCGCCTGCGCCGCCGGCATCGCGGCGATCACCGTCACGCTGGAGGAGGATCTTCCGGGCCAGGCGGCAATGAAGGGCGAGTTCCTGCTCAAGGAGATCGGCGCGCTGGTCAAGCGCTATCCCCAGGTGCTGACCGATGTGCACGGCCTGGGCCTGCTGATCGGCATGGAGTTCCCCACCGACGAGATCGGCTACGCCTGCGCGGCGGGGCTGTTCAAGCGGGGTGTGCTGGTGGCGGGCACGTACGCCAAGGCCCGCACCATCCGGATCGAGCCGCCGCTCGGCATTCCGATGGCGTTGCTCAAGGAAGTGCTGAACCGGCTGGAGGATACGGTGAAGGAGATGGCGAAGGGGATATAGCGGTCGGATGGTCAGGCGGTCGGACGGTCGTGGATAAACGGAGAACGGGAGGCATCCGCGAGGATCCTCCCGTTCTTCTTTTCGACCATCCGACCGTCCGACCGTCCGTCTACTACTCCTCAGCTGCGCTGCCCCCGGTATGCGACCAGCTGATGGTCACGCCGCCCCATACCTTGAACTTGGTATCCAGCGTCGCGACACTGCTCGCGCTGTGGAAATGCGTCGCGTCATCGAAGCCGAAGATGCCATGCACCGAAGGCGTGATGGAGAGCGGGCCGGCCGACAGCCCGATGTTGGCGGACAGGTCCAGATGGGTCAGGCCGCTATTCGCGAAGTTCGCCAACTCACCAGCCTTGACTTCCTGCCCGCCGGTCCAGCCCAGCAGCGCGCCGAGGTTCAGCGATTTGGGACCGATGGGAAAGCCATGGGTCACGCTGCCCTCGACGTACAGTCCCTTGATCTTGTCGACGTCGTAGTAGGCCGAGACCTTCGGGCTCAACGGGCCGCTCAGGGCGGCTTTGCCGTAGACTTCGATCGTGTTGAAGTCCTTGGTGAATCCGACGTCGTTGGGGAAGATGTACCCGGTGACGCCAGCGGTGATCGTCGCCGGACCGGCCGGAATCCCGATCTCACCCCACCAGTCGAACTCCGCCACGTTGAAGGCCGACGCGCCGCCAGACTCGGAAATATCCGACGAGCCGTCGTACTTGCCAATGTCGATGTTGGCCCAGCCGCCGGCGGTCACTGAGGCCTTCCCCAGCGGAATGGTCACGTAGGCGTCGGGCTGCAGCACCGGCTTGTTGGTGTAAGTGATGCCGCGCCAGACGTAGCTGCTGAATACTGCGGCATCCAGGCCGATCGTCGCCTGCGCCGCCGCGGGCGATGCCACGACGAGTGCGGCGAGAGCTCCGCCCAAAACGATTGCACGCTTCATACGTTCTCCGGAAAGAAGTGAACCTCGGTGGAGCACACAGGAATCTCTGGGAATGCAAAGACGACCGGTCCCTGCTTCTCGCTGAGAAGCGCGCCGACTGTATGCCGGAAGCCCGGCCGCGCTACCGCACCGCCACTGTTGCGGGTCGCCTGACACTGTTCGGACGGATACGATCGGCAAGGAACGATGGTTGGGGAGTCAGCGTGCCCCGCAGGCCACCACCGTCAAGAGGTATATACGGCCCGGGAAAACCTCTGTCAAGCAATCGCGCGGGGGGTATCTTGTGAGTCACCATGTCCGGTCTCCAGCCTGATCCGGGCGCCAGCTTCACCGCGCTCCTCACCCATCTGGTCCACCTGCTCCGCAACGCGCCGGAGCAGGAGGATGCCGTGCGCGACGTCGTGGCATTGCTCGTGGCGCGGGTGGCGCGCAACCCGGCCGCCATCGAGGCCGGTATCGAGAACAGCTGGGCCAACGACGGTGATCCGCTGAAGGAACGGCTGCAGCTGCGTCAGGTGGACGACATCCAGGTGGCTCCCGGTGCGACCGCCGTCGAGCTGCTCACCGTCATCCGCGCCCTCGCCGACGATCACGCCCCGATCCCCAGCACCGCCAAGGTCCGGGTGAAGCTGCTGCCCGACCCGTTACCCATCCAGTTCTCCGGTCCGCGGGACTCGATGCCGGATGCGACGGCCGGCACGCTGCTGCCCCGCGCCCGGCAGGGCGATCAGCTGGCCCACACCGTCGAGGGCATCCTGCGGGAGCTCGACAAGGCGATTCACCGGGAGCAGTGGCACGCGGCGCTGCACAATGCGCAGGCCGCGCTGCGCCTCATTCCCGCCCTGTCGGAGGAGACCCGCCGCACCTTCGGTCTGTCACTGCGGCGCATGCTGGCCCGGCCCGTCCTCCAGGCCCTCATCGAGCAGGCATACCGCATTCCCGAGGAGCAGGCCCGCACCGCTGAGGTGCTCCGGGGGGGCGGGATGGCGGCGGCGGAACTGATGCTGGAAATCCTGCGGACCAGCGATACCGTCGGACCGCGCGCGTTCCTGGTGGACGCCCTCGCCGGCATGCCCGAGGCGCTGCAGCTCATGGTCCCGCTGCTGCAGAGCCGCCGTCCCGCCGAGGTGCGGCTCGGCGCGACGCTGCTGGGC
>JAWXBX010000089.1:0-2696 GCA_034440415.1 Gemmatimonadota bacterium | reverse complement strand
GCCCGCCGACCGGCGGTGCCGGGGCGACGAGCCGAAATGCTCACCTGCGGGAAAGAGCGATCGGTGTCAGGGAACGACGAGGGGGGAACACAGGGGGCCGGGTGCCGGTCCGGGCCCCTGTGGGATCAGGACGGAATCTTGGTCTCGTCGCCCGTCTTGCCATCCGCGATCGGGACGATGGACGTCCGCCAGCCGCTCTTGAAGGTCACGACCACCCGGTTGCCCTGGGGGTCAGCGGTCAGTTCGGTGATGTCGGCGGCGAACCTGGTGCGGGCGTAATTCATGGCGACCTCCGCCTGCGCCTCGGCACCGGAATTGTACGGGCGGGCGAACTCCCGGCCGATCGCGACGGTGATCGCCTGCTCCCGGCCGTAGCGGGCGTATTGGTCGGCCGGCACGAGTCCGGCCTGGTCGGAAACGTGGCGCGTGTAGTTGTAGTCCCGGCAGGCGCCAAGAGCGAGCATCAGCAGGGCAAGCGGGAGCAGCGAGCGGCGTCGAATCATGGATCAGTCATCCTCCTGTAACCCGAAGCTACTAATTTGCCGGCATGATGCGCAACCGCAACATCGCTTTCCTGCTCAGCCTCGCGCTTCCCGGTGCCCTCGCTGCCCAGCAACCCCGCGATTCGATGCTGCCCTCGCCGCGCCCTTCGGTCCGGTGGTATCACGCGGTCGCCGCTCTGGGCGCCATCAGCGTGGCAAGCCTGCTCGATGAGTCGTTCCGCGACCACCTCCAGGCACATCGGACCGCAGGAAAAGATGATGTGGCCCGGGTGTTTCGACGGATGGGGCAGCCCGAAGTCTACGCGGTGATGGGGCTCGGGACGATCGCGACCGGGCTATTCGCCGGCGATCCACGCATCACCCGATCAGGCGAGCGGATCACCGCCGGCCTGCTGCTGGCGGGGGTCACCAGCTCCGCTCTCAAGCTGGCGGTTGGCCGCGGCCGGCCCGGTGGTGGCGCGGGGGCTTACGACTTCCATCCCTTCTCCGGCGACGACGCCTGGCCCTCAGGTCATACCACGATGGCGTTCGCGCTGGCTGCCGGAGTCAGTGACGAACTGCATTCCACACCGGCCACGATCGCCCTGTACAGCGCGGCCACGATGACGGCGTGGTCCCGCCTGAACGACGACCGGCACTGGTTGAGCGATGTGCTCACCGGCGCGGCGGTGGGAGTCACCAGCGCCAAGCTGATGAATGGGCATTGGCGGGTCTTCGGCATCACGGGACCGCGCTTTCTGCTCAGTCCTGGCACGGTGGGAGTGAACCTGCGGTTCTGATCGGATGCCCCGGCCAGCCGGATGCCGAGGCACCCCGAAACGCACAGGGGCGATCCACCGGATCGCCCCTGTCGTGCCACCGTCTGGTTGGGTCGTGCCGCCTAAGCCGCCAGCGGCTCCTCGATCCAGATGTACTCCGGGTCGATGATGCCGGTCTGCTCATCCCGAATGTGCCACGGCATCCCGGAAGCATCCAGCAGGGCCATGAACGGATCGGGGTTGAACTGCTCGGGTGACATCACGCCGGTCCCGCTCCATTCGCCGCTGGCGAGGAGCCTGGCCGCGACGACAGGCGGGACGCCAGTCTGGTAGGCCGTGGCCTGGACGCCCAGCTCGCGCCACGCCTGCTCGTGGCTCGACACGTTGTAGATGTAGAAGGAGCGCTCCACACCGTCGCGGATGCCGCGGGCCAGTGTGCCGACGCAGGTCTTGCCCCGCATCCGTCCGGCGAGGTTTTTCGGTTCCGGCAGCAGCGAGACGACCAGATCCCGCGGTGACAGTTCGGCGTTACCGACCCGGACCTTGTCCTTCCGCGAAAGACCGAGGTCCTTGAGCACCCGGAGCGTCCGCCAGGTGGTGTCATCCATGCACAGCTTGAAGTCGGCGACCTTCAGCCCGGGGAAGAACATCGGCAGGGTGCGGGCTTCCTCGTGATCCACGTAGTAGGTGTTGAGCACACCCAACTCCGGGAAATCAAAGGGCTCGAACCCGCTGAGGGCTTCCTCAAGCTGGTAGGCGCCATCACGCCAGGAAATGGCGCCGGAGGTGCACTCGTCGATCAGGACCCATGGACTGAAGGCGGCGAGGAATCCGTTGTGGCCATCGCAGACGGAGTTGTCGCCGTCGCGCACGCGCAGTTCGGTGACCTCATCGAGCAGGTGCTTCGCGGCGTACGCCGCATAGACGTTGCTCGTGCCCGGATCGGCGCCCATGCCGAGAAGGGCGAGGCGGCCTGCAGCCTTGAACTCCGCGTCGAGGGCGAACTGATCGGGCAGCTTCGGGGTTCCGTCGTTCTCCGCACCACCGGAGGCCATGTCGATGTAGTCGCAGCCGGCGTCGAGGCAGGCGCGCATGACGATCAGGTTGGTCGCGGGAAGCGCGGCGTTGAGCAGAATGGTGGTGCCGGTGTCGCGGAGCGCCTGGGCCAGGGTAGCCCGGTTGCCCGCATCCAGCGTGAGCGCCCGAACGTGCGGGCGCCCGATGCGATCGGCCAGTTCCTGCGCCCGACCGGGCAGCGCGTCGGCGATGACGAGTTGCTCGACCATCGCATCTTGCGAAAACTTGAGGGCGGACACCGTCCCCACGGCGCCCACGCCCAGGACCAGGACTTTCACAAACTCCTCTTTTCATTGTGGTGCGGGTCTCGCTCTGGTGCCCGTTCGAGCGGTTCTGTCAGAGCAACGCATGGGTACGT
>JAWXBX010000088.1:0-7501 GCA_034440415.1 Gemmatimonadota bacterium | reverse complement strand
CCCCAGCCGCTCATCGGTGTGGGAGTTACTATCTCGCCGCAAGGCCTGACGGGATCCACCGGTCAGAATGGAGTGCTCTTCACCTCGCTCCCGCCGCTGACGTACGTGGACATTTCGTTGACCTTTCCCGGAACGTGCGGAAATCTTATCAGCACCACCTTCACCGTTTTTCTAGTTCGCGGACTCGTTCCGATCACGCATCGCGAATACTGCTCCGGATCAGGAGCCGTCTCAGGAACCATCGTCACGGCCCTAGGCAATCCACTTGCCAACATTCGCGTGTCGGTCGGCCCGTACACCTTGACCACTGACGCGAATGGCCATTGGGGTGTTGGAGGTCTGCCGCCCGGTCCGGTCCAGGTGCTGCGACTGGACACGCCGGCTGGATGTGGTGGATCGAGCCCGCTCGTCGTGGCGGTGATTCCCATGATCACGCTGGCGGTGAACGAAACGGTGACCTGCAGCGGCTTTTGACAAAGCGATACTCAAAGGAGCAACCATGAAAGCAATGCTGACCGGTCTCGGGCTCATGGCGCTCTCCGCCTGCACCGGGACCGAGGATACGCCGATCTCTCCGGCGGTCGGGATCGATGCGGCCGTCACTGTGCAGGCCGCCGTCTACGACACCGCGATTGATATCACATCGATCTTCGGCGGCGGCGGGAACGGCCATGCCTACGGGATCAGCGCCGCCGGCCTTGTGGTCGGCGACCACAACAGCCGCCCCTTCACCTGGCAACAGCCCTCCGGAAGCGTCCGGATCCTCACCCAGCCCCCGACCGTCGCTGGGATCGGTAGTGCCACCGGCGTCTCCCCCAACGGCCGCTGGATCGCCGGTGAGGCCTCCCCCTTGGGGGTCCCTATCTACCACGCCGTCGTCTGGGACGTCGCCCGCAGACCCCGGGACCTCGGCACTCTCGGAGGATCCAACAGCTGGGCCATTGCGGTGGATGATCAGGGCAGGGTTGTCGGCTGGGCGGAGACCGGGCGCGGCATCATGCACGCCTTTCTCTACACCCCGGGCTCCGGCATGCAGGACCTCGGTGCCCTGCCAGGGAGCTTCAGGTCGGCGCAGATGCAGGCCTGGGACATCAATGCGAACGGGGTGATCGTCGGCTGCGGCAACGGCGCGAGCGGGAACTACGAAATGTGGTCGTGGACATCGGCTGGTGGACTCCAGCTTCTGGGCCCCGGGGTCGGCTTCACCTGCGCGCATGGGGTGAACAGCGCCGGGCGCATCACCGGCGTCACCGACTTCCAGCAGCCGGGCAGCGGTTTCACCTGGAGCGCTGGCCGGGGCTTCATCCTGCACGCCACCCAGGGGGGAAGCGGCAACGGCCACGACATCAACCGTTCAGGCTTCGCCGCAGGAGAAGAGAATTTCACCAGCGCCTACGTCGCGGACCCCACCGGTAGCGTGACATATCTCCCGACGCTGCAGCCGTCGCTCTTTCCCAACGCGGCGGCGGGCGCATTTGCGATCATTGACTGCGGCGACGTGGTCGGATGGGCGCACGACCCATTCCTCGGCCAGGCCCGGGCGGTGTGGTGGCCGGGGCATCAGTGCTCCTGAATATCCACAGATGTTGAGGAATCCCAGGAGGATGTCACGGATGATCCTGGTGCCCGCAATCGCATCGGCTCTCGCCGTCCTGGTGACTGCTCGACTCGCCATGTCCCAGCAGGCGCTGCCGGTGCTGCGCTACGATCCCCCGGCCAACTGGTACCGCAGCGCGAGCATCAGGCCGGAGCAGTACTCCTCGAATGAGGTGAACGCCGGCATCCAGGTCTACCCCTTCCGGCCGATCCCCGGGGATATCGAGCAGCTCATGCAGCACGATCTGCTCCGCAGCTGGATCGATCCGCAGTTCCAGGAGAGCAACGTCATCGCGCCGCCGACGTGGAGCCGGGGAACGGTCGCCGGCGCCGAGGCGGTCTACTCCATGCACTTCGGCGAGAGTGTGGCCGGCGTGATTCACGAACATGTCCGCCTGGTCATCGTCGCTCACGGTTCGGCGGCCATTGTGGATGCCTCCGCGGGAGCACCGGAGAGCTGGCGCCGCGCCGCCCCGGCCATGGAGGCGATGTACCGGACGCTGCGAGTTGAGGCTGCAGTCACGCCGCCGTTGTCGACGCGCGTGCCCGCAAAGGTGGGGATGGAGATCGCCGGGCTGTATCTCGGCTCACGGATGCGCTACATGGCGGATCTGCAACGCGGATCGGCGTACGGCAGGACCGTCACGGCGCTGCACTTCTATCTCTTTTCCGCCGACGGGTGGGTGTACCGCTTCTACGACGTGCCGAGCGGGGACCTCACCCGTTTCGATTTCGGGCGCGCAGCACAGGACGACCCCGAGAATGCGGGACGCTATGGCGTCGATGGCGCCAGTCTGCGCCTCTTCATGGGCGGGCCCCAGCCGCAGACGTTGACCGTGCCGTTGCCTCGCGCCGGCCGGATGGAGGTGGAAGGTGTGGTCTATCAGAAGCAGTGAAGCAGGCCGATCCGTCGGGTTCTCACGGCAGCAACAGGATTGCACGGCCCCGGGGTCCTCACACCGCTGCTTCCTTCTTTTGCGACCGTGGCTCGCAGAATCCCGCCTGTTCTTCATTGAAGTGCGCGGGGATGTGGCCCGCCACCGCACCCGTCCCTCCGCCTAACTTGCTGCCAGACCCACGTCGGCCGCGGGACGGCGATCCGTTTCGGGGAGGTGGCGCTGCACTTGTACCACCCGGAGCTGGTCGCCGGCACTCTCGTGCCTTTCACAGCGGTCTCCAGTAGTGACACGAGGTGCCCGATGCGGCTTGCCCTCCGTTGTCTCCCGGCGCTCGGGCTGGGACTGCTCCTCGCCGGCTGCAGTGATTCCACCCGTGCTTCTGGGGAGAGTCCCGTGATCGCCAGCCTGAAGACCGACCTGTCCGCCCTGCTTGCGGCGCAGGACAGCTTCCGACTGACCAACGGCGACTATGTCGGGTCGATCACTCCTCTTGCTTCAGTGGGAGAGAAAGGAGGGAGCGGACGGCTGCACTTCGCGCCGACCGGCGATAATATCCTGGTGTTGACATACGTGGATACCGCCGGCTGGTATGCCAGGATGGACAATCCCACGGTCACCGGCACGCCCAGTCACTGCGGTGTCTTCGAGGGTGCGCCGGCCAATGCGCCGAACGCGGCGGTGATTGCGGCCCGAACGGTGGCCTGCTGGTCGGGAACACGATTGAATTGAGTGCCGTCGTTCCTGATCTGGCGGCGGCAATTCGCACCTGAAGCGGCGGAATCCTCCGTCCCAGCGATCCGATAGGCCGACATGTCGGCCCTACCCGTGCGTTCGCCTAACTCAATGCAGTTCAACTGGCTAGCCGGGCCGCACGGGCCTTGCTGACTAGACCGGGACCCGATCGGCCAGATGGCGAGCTCCTTGCCAGTGAACGCCGTGGCATCCGGTCATCTCACGCCAGTCACCCTGTTCCACTCAGGCAAGGCAGGTACGCCGTGCGACCTTACGCCGTTGGATCCTTGGTGCTCGTCACCGCGGCCCTCCTCTCCGGATGCTCGGATCCCACGGGGGTGGGATACGAAAATGCCATCATCGCCAGCATGAAAAGCGACCTGGTCGAACTGCTCGTGGCGCAGGATGCCTTTTTCGTTACCAACGGCGACTACGCCGGATCGCTAGGAACCTGGGAGATCTCTGGCACCGGGGGCGCCGGCGTGGCGATCTTCACACCCTCCCGTGGGAATGTGCTTACCCTTACCTATCGGGACCCCAGCAGCTGGACGGCGACAGCGACTACCTACCTGGTGCCGGGGACGGCCACCGTCTGCGGTATCTACGATAGTCCTCTGGCCGCAAGCCCGAACGCCGCAGTGACGAGCTCCCGCACAGCGGCGTGCTGGTAGCCCCACCGGACCACCAGCAGCTACGTTTCTCCGCTTTCGTCTCACAAGAAACGCCCGGCACTCCACATCGGATTGCCGGGCGCTGTTGTTTAACGGTTGGCCCCGATGCCGCTACGGCGTCACCGCCGCCTTCCACCCATTGTTCGCCGCCGTCACGTCCGGGAACACATTGTCCGGATTCACCGTCGCCGACTTCACCGGCTGGTCCACCGTCATGTCGGCGGTGTACTTGTCGCCTTTGTACCAGATCTCGACCGGGTAGGTGAAGGTCTTGCTGCTGCCATCCACGAACGTGAGCTGCAGCTCGACCGGCATGACCTGCTGGCCGACATTCCGAATCACGACTTCGACGTCGCTCTTGCCCTCGGCGTTCTGCTTCTGGGTCACCGACTCGATTTTCTGATCCAGCGCCGCGGTGGTGAAGAACCAGCCGCGCCAGAACCAGGAGAGGTCTCGGCCCGACACGTCTTCGATGGTACGGAAGAAGTCAGCCGGTTGCGGATGCTTGAAGGCCCAGCGGCGGGCATACTCGCTGAAGGCGGCATCGAACACCTCGGGGCCGAGCACCTTTGCCCGCAGCGTGTAGAGGGCGAGCGACGGCTTGATATAGGCCAGCGCACCGAGGTTGCCGCCGGTCTTGTAGCGGTTGGCGTAGGTCATGATCGGCTGGGCAGTGGGCGCCTGATCGTTGCTCAGGACGAACCCCGCCTCGCCCCGGCGCCGGCGGCTGTCATCCCGCTTGAAGTAGCCCTCCTCGGAGAAGACGTTGATGAAGGTGTTGAAGCCCTCATCCATCCAGGCGTAGCGGCGTTCGTCGGAGCCGACGACCATCGGGAACCACATATGCCCGATCTCGTGGGTGACGACGCTGTATAGCCCCTCCTTCGACTCGTCTTTCGCCTCCATGGCGACCATCGGGTATTCCATCCCCGAAACCGGCCCCTCGACCGCGCTGATCTGTGGGTAGGGGTAGCGCAGCCACTTCGAGCTGTACTCCTGGATTGAGAACCGGCTCATGTCCGCCGCGTCCTTCCATGTGGCGACGGCAGAAGGACGATAGTACGCGTACGCCATGATGCCCTGCCAGGCGGAGGCGTCCCAGATGTATTCCGGGCTCGCAGCCCAGGCCACGTCGCGGACGTTTTGCGCCTTGAAGCGCCAGGTGAGCATCCCGTCCTTCTTCGGGCGCGCGGCGCCGGTGGTCAGTTCCTCGGCGGTGACGATGTGGGTAATCGTGTCGGACTTGGCCGCGGCGGCCAGCCGCGCGCGTTGCGCGGCGGTGAACACTTCGAGCGGGTTCTGCACCGTGCCGGTGCCCGCGACGATGTAGCCCGCAGGAACGGTGACTTCATAGTCGAAGTCGCCATACTCGAGGTAGAACTCGCCCTGACCCAGATACTGGAGAGTGTTCCAGCCATGCACGTCGTCATAGACGCACATTCGGGGGTACCATTGCGCCAGCTCGTACAGTGTGCCGTCGCGCCCCATGCGGTCCGCGCCATGCTCCGGAATCGTGAAGGAATAACTGATGTCGATCTGGGTCGCGCCACCGGGTGGGAGCGGCTGCGCCAGGAAGACGTCCATCATGGTGTCGTCCACCCGCGTCTTGACCGGGGTGGGGCGCATGCCCAGCACGCCGCGGCCACGCTGGCCAGGAACCCGGACCCCGGAGAGCGGGGCCTGGGTGATCGAAGTGATATTGAAGCCGCCGTTGAAGCCGGCCGCGCCAAATCGGCTCTCCTGTGAATTCAGCAACCCACCGACGCTCCCCTGCCTGAACAGGTTCTGGTCCATCTGCATCCAGAGATGGGTCAATGTGTCGGGCGAGTGATTGGTATAGCGGATCGTCACCTGACCGGTAAGCTGCTTGGCGGCGGTGTCGAGCGTAGCCCGGATCGAGTAATCCACCCGCTGCTGCCAGTAGGCCCGCCCCGGCGCCCCATTGGGGCGGCGCATCTCGTTAGCCGGCGGCAGGTCGAGCGGAGCGAAGATGCCGGTGTCGGCGATCGGCGGTTGCAGTTTCCGCTCGGCCTGCACCGGCCTGGGGCCGCCCGGTGGAGCCGGTGTCGGCGGCGGGGCGGGCGTCTGCGCCGAGAGCTGGGTGGACGTCAGGACGGTCAGGCTGAGCAGCGAGAGGAAGCGCATGGAGGAGATTGCCACGATCTCAAGAGGGAAAGAGGAGGCTGGAAGATACTCAAGTCCGGCACGCCGGGCGTGACGGCGCCACGAGACCCAGCGAACCTGCGCCGACTACGGGGAACCGGGCCGGTGGTTTCGCTGGAGAGGCCTTGCCCTTCCGACCGGCACCGCTGGCGCCTAGTATGACGGGCACAACCATGCACTACTCCTCCGGTCCGTTTGTTCCCACCTGGGCCCTGCGTCGAGGGTCGACCGTCTATCCGCTCGGCGAGCGACCCCTCGCCATCGGTCGGCTGTCGGACGCCGATGTCGCGCTCTCCGGGCTCGATGTCTCGCGGCTGCATGCCTGCGTCGTCCCCACCCCCGATGGCCCGATGCTGGTGGATCGCAGCCGGCTCGGTACCCGGGTCAACCGCGAGCGGATCATCGCTCCGCGGGTCCTGGTGGAGGGTGACGAGATCGGCGTGGGGCGCCATCGGCTGATGCTGGAGCGAGTCGCCCTGGATCAGGTCCTCATTCCTGCTGGAAAACCGGGCCTGGGCAGCAAGCTGCGCGGCTGGCTGCGGCGCTACGGGCCGTCGGAAGTGCTGGGGACCCTGGTGACCGTGGGAGTGACGACGGGCGTGCAGCAGTTCACCGGCAGCACCATCCTCGCCGCCTATGCTGGTACCCTTGCCGAGGTCGTGGTCTACTACGGCGTGATGATTCTGCGGGAGACGGTGCGAGAGGCCTATGAGGCGGGCAAGCAGCAGCTGCCCTACGGAGTGCCGCAGGTGCTGGCTGTCATGCGGAACCTGATGCTGGAGTTCGGACTGGCTGAAGCCCTCGACAGCGGCCTGCTCCGGCCGGTCTGTCTGGGACTCGGGCTACAGCTCATCGGGGGCCAGCTGGGCGTTCTGGTCGGCAAGCTGGTGGCCGACCTCGCTTTCTACGGTCCGGTGCTGGCCATCTACGAGTGGCGGATGGCGCGGCGGGCCGGGGCGGCGAGCACCATCCCACTGGACCGGGAGCGCCGGACGACAACGGAGGTGGTGCGGCCGGACGAGAGCATGTAGGCGAGACCAATCCGCGGCAGGGTGGTGCTGCGACCTACAGTTTCGGCAGCGTCACCCCCCGCTGGCCCTGGTACTTGCCCGCCTTATCTTTATAGCTCGTTTCGCAGACATCATCCGCATCCGCCTCGAAGAACAGCACCTGGCAGATCCCCTCGTTGGCGTAGATCCGTGCCGGGAGGGGGGTCGTGTTGCTGATCTCCAGCGTGACGTGGCCTTCCCACTCCGGCTCGAACGGCGTCACGTTGGTAATGATCCCGCAGCGGGCGTAGGTGGACTTGCCGACGCAGATGGTGAGCACGTTGCGGGGAATCCGGAAATACTCGACCGAGCGCGCCAGCGCAAAGCTGTTGGGCGGCACGATGCAGACGTCGCCGTTGAACTCGACCAGGCTCCGGTTGTCGAAGTTCTT
>JAWXBX010000087.1:0-3845 GCA_034440415.1 Gemmatimonadota bacterium | reverse complement strand
GACGACAAAATATCCTCGGTAGGGCAGGCGTCCCCGCCTGCCCGCAGCAAGATATCGATGTGGCGCTGTCCGCTTGGGATTGGGCAGGCGGGGACGCCTGCCCTACCCAGCCTTTGCCAAACCCAGGTGTTTTTCGCCTCGCGCCAGGCGCGAACCGCCTCTTGACCAAGCTCCCCTAAAGACCTACTGTATCGGTACAGTAATACACATGGAGCCCGCCTCCGTTGTTCAGTCAGATCGATGCCCGTAGCGCCACACCCTTGTACGACCAGATCGCCGCCCGGCTCCGGGTCGCGATCGCGGCCGGGGAGCTGGTCGCCGGAGAAGGATTACCGTCGGTCCGCCAGCTCGCCAGCCAGCTCCGGATCAACCCGGCCACCGTCGCGCAGGCCTACCGCGACCTCGAGGCGGACGGTTTCGTCGAGATGCGGCAGGGCGCGGGCACCTTCGTCAGCGACGTGGCGAAGGAGAGCCGGCAGCACGAACGCCGGCGGCATGCGGTCCTGCTGGTGCGCAAGATGGTGGCAGAGGCGGGGCGCCTGAGGATTGCGCCGGACGAACTGCGCGCGGCGATCAGCGAAGTCATGGGAACGAGGTCGAAGTGAACTACGCCATCGAAACACTGGGGGTCCAATATCGGGCGGGGCGGTCGTTCGAGATCGCCGGGCTCGATCTGCGGGTTCCGACCGGCGCCATCTACGGATTTCTCGGGGCGAACGGTTCCGGCAAGACTACCACGATCCGCCTGCTGCTCGGCCTGTTGCGCGCCCGGGCAGGCACGATCTCCGTACTGGGCCAGCCGATGCCGGCGCAGGCGCCGGAGATTCTGGCCCGGGTGGGCTATGTGCCGGAAGCACCTCACCTCGATGGCAGCCTCACCGTGCAGGAGCTGCTTCAGTTCCAGGCTGCGTTCTATCCGCGGTGGGACTGGCCCATGGCGGAATCACTGTTGCTGCAGTTCGACCTCGACCGCCGCGGGCTATTCGGCAACCAGTCGAAGGGCCAGAAGGCGAAGACGATGATGCTCCTCGCCCTGACTCAGCGCCCCGAACTGCTGATCCTGGATGAGCCGACCGATGGTCTCGACCCCGTCGCACGGCGTGACATCCTCTCCGCGCTGCTGGAGTTCGTGGCGCAGGGCCAAGCGACGGTCTTCATCTCGACCCACCTGGTCCATGAGCTCGAACGGATCTGTGACTGGATCGGAGTGATGGATCAGGGTCACCTGCTGGTGCAGGAACCGCTCCTCCAATTGAAGCGCGGCGTCAAGCGGCTGACGCTGAGCGGCCTCCCCGCCGGCGTCACGCCCCCGACACCCGCGACGCTGCTGAGTCGGGACGTTGGTGCACCGGGTATGGAGACGTGGACGGTGCGTGAGTGGGCGGCGCCGATGGCCGGCGCGATCACGGCGCTGGGCGCCACGGTCCTGTCGGAAACCGATCTCGACCTGGAGGACGGATTCATCGCGCTGCTCCGTGCCTTCCGGGCGAACCCGCCGAGGTGAGCATGTTCCGGGTGATGCTGTGGGGCCAGTGGAAGTGGTCGCGTCTGGCGATCGTTCTCGGCTCGGTGGCGGCATTCACGCTGCCGATCCTCTCGCTGCGGGGTACCGCATCCCCGGATCGGATTCCGCTCCCGCCCGCGGAACTTCTCGGCCGGGTCGGCGCGTGGGGTGCGCTGTATCCGATTCTCGCGGCCACCCTCGGAGTCCTGGTCGCGATGGCGGCGTGGGCGCCGGATCATCGGGGACGGCATGTACATGCGCTCTCCCTGCCGATCCCGCGGTGGCGCTACGCCTTCTATCGGTTCGGCGCCGGGGTCGTCCTCCTCTGCGCGCCGCTCACCGCGCTGCTCATCGGGACGCTGCTCGCCAGTGCGACCGTCGCGCTTCCCGCCGGTATCCACGCCTATCCTGTCGCCCTCACGATCCGCTTCGCGCTCGCGCTACTGATCGCCTTCGCCGTGATCTTTGCGGTCTCGGGCGGCACCGCGCGCACGGCAGGCATCATCCTGAGCTTCATCGCGGCACTGATCCTCGTCCAGGTCGTCGCCAGCGCCGCGAATATTGAACTCGATCTGGTCACTCGCCTGCAGACGATCTTCGTCGGCTGGGCCGGGCCGTTCGCGGTCTTCACTGGCCGCTGGATGCTGCTGGATGTCTAGCCGGCGCGGTCGACTCTGCCTCGTGCTGATCGGTCTCTGTCTGCCCCGACTGTTGCCGGCGCAGGCCGGGCTCGCGCCGGGCAGGGAGACGGACCGACTGACGGCGCGGCTGGACAGCCTGGCCACGCTTTGGCGCGAGGCGAATGCGGTGGCGGACATGGTCGACAGCCTGGCGCACCGTCCCGCCCCCATTCGGCTCGACTCGCTGCGCATCGGCGGGCTCAGTCTCATCGTGGTCAACGCTCCGATCCATCTGCCTGCCGCCGCCGACTCCGCCTGGCGGATCCTTGATGCGTTTTACGGGGCGGCGGCGGCGACATTGGCGGAGCATCCTTACCGGATTGCGGGGCTGGATTCCGGCAATGCATCCACCGAAGTCGCCGGTACTTGGGGACAGCAAGTCCCCCGCGACCTTGAACTCGACCGGCTCACGCAAATCCTCGTCTCCTCCGCCCCCATCGGTGATCCCGATCCCGCCTTTCATCGATGGCTGGGAGATGCAGTCCGCCCCGCGTTCGACAGCGGCGGCAGTCTCTCCGGGGTCTACACCGCGCTGGTTACCTCCCCGTTCAGTATCGCGCACGACTGCTTTCTGGGCGACGTGGACGGCTGCCGCTCGGCGCTCAACCTGAACGAAGGTGTTGGCGCACTCACGCGACGGTACCGCACGCCTGAGGATCGGCGTCTGCTGATAAGCAGGGTCCAGTCCCACTTCGAGCATACGGCCGAAAAAGTTGTGGCGGAGTCCTGCCTGAACGGCGGCGACACCAGCTGCGTCCAGCTGCTGCAGGCGATTTCTGCTGGCGCCCTCGTGCCTCCGCTCCCGCCCGTCGCGCGCGCCTCACTGGTCCAGTTCGCGGTTCGCCTGGGTGGACGTGAGGCGTACCAGCGGCTGGCGGCGAGCGCGGGCCGGCCGGTGAGCGAGCGACTTGGGCTGGCGGCGGCGATGCCCGTCGATTCACTGCTCCGGCAGTGGCGCGATCAGGTGATTCGCCATCGACCGGAGCCGGTCGCGGTGCCGATCGGTGTCGTGAGCGTGGGGCTCGGCTGGATCATGGTGTTTGGAATGTGCGGCCTCCGGAGCTCCCGATGGCGCGTGGGTTGATTCCCTGGGTCGGGGCTGCGGTGCTGGCCTGCGTCGTCATCGCCTTCGTCTATCTCCAGCCGAATGGGAGCCCGCCGGCCGGTGCCTCGTTCGGCAGCACGCCCTTCGCCCGGCTGGGTCCGGTCACCGCCGAACGGGCGCGGGCCCGGACGCTGGCCGCCGAGTGGCAGGCGGTGGAACTGCAGCTGCGCTTCGCCGACGCGCGTCGCCGGCTCGAGCCCGAGTTTACCCGCCGGCGCGAGCGGGAACTGCCCAGCGTCGCCCTGGTGGTGGACGGTCCGGATAGTGTGCTACCCGGCGCACAGCCGCGACTCATGGCGATGCTGGACAGCGCCTGGCGTGAGCTCGGCCTGGGTACGACGAAGATCGCTGTTGGCATGGTGGTGGACCTCTGGCCCGGCGGCAGACCTGGCACACGCGGAATGCCGTTCAGTTCCGGTGCGTTTCTGTTCCCCGATTCCACTGATCGGTCAACCTGCCTCGCCTCTGTCGCCCTTCCGAACTATTCCCGGAACACTACCGAACGGTTGCGGTCCCACCTCAAGGCAAGCTTGGGGCCCTGCACCTGGTACGCCCG
>JAWXBX010000086.1:0-11395 GCA_034440415.1 Gemmatimonadota bacterium | reverse complement strand
TCGAGGCATCCGCGTTCCTGCTGATGGAAGCCGACGGACTCGGGTTCCGCCTGGTCGATGCCGAACCCCCTGACGCCGCCGCGCGGCTCAACGAGGAGGTGGACGCACAGGTCGCCGACGGCGTCTTCGCCTGGGCGATCCAGCGCAATGCACCGGTGCAGGTGCCATCGCGCAGTTGCCCCGGATCCCAGGTCGTGCTCCACGCGCTCGCCACCCGCTCCCGGGTCGTCGGAATGTTTCTTGGCCTCGCACCGGTCGGCCTGGATCGGTCGCCGGATGCATACCAGAAGCTGTTGTCCATTCTCCTGAGCAATGTCGCCGGCGCACTCGAAAGCGCGGCGCTCTACCACAAGCTGTCGTCCTATAATGTGGGGTTGGAGCGCGTGGTGGAGGAACGTACCCGTGAGCTGGTCGCCTCGAATAACGCCGCTCAGGCGGCGAACCGTGCCAAGAGCGAATTTCTCGCCAACATGAGCCATGAGCTGCGCACCCCCATGAACGGCGTCATCGGGATGGCGAGCCTGCTGCTGGATACGACGCTCGACGCCGAGCAGCGCGACTGCGCGGAAACCGTGCACCAGAGCGCGCTGTCGCTGCTGACGCTGCTGAACGGCTTGCTCGATCTTGCCAAGATCGAAGCGGGGCGCCTCGCCCTGGACCCGGTGGCGTTCCGCCTGCGCGAGGCGATCGAAGCGCCTACGGCGCTGCTCGCCGCTCGTGCCGCCGAACGCGGGCTGGTGCTGACTTCACGCATCGCTCCGGGAATGCCGGAGGTGGTGTTCGGTGATGACGGCCGGTTCCGCCAGATCGTCACCAACCTGCTGGGCAATGCGGTGAAATTCACCGAGCAGGGAGGGGTCATCGTCAGTCTGGAGTGGCTGACGGCGACTGCGGAGGTGATCACGGTGCGGCTCACGGTGGAGGACACCGGCATCGGGATCCCCGCATCCATGCGGGATCACATCTTCGAGAAATTCACCCAGGCCGACGCCTCGACCACCCGGAAATACGGCGGAACAGGGCTTGGCCTGGCGATCTGCCGTGAACTCGCAGAGATGATGGGGGGATCGATCGGAGTGGAGAGCGTTGAAGGAGCGGGGAGCACCTTCTGGTGCCAGCTGCCGTTCCGGCGCTTGCCCGAGTCGGTCATTGAACCGCCGGCACTTGCCGGGCGACGCTTTCTTGTGGTCATGGCGCCGGGACCCGAACGGGACCTGGTCGAGGAACAGCTGCGGGGCGAGATGGCCGATGTGGAGCTCGCCGATGATGCGGCGGCGGTTGCCCATCAGTTGGACATCGCCAGCTATGACGCGCTCCTGCTCGATGATCGTGCGGCATACGCCGCGACCGACGCTGCTGTGCTGCGGGCCGGGCTGCCGGTGGTCATGCTGACTTCCGCGTTTCATCGGGGTGAGCGGGCGAAGCTGCCGCCTGGCGTCCAGGCCGTCCTGGCCCGTCCCTATCGGCGGCGCGAGCTGCTTGAGGCGCTGGCGGACCGGCGGAGCGTGCCAGCTCCCGCCACCACGACGCCACCGGGAGGAGTAGTGAGGTCGCCCGGGATCGCCGCTCCACGGGTACTGCTGGTTGAGGACTCGCTGGTCAACCAGAAGGTGGCTTCCAGCATGCTGCGCCGGCTGCATTGTACCGTCCAAGTGGCCAACAACGGGCGCGAAGCGCTGGACGCGATGGAGCAGGAGTCCTTCGACCTGGTGCTGATGGACTGCCAGATGCCGGAGATGGATGGTTTCAGCGCGACGCGTGAACGCCGACGGCGCGAAGCAGCCGGGGCGCCCCGGTTGACGATCGCGGCCATGACGGCTCACGCGATGCGGGGCGACCGCGAACGGTGTCTCGAGGCCGGGATGGACGATTATCTCACCAAGCCGATCTCCACCGAGAGAATCGCCGAGCTGCTGGAGCGGTGGCTGTCCGGCAGGATCCGGCCGGTGGATGGCCCGGTGCCGGCGAGTGCGCCCCCGCCTGCTGTCCCGGTGCTCGATCAAACGGTCCTCAAAGGGCTCGAGGAGCTCGAGCAAGCCGAGTCACCCGGCCTGCTCGCTGATGTCGTCCAATTGTTCACCGAACAGAGCGAGCGTCACCTCGAGGCGATCGCCGCCGCCGTGGCGGATGGCAAGGAGGTGCTGATCGCCGCCCACCTGCATGCCTTGCGCGGGAGCGCCAGCTCGGTCGGCGCCAGTCGGCTGGCCCGGGTCTGTGCGGATCTGGAGACCCAACCCGATGGGGATCCGGCTGTTCTGGCCGAGGGGGTCGGCCGGCTGCGTCTCGCCTATGCGGAGGCGCGTGCCGCGCTGGGGTCGGTCGGACTCCTCCCAGTGGAGTAGTGGCTCATCCGGCCGCGGTGGCATGGTGGCAGGCGACCGCGCGCGAGCCGATCGCGACCAGCACGGGCGGCTCGGAACGGCAGCGCTCGTCCTTGCCCGGATGGGGACACCGGGGATGAAAGTGGCAGCCGTCCGGCGGCGCGGCCGGGTCGGCGGGATCGCCGCCCAGCAGCAATGGAGATCCTGAGCCGACCGCGTCCGGATCAGGGGCCGAGGCGAGCAGGGCCCGGGTGTAGGGATGGCGCGGGTCGCTGAGTACCGCCTCGGTCGGGCCTGATTCCACGATCTTCCCGAGGTACATCACCGCCACCCGTCCGGCAACCTGACGGACCACGCCAAGATCGTGGGCGATGAACAGGTACGCCAGCCCGCGCCGACGCTGCAATTCCAGCAGCAGGCGCAGGACCTGCGCCTGTACCGACACATCGAGCGCTGAGACCGGCTCGTCACAGATCAGCAGCGCCGGTTCCACCGCGAGGGCGCGGGCGATGCCGACCCGCTGTCGTTGCCCGCCCGAGAGTTCATGCGGCCGCTTGCCCGCCCAGCCTGGGTCGAGCCCGACTTCTTCCATCAACACCGCGACCCGGCGTGGCATGTCCCGGGTGGGCAGCAGGCGGTGGATTTCCAGCCCTTCCGCGATCGCATCGCCAATCCGCATCCGCGGGTTGAGCGCGCTCGATGGATCCTGAAAGACGATCTGCATCCGCCGGCGAAGCTGGCGGAGGGGCTTCTCCGGCAATGTGAGGAGTTCCGTCCCCTCGAACCGCACGCTGCCCCCGGTCGTGGGTCCCAGCCTGAGAATCGCACGGGCCACCGACGACTTCCCCGAGCCCGACTCTCCAACCAGCGCGAGCGTTTCACCGGCCGCAATGGAAAAGCTCACGCCGTCGACCGCGCGCACGACGGGTCGCTTCCGGAACAGCGCGGTCTGGTGATAGTGCACCACGAGATCCCGCACCTCGAGCAGCGGTGCTGTCATGACGGCGAACCCGGAAGCCAGCAGCGCATGAGATGGCCAGCACCGAGGGGCACGACCGGTGGCTGACTGGTGCAGGGTGGCATGCGCCGCGGGCAGCGCGGATGGAAACGACAGCCATCCGGCCAGTCATCGGGCGACGGAACGGATCCGGCAATCGGCGCGACCAGGCGCATCGGTCCCCGCAGGCGGGGCAGCGAGTCCAGCAGCCCGCGGGTGTACGGGTGGCCCGGCTTCGCAAACACCGTGGCGGTCGGTCCGGTTTCAACAATGCGGCCGGCGTACATGACGGCGACACGGTCCGCCCGCCCCGCGACGATGGCGAGATCATGGGTGATCAGCAGGACCGCCATGCCCCGCGTAGCGCGGAGACGATCGACCAGCGCGAGGATCTGGGCCTGCACCGTCACATCGAGCGCGGCGGTCGGCTCGTCGGCGATCAGCACCTCCGGCTCTCCCGCGAGCGCCAGCGCGAGGAGGACCCGCTGCCGCTGTCCGCCGCTCAACTGGTGCGGATAGCTCGCCAGCCGACCCGCCGGATCGGGCAGCGCGACCTCGGCGAGCAGTGCTTCGGCCTGCGCCCTTGCGTCGCGGCGTGAGCGGGGGAAGTGGGTCCGGATCGTCTCGCTCAGCTGGTCGCCGATCGTCAGGACGGGGTTGAGACTGCCGAGTGCGTCCTGCATCACCAGCCCGATGCGTCGGCCGCGAATGCGCCGCAGCGCCTCTCCCTCGAGCGCCATCACATCGGTCTCGCCCAGCCGGATGCTGCTGTCGGTCGTGATGGTCCCGGGGCTCGGTATCAGGCGCAGCAGCGCCAGGCTGGTGAGGCTCTTGCCGGAGCCCGATTCGCCGACGAGCGCCAGCATCTCCCCGCGCGCGAGTGTGAAGTCGACGCCATCGACCGGCCACGCCGGGCCGTCCCGACCGGGGAAGCGCACCCGCAGTTCGCGCACATCGAGCACGGGTGTCATCCGTCCTCCGCCTGTGCGTGGCTGAGCGCATCGCCGACGAGGTTCACCGCGAGGACCGTCAGCACGATGGCCGCGCCCGGGGCGAGGCTGGTCCAGGGTGCGGACACGATGTACGGCTTGGCATCGAGGATCATTCCACCCCAGGACGGTGTCGGCGGCTGGACGCCGAGGCCAAGGAATGAGAGGCCGGCCTCGAGCAGGATGACATCGCCGACGGCGAGCGTGGTCGCCACCGCGAGCGGACCGGTCACATTCGGCAGGAGATGGGTGAAAATGACGCGAGCCGGCCGGGCGCCAAGCGCCACGGCGCCGCGGATGAAGTCAAGCGTCTTGAGTTTCAGCACCTCGGCGCGCACCAGCCGGCTGGTCCCGAGCCAGCCGGTCGCTCCGATGCTGAGAATCAGTACGCTGAGCGGGATCCGTTCGAGCGCGGCCACCAGCAGCAGCAGCAGAAAGAGGCGGGGGACGGCGAGGGTGGCGTCCACCAGACGCATCAGCACGGCATCGATCCAGCCGCCCGAGTAACCCGCCACGAGGCCCACCAGCGTCCCGAGCGTCAGCGACATCGCGACCGCCCCAGCGGCCACGAGGAGGGAGATTCGCCCACCACTCACGACCCTGGAGAGAACATCGCGGCTGAGATGGTCGGTACCGAGCAGGTGCCGCGTACCCGGCGCCAACCCGCCGTGCGCGATATCCGGCTGCAGCCAGGGTGCCGGCAACAGCGGGGGCAACACGATGACCGCGACGACGAGCAGGAGGAGCACCACGGTGCCCAACCGTCCCGCCGGATCGGCCCAGAGGCGCCGCCCCAGTGGGTTCATGTCTCGCGCAGCCGGGGATCGAGCCAGCGATGCAGCACGTCGGCCAGCAGGTTGCCGCCGACCACGGCGGCGGAGACCAGCAGGGTCGTGCCCATGATCACGGGGTAGTCGCGACTGGCGATCGCATCGGCGGCAAGCGACCCGATACCGGGCCACGCAAAGACCGACTCGACGAAGACGGAGCCGGCCACCAGCATCGGCAGCCAGAGGCCGAAGAGCGCGAGCATCGGGCCGAGGGCGCTGCGCCAGGCGTAGCGCCAGCGGATCACCGATTCCGTCAGGCCGCGGCTCCGCGCCGCCCGCACGGTCCCCAGTGAGAATGCCTCCGACATCGCGCCGCGCTGGTACCGCGCGGTCGCGCCGAGGGTGACGAGGGTCAGGGTGAGCACGGGAAGGACGAGGTGTGGCAGGACATCCGCGACCCGCGCCGCGAGCGAGGCGGTCGGTGACAGCCATGGCGATGTCATGAATGCCACCGGCAACCAGCGCAGTTCGGTGCCGAACGCCCACGCGAGCACCAGTCCGAGCCAGAACGACGGCATGGCGTAGAGCGCCAGCGAGACGGCCCCGACCGCGCGCTCCCCGCGGGTGCCGCGGTGGGTCGCCTGCCATGCGCCCAGCCAGAGGCCGAGGGTGAGGTTGAGCAGCAGTGCGCTGCCGCCCAGCAGGAGCGTGGCGGGGAGGCGCTCGATCACCAGGGCGGTGACCGGCCGGCCGCCGCGCTCGATGGACCGGCCGAGATCGCCGTGCAGGAGCTGGGAGATGAAGACGCCAAACTGCCGCGTGGCCGGCTGGTCGAGCCCGTAACGGGCGCGGAGCGCCGCGACCGCTTCGGGCGGCATCGGCTTGTCATCGGAAAGGCGTGCGAGCGGGTCGCCTGGCACCAGGCGCATGAGGAAGAAGATGAGACTCACGGCCACGACATACGTCAGGACCGCCTGCAGGCTGCGGCGGAGCAGCCATCCGCTCACTGCCGGTCCCGCTCGAGCTGCTGGCCGGGCCGCACGCTCCACATCCACAGATTGGCCCAGAGGGATTCCGGCCGCAGCGTCACGTTGGTGAAGCGGCGGTGTACCGCGACCACCGGCACCTGTGCCGCGAGGAAGATCGCGGGGACGTCCTCCGCGATCCGCCGTACGGCCTCGCGGTAGAGCCGGCCGGGATCCTTCGGCGCCACTGTTGCCAGCGCGATCAGCGAGTCCACCGACCGATTGCAGTAGTGCCCCGCATTCGAGCTGCTCGGCGACGCGCAGCTCCAGCTCTGGGTCAGTCCGGCGGGCGTCGGATCCTGTGTGACGCCATAGAAGTCGAGGTCGAACTTGCCGGCGTTGCGCCGTTCAACAAACACCGGAATATCGAGTGGCTCGAGCAGCAGCTCGATCCCGATGCGCCGATAGGCCTCCTGCATCTGCGCCGACATCTGCCGACGCGAGGCGACGGGAGGGACCATCGCTGTCAGCTTCAGCCGACGTCCATCCTTGTCGAGCACCCCGTCGCCGTCATGATCCAGCCAGCCCCGGGACGCCAGCAGCCGGCGCGCCTGCGCCGTGTCGTACGGCAGCGGTGGCGGTGCCTCGGCGTTCCGCCCGACCAGTGCCGAGACCGGTGCGCTCGGCGTCCGGGTAAACCGGCCGAAGGCGAGCTTGCTGATGGTTTCCCGGTCGATGGCGAGGACCAGGGCGCGCCGCACGATGGGATCGGCCAGGATCGGGTGCGGCCGGCTGGTATCGGATGGATCGCGGAGGTTCAGTGTGGCGTACTGCAAGTTCAGGCCGGGGACGGGATAGTAGAAAAGGTCGGGCAGCTTCTCGACCCGCGCCGGGTTGGGCAGCGCGTAGATGTTGTCGGCCGCATCCGCGGTGCCCGAGAGCAGCAGGTTCAGACGAGCCTCGCCGTCGGTGGCAACAAGGAAGATCACCCGGTGTATCCCGGGCTTGCCGAGGAAGAAGGCGTCATTCGCCGCGAGCTCGAGCAGCTGGCCCGGTACCCGGCGGCTGAACCGGTAGGGGCCATTGCCGACCGGGTCCTGGACAAATGCCGACGTGGCCAGTGACTCAGGCGGAATCGAGGAGAGCAGATGGGCCGGCAGGGGCGGAGCGTGGTACACCGCGTCGTACAACTGCTCCGGATAGGCCTCGGTGAACTTGATGGTCACGTGGCGTGGATCGGTGGCGGTCACACTGGAGATGCGGCGCAGCAGCGTGGCGAGCTGGGGTGACAGCTTTGGATCCCGCGCCCGATTCAGCGCGAACACGGCATCACCCGCCGTGACCGGCGTGGCGTCCTGCCATCTGGCACGGGGATCGAGCTCGAAGACCAGCGTCCGCGGATCCGGCCGCTTCCAGCGCACGGCGAGTCGGGGCAGGAAACTCCGCTCGTTCGTCGTGCTGACCTCGGCGCCGACATCGGCGAGCCGCAGGAAGAGCAGATCGCTCACTTCCCGGTTGAACTGGTCGTTGCGCCAGAGGGTCGGGACCGGACTTAACGCTTCCTTCGGTCCGGCGACGACGAGGGTGCCGCCATCGGACGGCTGCTGGGCCGCGACCGATGGAGCAGGGGACAGAAGGCAGAGCGCGAGGGAGAGCGGGTAGCAGCGCATGGCGGCTCTAAGGTAAGGCCGGGCGGCGAGCCGGCGCCACCGGTGCCGTCGGGCGCAGGCCCTAGCGCCGCCAGGTCCAGGCCGGGTCGCGGAAGCGGGCGGCGTGGCGCGCGGCAAGCTCGTCGGCCGCGGCAGCATCAAGGGTACCGGAGGGCGTGAGCCACCGGCTGAAGGCGGCGCCAATCAGACCGGCCACCTCTTCGAAGCTGACCGATCGACCCAGGACTTCCCGCAGTGTGATCTCGCCGCCGGTACCCACTCTGCCACGGGAGATCTGGGCCACGACGGCTTGATCATCCTCGAGCAGCAGACTGCCATGCTGCAGCAGCGCGTCACCCTGGCGGAGCTGGGCGCTGCCGATGAGCTTGCGCCCGCCCACCGTGACCTCGTCTCCGACGGCGCCCTGGAAGCAGGCGCCGGCGTGCAGTCCGGGCGTCCGCGTGGTCGGGGCCAGTTCCGCGGCGACGCCGAGGCTGCGCAGCGCGACAGCGATGGTCTGGTGAATCAACCGGCCGCTCTCGCGCAGACCGCCGAACGACGTGGCGGGCGCGATAATGCTGTAGGTCAGCTCGCGGGCATGCCACACCGCGCGGCCGCCGGTGGGGCGGCGCACAGTGTCGAGTCCGAGGGTGGCAATCCGGTCGCGGTCGTAGCGGCGGAGGGCCGGCTCATGCCGGCCAAAGGAGAGGCAGTGGGGGGACCAGCGGTAGAGGCGCACCGTCCCCCCGCCGGAGCGCTCGGTCTCGTCGAGCAGCGCCTGGTCCAGGGCCATCTGGTACCAGCCGGGACGGGGCGCGGCGTCGAAATGGTGGGCCCATTCCATGGCGACGGGTTACCGGATGGCGGAATGCGGGACGGGTAGGGGCCGGATGTATCCGGCCCCTACGTCGCCCCGTATTCCGCCATCGGCGGACAGGTACAGACCAGGTTCCGGTCGCCGTAGGCGCCATCGACCCGTCCCACCGTCGGCCAGGTCTTGTGCTCGCGCAGGCCCGAGGCGGGAAAAGCCGCCCGCTCCCGCGAGTAGGGCCGGTCCCACGTGTCGCCGATCACCTGCACCAGCGTATGCGGCGCGTTGGTGAGCAGGTTGTTCTCCCGCGGCGCGCGTCCCTCCTCGATCTCGCGGATTTCCCCGCGGATGGCGATCAGCGCGTCGATGAAGCGATCCAGCTCCTCCCGCGGCTCGCTCTCGGTCGGTTCGATCATCAGCGTGCCGGGCACGGGGAAGGAGACCGTCGGCGGGTGGAAGCCGTAGTCGATGATCCGCTTGGCGATATCCTCCACTTCGATGCCGGCGGACTGCTTGAACGGCCGCATGTCGACGATGCACTCGTGCGCCACCAGGCCGTTGGTGCCGCTGTAGAGAATGGGGAAATGCTCGGCGAGACGGCGGGCGATGTAGTTCGCGCTCAGGATCGCGACCTTCGTGGCTTCGGCGAGGCCGTCGTGACCCATCAGCGCGATGTAGGCGTAGGAGATCGGCAGGATCGCCGCGCTGGCCCACGGCGCGGCGGCGATCGTCCCGCAGCTCTGGGCATGACCCTGCGGTACCACGGGATGGTCCGGCAGGAACGGCGCGAGATGCGGTGCCACGCAGATCGGTCCCATGCCGGGACCGCCGCCGCCATGCGGGATACAGAACGTCTTGTGCAGGTTCAGGTGGCAGACATCGGCGCCGAAATCGCCCGGGCGGCAGAGCCCGACCTGGGCGTTCATGTTGGCGCCGTCCATGTAGACCTGTCCGCCCTGATCCGTGGACCGTGCGGCAGATCTCCCGGATCGAGGACTCGAAGACGCCATGGGTCGAGGGATAGGTCACCATGAGGCAGGCGAGCGTATCGCGATACTTCACCGCTTTGGCGCGCAGATCGGCCAGGTCCACGTTGCCCCGCTCATCGGTGGCCACCGGCACGACGGTGAGTCCCGCCATGACGGCGCTCGCCGGGTTGGTGCCATGGGCCGACATCGGGATCAGGCAGGTGGTGCGGTGCATGTCGCCACGGGCACGGTGGTAGGCGCGGATCACCAGCAGGCCGGCATACTCGCCCTGGGAGCCGGCGTTGGGCTGCAGCGACACGCGGGAGAATCCGGTGATCTCCGCCAGCCAGCGCTCGAGATGATCAAACAGCAGCTGGTACCCCTGCGCCTGCGACAGCGGAACGAAGGGGTGCAGCCGGTTCAACTCGCGCCAGCTCACCGGCATCATCTCGGTGGTGGCATTCAGCTTCATGGTGCAGGACCCCAGCGGGATCATCGCGGCGGTGAGCGAGAGATCCTTGGCCTCGAGCCGCTTGATGTAGCGCAGCATCTCCGTCTCGCTGTGGCAGCGATGAAAGACGGGATGGATCAGGTACACCGAACGCCGCGCCAGTCCGGCGGGGATTGCCTCGGGCGACGCCGTGCTGTTGCCCAGCATGTAGGGCAGGGCGATGTCCAGCGAGAACACCGAAATCAGGTCGGAGAGGTCGGCGACCGAGACGGTCTCGTCGAGCGCGACGCAGAGATGGTGCGGGTCGAGGACCCGCAGGTTGATCTTGCGATCCCGGGCGGCGTCCAGGATGCGCGGGAGGTTGGCCGAACGGACCTCCACGCACACCGTGTCGAAGAAGTGATTGTGCACCACGCGATACCGCAGGCGCCGCAGCGCATCCGCCAGCATGGTGGCCTGGGTATGGACCCGCTCGGCGATACGGCGCAGGCCGTCGGGGCCGTGGTACACGGCATACATGCTGGCCATCACGGCGAGGAGGACCTGTGCCGTGCAGACATTGCTCGTGGCCTTGTCGCGCCGGATATGCTGTTCCCGGGTCTGCAGCGCCATGCGGAGCGCCACGCGCCCGCTGGAGTCCTTCGACACGCCGATGATCCGGCCCGGCAGGTTGCGCTTGTACTCGTCCCGGCAGGAGAAGAAGGCGGCGTGCGGGCCGCCGTAGCCCATCGGCACGCCGAAACGCTGGGAACTCCCTACCGCGATATCCGCTCCCCACTCACCCGGTGGCGTCAGCATCGTCAGCGCCAGCAGGTCGGTGGCGACGGTGACGACCGCCCCCGCGACGTGCGCCCGGGTGCATAGCGGCACGAAGTCCCGCACGCTGCCATCGGTGGCGGGGTACTGCACCAGGCAGCCAATCGTGGCCGGGCCGAACACCATGTCATCCGCGGCGACCACGCGCACATCGACACCCTGGGCCTCTGCCCGCGTGCGGACGACCGCGATGGTCTGCGGATGACAGCCGGGGTCCACCAGGTACTCCGGTGTTCCGGTCACCCGCTTCACGGCGGCGGTCAGGTGCATGGCCTCGGCGGCAGCGGTCGCTTCGTCCAGCAATGAGGCGTTGGCGACCGGAAGCGCGGTGAGATCGGCGACCATCGTCTGGAAGTTGAGCAGCGCTTCCAGCCGTCCCTGGGCGATCTCGGCCTGGTACGGCGTGTAGGCGGTGTACCAGCCGGGATTCTCCAGAATGTTCCGCTGAATCACCTGCGGCGTGAACGTGCCGTAGTACCCCATGCCAATATACGAGCGGAAGACCCGGTTCTGCGCCGCGATCCCGCGCAATGCCTGCAGTACCTCGCGCTCGCTGCGGTTGGGTGGCAGGTCGAGCGGGCGGCGGAGCCGGATGTCCTCGGGGACCACCGCGTCGATGAACTGATCCATCGAGTCATACCCGAGGACGCCGAGCATG
>JAWXBX010000085.1:0-3280 GCA_034440415.1 Gemmatimonadota bacterium | reverse complement strand
GTTGCTCGATTGTCGCCCCCTCGCCCTGGATCACCCGCTCCGCCGAGATGACCGCGCTGCCCATGGCGCTGTCGAGCCAGCCTTTGCTGGGCGGGAGCTCGGTGCGGGAGCGCTCCTCCAGCAGTGCCTGCCGAAGGTGGCGTTCCGGAATGCCGACGTCCTTGCCCAGGGCGAGCAGCTCGTCCTTCGTGAGGCCGTCGTCCAGGTCGCGCTCGCCGGTCTGCAGCTCGGCGGCCCGCTGGATGATCCGTTCGATGGCGGCGCGGTCGACCCGCTCGGGGAGGTTGGGCACGGGGGAAAGATAGCCGAGGCGACTAGGCCCGCTCCACAATCACCGCCTGCCCCTGTCCGCCGCCGATGCAGGCCGCGGCGAGGCCATAGCGTTTTCCACTCCGTTGCAGCGCATGCAGCAGGTGCAGGGTCAGGCGGGTTCCGCTCGCCGCCAGCGGATGACCGATCGCGACCGCGCCGCCTTCGACATTGGTGCGGCTGCGGTCGAGGCCGAGTTCCTTCTCTACCGCGATGTACTGCGCCGCAAAGGCCTCGTTGATCTCGACCAGGTCCATCTGTTCCAGGGTTAGGCCGGCACGCGCCAGCGCCTTCCGCGCCGCCGGTGCCGGCCCGATCCCCATGATGCCCGGGTCGACTCCGGCGACGGCCCACGCCACCAGCCGGCCCAGTGGCTTCACTCCCCGCTCACGGGCCCAGCCGCCATCCGCCAGCACCACCGCCGCGGCGCCATCGGCGATGCCGGAGGCGTTGCCGGCGGTGACCACGCCCTCCTTCTTAAAGTAGGGGGCAAGCTTGGCGAGGCCTTCCGCCGTCGTGTCCGGTCGCATGTGCTCATCAGCTGCCCACGGCTCGGCCTGCTTGGTCTTCCGATTCATGAGCGGGACCGGCACGATCTCGTCGGCAAAGGCGTTCCTGGCCCACGCATCACGGGCCCGCTGCTGACTAAGCAACGCGTACGCATCGACCGCGGCGCGCGCGACACCGTACTGCTCCGCCAGCGCTTCGGCGGTCTCGGCCATGGAGCGGCCGCACTGGGTGTCGCGCAGCGCTTCCCACAGCCCATCCTCCAGCGGCGGGGGCGGTCCCAGGCGGAAGCCCCAGCGGGCGCCACGCATGACGTGCGGCGCTTGGCTCATCGACTCGGTGCCACCCGCGAGCACCGCGCGCGACTCGCCCAGCAGAATCTGGTGAGCGCCCTGGACGATCGCCTCGAAACCCGAGCCACACAGCCGGTTGACGGTGACGGCGGGGGTCTCGACCGGGCAGCCGCTCCGCAGCGCGATATGGCGGGCGAGGTAGATGGCGTCGGCGCTGGTCTGCAGCGCGTTGCCGAACACCGCGTGATCGATCTCCTCCGGTGTGATACCGGATCGGGTCAGCGCGGCGCGCGCAGCGACGACCCCGAGGTCGGTGGCCGACTGGTCCTTCAGCGCACCGCCAAAGGCGCCGAAGCCGGTGCGCACACCGGCGAGAATGACGACGTCGCCCGAGGGGCGCTGGCTGGACATGAGGCGTCTCCGGTGAGGTACGCGGCGGCGCGGCGGGTTGCTACTCCTCCGCCACCACGTGACCGCAGTTGATGCAATGGCGCCAGCCGAGCTCGAGTTCCGCCTGACAACCGGGACAGCGGGTGAGTGACTGGTTCTGGCCGCAGTGCGGGCAGAAATTCACGGCGCGGCCCGCCGGCAGCCTGCCGCCGCAGAAGCTGCAGCGGACGCCGGAATCCCGTGGGCGCGTGCGGGTCGGTTCCGGTTCCGCCGTCATCCGCGGCGGCGGCGGGACCATGGGTGGCGAGGCTGGTGGGGTGGGCTCGGCGCTGAACGCCATCGGCCGGCGCGAATCGAGCCGGAGCTCCCGTGGCGCTGTGGGTAGCGCGGGCGCCCCCGACTGCGATGGTGGTGCAGGGGGTGGCGCAGACGTCCCTGCCGCCGACGTGAGCGTCCCCGCCTGCGGAATGATCAGCGGTTCGTAGTCGTCATCGCCCGGTGGCGCGAAGGCCTCGTCCGGTCCCGGACCGAGCGCATGCGCCAGCGGTTCCGTGCCCAGCACCAGCTCGGCCCTGGCGTGATCCCGCAGCACGCTCAGGTCGGGATTGGGGCTCGCCAGCTGGTCGCGCATCACCTGGGCGACGTCCTCCGACAGCATGCGCACGTAGCCGCCCTCACCGGCAGTGAGCCGGAGGATCAGGCTATCGTAGTCCTCGGCGGAATCGATGTTGAGCGCGCGGCGGGTGGTGCGGTAGGGGATGACCGAGCTCAGCAGATCGCTCAGCGCGATGGGCCGATGCAGGCGTGCCGGATCGATGGCGATTAGGTTATCCACCAGCCGGCGGAAAAGCCGTTCGAGGTCGGTCATGGGTGTGGCAGAGTAGGCCCGGCTTTCTCCACTGTCAAGCAAGGAGCGACGATGCGCGCAGTACCGCTCACTCTGGTGCTCTCCCTCAGCGCGATGCCGCTCCTCGCCCAGGGCAACTGCTTCCCGTCGACCAGCTCCAACGAGGCCGACCTCTTTGCCCACTTCTCGGTGCCGCTGGCCTTCAGTCCGGCCCAGGCGCCCTGGGCGCACCTGCCCGGCACGATTCAGGTCGGCGTCGAAGGCACGCTGCTGCCGGATGCCAACGACCGGATTGCCACGCCGAGCACCTGCCGGCCCGGTAAGGGTCCGGAGAACGTCAACATCCTGCCGGGACTCGTCCGGCCCCGTGTGGCCTTCGGTCTGACGGACGGCGTCGTGCTGGAGGTGAGCTGGATTCCGCCGGTCCGCGTCAGCGGTGTCAAGGCGAATCTATGGAGCTTTGCCGTCTCGCGCATCGTGCCGATCAACCAGAAGGGCGGCACGTTCTTCGGCCGGGTTCATGCCACCTTCGGCAGCCTCCACGCCCCCTATACCTGCCCCGACGAGGCGCTGCAGGACCCGGCCAGCGAGTGCTTCCAGGGCACCCGGTCCGACGACCGCTTCTCCCCCAATATCTACGGGCTCGAGTTCGGCTTCGGCTTTCCGATGGCCGGGGGCCGGCTGCGGCCATACGTGGGCGGCGGCTACAACATCCTGCATCCGCGCTTCCAGGTGAACTTCACCAACTCGGTGGGCAGTACCGACCGGCGCAAAGTCGAAGTCAACCTGCATCGCTGGGTGGTCTTCGGCGGAGTCACCCTGGCGGCGACCCGCAGCCTGAGCCTGAGTGGCGAGCTCTACAGCGCCCCCTCGGATCTGGTGACGGCGCGGGCACGGGTGAGTCTCTTGTTCGGGGGACGGCGCGGGCGATAGC
>JAWXBX010000084.1:0-8201 GCA_034440415.1 Gemmatimonadota bacterium | reverse complement strand
ATGCTGGCAAGCTTGTGCCCTTCCCCCGAGACCAGTGCCACCGCCGAGAGCGCGGGAGCCAGGTCGGTGCGGAGGCCGTCGATGACGTGGGCGAGCTGCTTCATCTCACTGGCCGCCTGCCTGGCGGTGAGGGCGGCCGCCGCCGCGATCACAACAAAGGCCAGGGCGATAATCGCGAGCGAGATGGCCATAGTTGGCCCGACCCACCCGCCGGGAAGCTCGGACTGAAGAAGAAAGAGCATGGAACTACCTCCTGGAAAGACACGCTGCGGAGGAAAGATAGCAGACCCCGCTTGACGCTCGCACCATGCCCCGTGAGTTTACGCCATGCCCCCTCGCTTCCTCGTCCGCGGCGGCCGGCCCCTGGCCGGAACTATCCGCCCCGCAGGCAACAAGAACGCCGCCCTCCCCGCCATCGCCGCGACGCTTCTGGCCGACGGCCCCGTCGAGCTGGGCAACATGCCGCGCATCCGCGATGTCGAGACCATGCTGGCCCTCGTGGCCGACCTCGGCGCCACGGTCGAATGGACCGGCGCGAATGTGGTGCGGGTCGATGCGAGTGGCGCGATCCCGAAGCCGCTCAATCCCGATCTCTGCACCAGGATTCGCGCCTCGATCCTTCTGGCCGGCCCGTTGCTGGCCCGGTTCGGCAAGGTCGTGCTGCCGCCGCCCGGCGGCGACGTGATCGGCCGGCGGAGGGTGGACACCCACTTCCTGGCACTGGAACAGCTCGGGGCATCGCTGACGGTGGGCGACCACTACACGCTCGAGGCCAAGCACCTCGTCGGGGCGGAAATCTTCCTGGACGAACCGAGCGTCACGGGGACCGAGAATGCGCTGATGGCGGCCGTCATGGCCAAGGGGCGCACCGTCCTGCTCAACGCCGCTGCCGAGCCGCATGTGCAGGATGTCGCCCGCCTGCTGGTGGCGATGGGGGCGTCAATCGAGGGCATCGGGACGAATGTCTACACCATCGAGGGGGGGCGGAGCCTCACGGGGACGTCCTATTCGATTGGCCCCGATCATATCGAGATCGCCAGCTTCATCGGGCTCGCCGCCGTCACCAACAGCCCGATCACGATCGAGGGGGTTCGTTCCGACGATCTTCGCAGCACCCTGCTCGGATTCGAGCGACTAGGCGTCCGGCCCCGGCTCGATGGCCAGCGGCTGATTGTCGATGCCGACCAGGAGCGACGGATTCGTCCCGACCTCGGCGGTCACGTGCCCAAGCTCGAGGATGGGCCGTGGCCGGCCTTTCCGGCCGACGCGATGTCGATCGCCCTGGTCACCGCCACCCAGTGCGAGGGGATGGTGCTGATATTCGAGAAGATGTTCGAGTCCCGGCTGTTCTTCGTCGACAAGCTCATCGGCATGGGGGCAAGGATCGTCCTGTGCGACCCGCACCGGGCGGTTATCTCTGGCCCGGCACAGCTGCGCGGTGGCACGGTCGAGTCGCCCGATATCCGGGCTGGGATGGCCATGCTGCTCGCCGCGCTTGCCGCCGATGGCCAGAGCACGATCCACAACGTGGGGCAGATCGAGCGGGGCTACGAGCAGATCGACGTCCGGCTGCGGGCGCTGGGGGCAGATCTGGAGCGGCTGGAGTAACACAGCTGGCGAGGTAGGGCGGACCCATTGGTCCGCCCTCCGGACCCGTGAAGGGGCGGACCAATGGGTCTGCCCTCCGGACCCGTGAAGGGGCGGACCAATGGGTCTGCCCTCCGGACCCGTGAAGGGGCGGACCAATGGGTCCGCCCCTACCCATATTTTTCATTCCTCCATGCCTATCCCCATTCGCGAGATTCCCATCCCCGGCCCGATCCCCCGGTTCGAGATCCCCGGCTGGCGGGAGCGCTTCGGCGTTGTCGCCGGAATCACCGGACGGGGGGAGGGCGTGGGCCGAGGCTTCGACCTCGGGCTGTGGAACGCCTCCCCGGTCGAGGAAACGATGATCCGATGGCGTGCCTTTCGGCGCGCCGAGGCGGGGTTCGGCGTCACCGTACTGGGTCACCAGGCGCACCGGACGGAGGTGGCCTGGCATGTGGATAACGGCGGAGGGGAGCGCTGGATCCAAGTTGAAGGGGTCGACGGGCATGTGACAGCTACTGTCGGAATCCTGCTCACCGTAACGGTGGCAGACTGCATCCCGGTCTATCTTGTCGATCCGGTGAGGCGGTCAATTGGGCTGCTCCACAGCGGCTGGCGTGGCACTGCCTGTGGCATTATCGAGCGCGGCATCTCGAGGATGAGTAAACATTGTGGAAGCGATGTGCACAACATCGTAATGCACACTGGAGTAGGTATTTGCGCGAAGTGCTATGAAGTTGGTTCTGAAGTGATGGAAGCCTGTGGATTACCCAGGGATGGTGCTGGTCCGTGGCACGCCGATCTCCGTGCCGTGCTGGCAGAGCAGGCGCGGTCGCTCGGAGTCGTTTCTTTATCAACATCACAATGGTGCTCCGCACATGACTGCCAGAAATTCTACAGTCACCGTGCCAGCAGTGGAGCGGACGGGAGGATGGTGGCGTACTTGGGGATGCCGAACTCGGGGTAGTGTAATCATCCCGAGGTAGCGATGCGACCGGGAGATCCGTTCTGGTGGAAGCCGTTCGCCGGTCGGTTCCTGACCCAACGACACGCCGGAATCTGGTGACAGGGGCTTCCCGGATCATCGGAGGCGGGGATCGGTGCGTGCGCGGCTGGAGCTCCGCCCCTACCCCCCCGCCAAGGGCCTCACTAGCCGGACCCGCTCCAGCTCCGCCAGGCAGAAACGCAGGTTCGGTTCTCCGATACTGCTGTTCCCCGGAAGGGCGTCGAGTATCCCCCCGACGTCAAGATTCCGCTTGGTCCCCTCCTCGGTCACCAGCGCAAACAGCACCTCGAGCGGGACGCCCTGCGGCTGAGCCACCCCGCGCTTTGCCAGCGCGGCCTCGATCAGGGCCAGCTGTTCGTCCAGAAAGGCCGAGAGCACGTTGCCCAGCTTGCCGACCCCTTCGACCAGTGGGGGATCGAAAGTCACCGTCGCCGGTGTCGCTGTCCCCTGGCGCTCCAGGTCGGCGCGCCACAACCGGTCGAGATAGAGCTGCAGGTTGGTGAGGTCGATGCCAGTGCGCCGGTCGCGGATATTCTCCAGGATGCCCGATGCCGTCGCCGGCGGATCGGTGATCTGGATACCGGCGGCCCGCGCCGTGCCGATGATGATGCGGGCCAGGTTCGAGTCATTCATCTTCTCGATCCGGAGCCGGTTGTCGAACAGCGACGGTATGACCTTCTCCAGCGCCGAGAGATAGGCGATGTACTCCTCCCGGATGACGATCAGCAGCTTGCAGCTGGCGCCGGCCGCCAGGATCTGGCGGACCGTCTCGTAGAACAGCTGCTGCTCCGCCACCGTCCCCGAGATGAACAGCTCCTCGAACTGGTCGAGGACGAGGTAGATGGGGCGATAGTGATCGAGGTAGAGCGCCCGGATCCGCCCGGTGATGGTGACCTCCCCGGCCTGGCCCGGCTGCTTCATGGCACCGGTAATCTCGCGCTCCAGCGCCCGGTTGAGGTCGGTGCCGCGCCTGACATACAGCGGAAGCCAGTCGGAGTCGACGAACTGATTGCCGAGCCCGCAATTGATGATGCTGGTCTTGCCGGTCCCCGAGGCGCCATACACCAGGACCAGATTGGAGGCGTGCACGGCGTTGTAGAGCTGGGCAGTCTCGCGCTCGCGCCCGAAGAACCGGTCTTTGTCCTCCTTCTGGTACGCATCGAGGAATTTGAAGGGGCTCTGGCTCATGAGGCCGCTCCGAGGTCGGCGACGCAGGAATCGAACTGGTCGCGGAGCACCTGAAAGACCTTCACCCCGCCTTCGGTGGGCGGCTGAGGCGCGGCGCCGAAGCTCGCGCCGACCCCGAACGGGTCGGGGGCGCTCGCAGTCGGAGTGAGGTTCCGCCCTTCGAGGAAGTCCTCGCGCGTCATGTCGCTATGGACCCGGTCGCGCTCGTTCTCGAGGGCGTAGCGGATGCCGTGATCGACGGCGAGGTAGACCAGCCGGCCCGCCTCCTGATAGGACAGCATGAAGATGTGGGCCAGGCGAGCGGTGTCCGCGCCCTCGCCCTTTTTCACGCTCACGAAGGTGTTCTTGTCGATGATGAACGGCGAAAGATTGAGGCAGTCGTCGAGCCTGTTCTCATCCCGGGCGAGCACGATCGACTGGCTGTTGCTGAGCCGCGCTTTCCGGCGCTGCGCGACATCCTGATAGAGACTGAGCGCACTGCTGTCGACCGCATTGAGCGGCCCCAGGTCCAGCTCGTACTTCACCGCCTCGAATCGGGTCGCCTCGACCGAGATGTTGCGCACCGTGAGCATGCGATAGCTGGCCAGGAAAGCGGCCGAGCGCAGCACGACTGACAGCGCCTGCTCGGCGGTCAGGCAGCGCTGCTCCAGGTCGGTGGTCGGATTGCCCGCCTGCAGTTCGGTGCGGAGCTGCTCCAGATAGGCATGCGCCTTCGGCAGCGGCCCGGCCGGGTCATCCCACGCCTGCGCCACCCGCTCATATTCGGCGACATACGGGGCCACACCCTGCGCGTGAAACAGCCGGTAGAGGTCGACCGTCTTCGCCAGGAAGTCGAACGCGGCAAAGGCGCGGGCGTCCATGGTCAGACCGGCGTCGAACGGTTGCGGGAGCTTGATCTGCTTCAGCCGGGCCTGTTCCCAGAGGTTCGACAGCAGGATGTAGTACAGCAGCTGCGATGCCCGCACGTAGGCGCTGACCAGGTGCTCCAGTCGCTCGGCGCCGGGGTTGTCCTGCTGCCGCAGCAGCCGGATCTGCGAGCCGAGCGGCCAGGGGAGGTTCCGGACGATGAGCTCCGGGTACTCCCGCGAATCGCGCTTCACCGACTCGCCGCCGCGCACCTCCATCATCTGGGTGTAGATGTCGGGGTTGTAGCGGGCCATTTCGTCCAGCACGAGCATGATGTAGCGATTGGCGGTGAAGCTGCTGCCGATGTACTGGATGATGTCCTGCGGAAGTCCCACCGCCTGATAGTAGGGGAGCTTCCAGTTCAGCGCCTCGGCTTCGTGCTCTTCCTTGATGTACAGTCCCCACGGGATGGCGTCGCCCGCTGCCGCGGCTTGCCCCATGTCCACGCCGCGCAGTTTCACGATCCCGATTTCGCGGACGTCGCCGGACTTGGTCTGCAGAAATGCCTGCGCGAGGGCAAAGGCCTGGCCGATCGTGCGGCGGCTGGCGAGCGCCTGATAGAATCTTGCGGCGAACTCCGTCGCCTTGTCGTCGCGGATGGGCACCGAGGTGGCGATGACCGCCTTGACCCCCGCGGCCAGGAGCGTCTCCACCTGTGGCCGGGTGCCGCAGCCATTGAGGAAGACGAGCTTCAGGTTGGTCTGCTCGCCCAGCAGCCCCGCGATTCCACCGGCATGCGCCGCGCCGCCTTCCATGCGGAGCGTCATCCCGTCGGCGTGGCCACCATAGTGGAAGATCGCCAGCTGGTCCTTGAAGGAACTCACGGTGTCGAAGAAGTCCGCGACGTCGGCGCTCTCCTCGCGGTGAACCTTGACGAAATTCTGCCGGTCGAGGTCGCGCAGGGCGCTGAAGACATTCTTGCTCTCGGCCTTGAGCAGCTCGAGATGCGCGTCGGCGTCGTTGGCGAATGCCAGAAAGATGACGGGAGTGCTCATCGACTGCCGCTCAGGGGGGCGCTGGCCGGCGCGCCTTCTCCCGCCGGCCACTCGCGACAGGTGCGGCGATACGGCGTGTCGCCGAAAGTCTGGCGCCATTCGGCCAGAGAGAGGTTGCGGCCGGCAACGGCGCAGGCTCGGCTGAGGAGGGATCCCGGCGAGATGTCCCACAGGATGACGGTGCTGTCCTTGCTCGCTGAGGCCATGGTCTGACCATCGGGGCTGAACGCGACGCTCAGGACCGAGCCGGTGTGTCCCCGCAGCGGCGGTCCCCGCCGCTCCCTGCGCGCGAGGTCCCACAGGATGATCGTGCTGTCGCCGCTCGCCGAGGCGAGCGTCTGGCTGTCGGGGCTGAACGCGACGCCCCAGACCGGACCGGTGTGTCCCCGGTTAGGCGGGCCGAGCCGACGTCGGCGCGCGACATCCCAGAGCAGGACATTGCCATTCTCGCTGCCGGAAGCAAGGGTCCTGCCGTCGGGGCTGAATGCAACACTCGAGAGGGAGCTCCTGTCGCCCAGCAGGGGCAGGGCTCCGGTCTGATTCGCCCGGACATCCCACAGCACGACCAGGTGGTCCTCGCTCGCCGACGCGAGCGTCTGCCCATCGGGACTGAACGCGACGCCGAGGACGGCGCGGGTGTGTCCGCCCCTGGAGACGCCGGAGCGCAGGCCACTGAGGTCGTCCCACAGATTGATCGTGTTGTCGTCGCTGGCAGAGGCGAGCCTCCGGCCGTCGGGGCTGAACGCGACGGTGTTGACCCCGGCCTTGTGTCCGCGCAGAGGTTCGCCGAGCCGCTCCCTGCGAACGACATCCCACAGGACGACCGTGCCATCCAGACTCGATGACGCGAGCGTCTTGCCGTCGGGGCTGAACGCGACGCCGAGGACGGCATCGGTGTGTCCCCGCAGCGGCTTCCCGATCGGCTTCCGGCTGGTGACGTCCCAGAGGATGACCGTGCTGTCGTCGCTCCCGGTGGCGAGGGTCGCTCCGTCGGCGGTGAACGCCACGCTGTTGACCCGGGCGGTATGCCGCCGCAGTGACTCCCCGGAGCGCGGTGCGTCGGCGACGTCCCACAGGCCGATCTTGCCGTCCTCGCCTGCCGAGGCCAGCGTCTGGCCGTCTGGGCTGAAGGCGACATCGAGGATTGGGCCGGTGTGTCCCCGAAGTGCGGTGCCGCGCTGCTTGCGGCTCGAGACGTCCCACAGGATGACGCTGCCATCCCAGCTGGCTGAGGCGAGGGTCCGGCCATCGGGGCTGAACCTGACGCTGGTGACGACATCGCTGTGTCCGCCCAGCAACTCGGGGGCCGCTCGCTGCCGCGCGGTGTCCCACAGGAGAACGGTGCTGTCTTCGGTCGCCAGGGCGAGAGTCCGTCCGTCGGGGCTGAACGCAACGCTGTTGACGATGCCAGCAGGCGCGAGCAGGGGTGCGCCGCGCGGCTTCCGGTTTGCGACGTCCCACAGGGTGACGGTGTGGTCGTCGCACGCCGCGGCGAGGGTGCGGCCGTCGGGACTGAAGGCGACGGAGAACACCGCGCCGCGGGGTTTGTCCAGCAGCAGGGCGCGCTGCTTCCGGCTCTGGACGTCCCACAGAATGACGGTGCCCTTCAGGTCGGAGGAGGCGAGGGTCCGCCCGTCGGGGCTGAACGCGACGCTGAGCACCGCATCGGTGTGTCCGCGCAGCGGCGCATCGAGCGGCCGCCCGCTGGCGAGGTCCCAGAGGATGACGGTGCTGTCGTCGCTCGCGGAGGCGAGGGTCCGGCCGTCGGGGTTGAACGCGATGCTGATGATCTTGTCCCGGTGACCGGTGAGCGGCTCGCCGCGCGGCTGCCGGCTGGCGACGTCCCACAAAATGATGGTGTTATCCCAGCTCGCCGACGCGAGGGTCGTGCCGTCCGGGCCGTAGGCGACGCTGTTGACCGCGTCGGTGTGCCGCTGCAGGTATCCACGCAGTCGGGTAGAGGTCAGATGCCAGGTCAGAAGCGCTGAGCGCGTCTCCGCCGTCGGGCTGGCGAACGCAGCCTCCTCGACCAAGAGTGCCGCGAGGTCGAGGACGCCGTCGTCGAGGGCGTTCCTGGTCCCGGCGACCAGCTGCCGGCTGGTCGCCAGACCGGCCTGCACCTGGGCGGTGTGTCGCGCCACGATCGAGATCACGGTCGACGTGGCGAGCACCGCGATGATGGCGGCGACCGCGATGCGAAGCCGGTTGCGCTGCCGGCGGAAGGCGCGCTCGCTCTCCCCAATGAACGTCCGCTCCCCGGCGTCCGCCTGGATCGCATCGAGGTACGGATGAATGTACTCGAGGTCGTCCCGGGTCAGCAGCGTCCCGCGCTCACGGTACATCGTGAACCGGTCGCGGATGTACTTCTCGATCTTGCGCCGGGTCTGCGCCTCTGCGGAGGTCTTGTCGAAGACCTGGCGGGCGATGGTGTCGTGGCTCAGTTCGAAGCGCATGCCGCTCGCATCGTGGTCCATGCCGGTGAAGCACCTGGAACTGAGAGAGTGAATCCGCTGAGAGGT
>JAWXBX010000083.1:0-3393 GCA_034440415.1 Gemmatimonadota bacterium | reverse complement strand
GGCCGCAGTAGGGGCCGCATGCATGCGGCCCCTCCTGCGCCCCTACGCGCGCTTTCACCCCTGCTGATGCGCCTCCACGAACCAGAGCCACTTGTCGAGCCCGCGCGAGATCTCGGTGAGGATGTCGGCGCTGTCGGCGTCCTCCAGCTCCGCCATCGCCTCGATGCCCATCCGGACCGTCCGGCCGAACTGCGACAGCGAGTCGGACAGCGCTGCCACATGCTGCGCCCCGGCGGAGAGCGTCGGCGGGTAGTCGAGCAGCTGGGTGCGTGCCGCCACACTCCGCACCGTGCCGTCCGCTATCCCACCGAGCTGTACCACCCGCTCGGCGAGGGTATCCACATACTTCTCGACGTCGCCACTGACCTCGTCGAACAGCGTGTGCAGCGCGATGAAATTGGGACCCTTCACATTCCAGTGGGCCTGCTTGCACTGGCTCTGCAGATCGATGCAGTCGGCCAGCCGCTGATTGAGCAGGGTCACCACGTTGGCCCGAGTCTCCTCGGGCAGATCGTTCTTGGTGGAAAAGAGCAGCGGCGAGTCGGGTGACGTCGGCCGGGGAGTGCGAGCGCGGGGGGTCGGTGTACGAGCCATGAGCAGATCTCCAGAAGGTGCGGTGATGACGACGGTACGCATTCGAAGTATAGGTGGGTTGGCGGTTGGACGGTTGGACGGTTGGACGGTTGGACGGTTGGACGGTTGGACGGTTGGGCGATTGGGCGGTTGGGCGGTTGCTCTTGCCACCTGCCACCTGCCGCCTGCCACCTGCCGCCTACTCGTACCGCAACGCCTGGATCGGATCGACCCGTGAGGCTCGGCGCGCGGGGATGTACGCCGCACTCAAGGCGACGAGCATGAGCACGAGCACCGCGAGGGTGAACACGACGGGGTCGTGACCTTCGAGTCCGTACAGCAGTGAACTTGCCGCCCGTCCCAGGCCCAGCGCCGCCGCGACACCGAGCAGCCCGCCGATCATCATCATCCCCGACACCTGGCGCAGGACGAGCAGCCGGACCTGACGCGCATCCGCGCCGAGCGCCATGCGGACGCCGATCTCCCGGGTGCGCTGCGCGACGGTGTAGGCCAGCACACCGTACAGCCCGACACCGGCGAGCAGCGTCGCGAGCAGGGCGAAGAGCGACGACAGGATGGTGATCGTCCGGTCGACGAAGACATTCTCCCGGATCTGCTGCGGCATGGTCTTCACCCCTTCGACCGGCAGCATCGGGTCGATCTTCCGCATGACTTCGGGCAGCACGAGCAGCAGCTGTGAGGGCGGCAGCGATGTCTTCACGTAGAAGTTCATCGACTCGACCCGGCCGTCCTGCTGCCACGGCTGGTAGAAGAGGGGCGGGATGACATCCTTGACGGCGCTGTACTTGGCGTTCTGGACGACGCCGATGATCTGGGTATTGAGCGAGTCGCTGCCGCCTGAGGACATGAACTTGCCCACCGCATCCTGGCCCAGGTTGAACTTCTTCACGAAGGCCTGGTTTACGATGGCGACGCCGGGCGACCCGAGGCGGTCGGCGGTGGTGAACTCGCGGCCGGCAGGACCGGAACGCCCAGGGTGCCGAAATAGCCGGAGCCGATCTCATTGAGGCGCGAGTTGTTGTCGACATCCGGCCCCGAGGGGAAGCCCTGCACATGCACATCGGTGCCCCAGTTGCTGCCGGCGAGGAGGGGGGGGACCGTGGAGCTGGTGACACCGGTGACCCCGGGGAGGGCGGCGAGCTGCTCCTCCACCCGTTCGAACAGTTGCCGGGAGCGGGTGCTGTCGTAGCCGCTCTGTTCCGGCGAGATGCCAAAGGTGACGACGTCATCCACCTGCACGCCGAGGTCGACGTGAGTCACGTTGCCGAGACTCTTCATGAAGAGGCCGGCGGAAATGAGCAGGGCGGTCGCCAGCCCGATTTGCACCGTGACGAGCGTGGCGCGGAAGCGGGCCGCGCCGCGATTGCCCGCGATCTGCCCCGCGTTGCTGCGGATGGTGGTGACGAGATCCGCCCGGGTGCTGTGCAGCGCCGGGAACATCCCGAACAGCAGGCCGGTGCCGACCGAGAGCAGTGCCGCAAAGGCGAACACCGACGGCTGGAGTCCGAAGTGCAGGGTACTCAGGCTCTCCGGCGGGAAGAGCGAGAAGATGAGACCGAGCGTCCAGCGGGCGACGAGAAGCGAGGCGAGGCCGCCCATCTCCATGGCGCGCGAGGCGCCGCGAGCGAGCAGGAGGTTGGCGATGTTGGCGCAGGCGATCAGCAGGACGACCCCGGTGATGCCGAAGAGCATGTAGAGCGGTGTCCGCGCCTCGCGATGGACCGAGCTCTGCCCCCGCTGGCTGGGCATGACCAGGAGGTCCTTCGCCTTGAAGCGCACCAGGGTGGCTTCACTCATCCCCTCCTGCAAGGGGACCTCGATATCGGTGAGGATGGGGTGGTAGAGCCGGTTGAGCGCGCTGGTCGCCTGGGTCAGCGAAACGCCCGGCTTGAGCTGGCCAAAGAGATAGATCCAGTAGGCGTTGCGCCGTTCGAAGTTGTCGCGGCCGGCTTCGATCACTCCCTGCATGGTGAGCGGAACGAAGACCTTCGGTTCGGTACCCAGCGTGGTCCCGTCGAAGCCGCGCGGGGCGACGCCGATGATGCTCAGGGCGTGGCCGTTGACGGTGATGGTCTGGCCCAGCACCCCGGGGTCAGCATCGAAGTGCGAGAGCCAGAAACGGTGGCTGAGCACGGTGACGAAATGCGAGCCGATGGTCCGGTCGTCGTCGGGGCCGAGCAGCCGCCCGATGACGGGCTGCAGACCGAGGGTGGGGAAGTAGGAGCCGGAGACGAACAGTCCCGCGCCGCTCAACGGCGCGTTCTTATCGGCGAGACTCGCGCCGAAGCCGACATGTGCCACGAGGCCGGTGAGGACGGTCTGGCTCTTCTCCAGGTCGCGAAACATCTGATAGCTGAACACCTCGTCGCAGTCGCCGGCCTGACCGCACGACTGCATGCCGGGCTTGGGGCCGGGAGCGGAGAGGTTGATCAGCGCGCCGGGGGTCTCGACCGGCAGCGCGCGGAGCAGCATCTAGTCGAACAGGGAGAAGATCGCCGCATTGGCACCGATACCGATGGAGAGGGAGAGGACCGCGACCGCAGTGACGAAGGGGGTCTTGAAGAGCGTGCGGAAGGCCAGCGTCAGGTGTCGCATGTCGAAGTCCGTCGGGAGTGGGGTAGCGGGAACGGGAGCCCTACGGGGGCGGAGGGTGTCAGGTTGCAACAGGGTAGCAGGTGGCAGGGAGTAGGGAATAGGGAGTAGGAAATAAGAAGGAGGGCGCCATCGGGGGGTCTGGCGGCCGAGCGGACGAAGGCGGAGATTGGCCGCTGAACGCTGAACGCTGAACGCTGAACGCTG
>JAWXBX010000082.1:0-3782 GCA_034440415.1 Gemmatimonadota bacterium | reverse complement strand
GTCCGGTCGGGACGGAGCAGCCATCCTGGGAGGGTGAGCGTCGAGACCCCTGTCATCGAGCAGCAGGCCCCGCCCCAGCGCCAGTGGTCGTGGCGACTGCTGCCCGCTCTTCTGGTGTCGACGTCGGCGATCGCGCTGTACGGCTTCCAGGTCCGCCCGCTCGGCTGGGCGATGCTGGCCGCGGCACTGGTCATCGCGGCCATCGGCGACCGGCCGCTGTTCCGGCACCTGCTGCTGATAGCGATCGGCATGACGATCATCAGCGCGACCCCGCTGAAAGCCGACCTCAGCAATGCCGGCATGGTGAGGTTCTTCGTCGCCCTGACGCTGGCTGTGCTGGTGCCCTACCTCATCATGCGGTTCATCTACAAAGAGCGGATCATTGTGTTTCCGGTGCGCACCGGGCAGCGCTGGAGTCGCACGGAGTGGGGGTACATGGCCCTGGTGCTGGTGCTCGGGTACTTCCTGCTACCGCTGTATTTCATCGGCTCCGGCGTATACCAGAACTGGCCTGCCGTGCCCGATGGCGACCAGATCTTCCGATTGTTCCTCGGCGTCAACTTCGTCGGGTTGTGGGACGAGCTGTTCTTCGTCTGCACGGTGTTCGCGCTGTTCCGGCACCACTTTGTCTTCTGGCAGGCCAACGTGCTGCAAGCCATAGTGTTCACTTCGTTCCTCTGGGAGCTGGGCTACCAATTCTGGGGCCCGGCGCTTACCGGCACATTCGCGCTGCTTCAGGGATACGTCTTCCAGCGGACGAAGTCCCTGCCGTACATCGTGACCATACATCTGAGCTTCGACGCCATCATATTCATGATCCTGGTGCACGCCCACAACCCGGCGCTGTTCCCCATCTTCGTCACTGCCTGACGGGCGTGCCTCAGCCGAACTTGCCGGCCACGTAACGTGCAGTCTCCTCGCGATCCGGCTCGTTGAAGATCTTCTCGGTGGTGCCGTATTCGACCAGCTTCCCGGGCGCCCCGCTGCCGGTGATGTTGAAGAAACCCGTCATGTCACTGACCCGCACCGCCTGCTGCATGTTGTGCGTGACGATGACGATCGTGTAAGTCTCCTTGAGCTCGGCGATGAGGTCCTCGATGGCCGTGGTCGAGATGGGGTCGAGCGCTGAGGCCGGCTCGTCCATCAGCAGCACCTCTGGCTCGACGGCGATCGCCCGCGCGATGCACAGCCGCTGCTGCTGCCCGCCGGACAGGCTGGACCCGGACTGCTTGAGCCGGTCCTTGACCTCCTCCCACAGGTTGGCCTGCTTGAGCGACCGCTCGACCTTCTCGTCCAGCACCGCATGGCGCAGCCTCGAGTTGTGCAATTTGTACCCGGCGATGACGTTGTCATAGATCGACATCGTCGGGAACGGATTGGGCCGCTGGAACACCATGCCGACCTGCCGCCGGATGTCCACGGGGTCCGCGCCTCGGGCGTAGATGTCGACGCCGTCCATGGTGACGCTGCCTGTGGTCCTGGCACCGGCGATCACCTCGTGCATCCGGTTCAGCGCCCGGATGAACGTGGACTTGCCGGTGCCCGAGGGACCGATGATGGCGGTGACGGTTCGCGGTTCCATCGTCACCGTGACGCCCTCCACGGAGAGGTAATCCCCGTAGTAGATATTGAGGTCCTTCACTTCGATGCGCTTGGCCATGGCATCCTCCGGATATCTGTGTGGCGGTCGTCGGTCAGGCGCGGGACTTGGGAGCGAAGAATGCTGCCACGGTGCGTGCCCCGAGGTTGAGCACCATGACGATGATGATGAGGACCAGCGCGGCGGTCCAGGCGCGGTCGTACGAGGCCTGCGGCGGCAGGCTGGGCGTGGCGAACTGCGAGTAGATGTATACCGGCAGGCTCATCATGCGGCCCGCAGTAGCATCCAGACTCATGTTGAACGTGAAACCGGCCACGATGAGTAATGGCGCGGTCTCGCCGATGACGCGGGCGATGGAGATGGTCACGCCACTGGCGATGCCCGCGATCGAGGTCGGGATGACGACCTTGGTGATGGTCAGCCACTTCGGAATGCCGAGCGCATACGAGGCCTCGCGGAGCTCGTTCGGGACGAGCTTCAGCATCTCCTCCACCGAGCGCACCACCACCGGGATCATGAGCACGCTGAGCGCGATACCGCCGGCCAGTCCGGACCGGTGACCCGGATCGCCCAGCAAGATGCTGAACAGGGCGAAGGCGAACAGGCCCGCCACGATCGACGGGATTCCCGTCATGACGTCGACGAGGAACGTGATGGCCCGCTTGAGGCGCCCCTTGCCGTACTCGACGAGGTAGACGGCGGCGAGGATGCCGATGGGGATCGAGATGACCGACGCGATGGCAGTGATGATCAACGTACCGACGATGGCGTGCGCCGCGCCACCACCGGGGCCGAGGACCCCTTCCAGCGTCTCGGTGAAGAAGGCGACGTCGAAGCGGGCGTACCCGCGGCTGATAGCGGTGTAGACGACTGAGACCAGCGGGATCAGCGCGATGATGAAAGCCATTGTCACCAGTGACGTGACCAGCCGATCGGTGCCCTGCCGGCGCCCCAGCATCGACCGCGCGACCAGCCAGTTCGCAATCACCCAGATGACGGCTCCGATGACCACGGCGAGGGTGATGCCGAGCCCGCCGGTCAGTGCGACGCTGAGTAGGGCGCCGAGGCCCAGTGACCCGGCGGCGAGCAGCCAGGAGATGACCGCCGGCATCCGCCTGCCGGCCACCGGTCCGGTCGGCTTGGTGCCCGGTGACGAACCCGAGCTCTCCAGTGGCGCGGTCTGTGTGCTCATCCGGCCGCTCCCGAGAACTGCCGCGCGGCGATCGCGCGGGCGAGGTAGTTGACGACGAACGTGAGCAGGAACAGCACGAGGCCCGAGGCGATCAGTACGTTGACATCGATCCCGGTGGACTCCGGGAAGTCCAGCGCGATGTTGGCAGCGATCGTCGAGGGGTTCTGCGTGCTGATGAGATTCGTGGTGACCGAGCCCCGCGACACCGACAGGATCAGGGCGACGGCCACCGTCTCGCCCAGTGCCCGGCCCAGGCCGAGCATGCCGGCGGAGATGACGCCGGAGCGGCCGTAGGGCAACACCGCCATCCGGATCATCTCCCAGCGGGTCGCTCCCATTGCGAGCGCGGCCTCCTCGTGCAGCCGCGGAGTCTGCAAGAAGACCTCGCGGCAGACCGCAGTCATGATCGGCAGGATCATGACGGCGAGCACGAGGGCGGCGGTGCCGATGGTTCGGCCGCTACCACTGGCCGGCCCCGCGAAGAGCGGGATGAACGACAGGTTCTCGCCGAGCCAGCTGTAGATGGGCACGAGGTAGGGGGCGAAGATGAAGATGCCCCACAGGCCGAAGACCACGCTCGGGACTGCCGCCAGCAGGTCGACGATGTAGCCGAGGCCCGAGGCCAGTCGCCGGGGCGCGTAGTGCGAGATGAACAGCGCGATGCCGATCGCCAGCGGCGTGGCGACGATCAGGGCGAGCACGGCTGCCCAGATCGTGCCGAACAACACCGGCCCGACGAAGCGCCAGAAGCCTTTGCCGCCCGCGATCTCGGCCTGGTCACCGGTGATTGCGGGGAGGCCCTCGATGAGCAGGAAGATCGCCACTCCGGCGAGGGCCAGCAGGATGACGATGCCCGCGCCGACGGCCAACGAGGCGAACACGGTGTCGCCACGACGCCGCGGAACCTTCCGAGGCCCTGGTGCGGTAGCGGGACTGGGCGGGCTGAGCTGAGCCATGTCACTCCGGTCGAGGGAGGCTTGAGCGGCGACG
>JAWXBX010000081.1:0-2747 GCA_034440415.1 Gemmatimonadota bacterium | reverse complement strand
TGTTCGTGACGCCGGAGAATGCGACGCACCTCGCGCCAGTCATCGGACCGGACTTTCTTGGCATGCGCTGGGAGCGCAGCTTTTAGCCCTGCGGCGGCGGCGTCGGCCGCGGAGCGGGCTCGGCAGCCGAGCGCCCTTCCATGCGCTGCTGGTCGACCGCATCCCGGAGGTCGAGACTCTCGTCGAAGAACTTGTCGAGGCGCACCCCCGGCTGCCGGGACCAGGAAGGCGGAAATATCTTGCCTGGCGGCGTCACGTAACGGGTGTCTACCACGTACTGCTGCTGGAACCACAGGTACGCCAGGCTGGCGAGCACGGGAACGACGGTGGCGATGACCGCCGACTGTAGCCGGGCGAGCCGGGTGGCTCGGCGTACGTGCAGGTAGATCGTCACGGCGGCCACTACCGCGATGAGGTTGGCGCCAAGCCACCTGAGGCGGGCCATGCCGCTGGCAAAGGTCGCCACATCAGTGGCCCACCATAACCACAGACACAACGCGGCGGCGCCCAGCGTTATCGCTGCGTTCCCACTCCACTGCCAGCGGGACCGGACCGCGCGCCCGAGAGATACCCAGAGCGCAAACCAGACAGCGAGGATCGCAGCACCCCGGAGCAGGGTGTTGACGAAGTCCGCCGCCGTGTCGTCAGGCGACCCGATCCAGGCCGTGAAGCCGGCAAAACCCGCACACGCCACGCCCCCGATGACAGCGACCGCGTACTCCCAGTACCGTGACCGCAGCGACTCCAGGTCCGGCCGCTCGGCAGCAAGGGCATCAGCGGCCGTGCGGATCCGCAGGTGGCTGTGGCCCACCTGCACGTTCGCGCCCGTGAGTCCGGTTATCGTCGCCTGCCGGACGCGCTCATCACCGACAATCAGGCCATTGATCGTGCCCAGATCCTCGATGCCGATAGTTTCACCTTCCCGAAGCGACAGTGCGGCGTGACGGGCCGCAACGTAGGGATCGTTGAGCACGACGTCACAGGCCAGGTCCCGACCGATCACCAGTGGCGGGCCCGGGTTTTGCAGGACCAGGCGCTGCCGCGACAGCATCATGCCGTGAGAGTCCAGCACGTCGATCAGAACTAGCGCGTCCATCGAATCGCCCGCAGGTAGCGCCGGGAAAAGTCCATTCCCGCGGCGAAGTCAACGCCCCGCAGCGTCACAGCACTGACGAACCCCTGCCTGGGCTCATTCAAGCTGATGACCACCATCGTCACGTCGTACAGGCCCTCGTACAACCGGTAACTGCGGACACACAGCGTGACGACGCCTTGCAACCGGTTGAGATTCACGGTATCGCGCTTGCAGACGTAGTCGGTTACATACGGTGCGGGTTTAAGCCGCGCCGAGGCGGCCGCTGCGACCTGACGCAGCTGCTCAGCGAACTGCAGAGGGCTGAGGCGATCTGCCACCAGCACATCGTGTCCGAACTGAAAATCCCCGGTTTGCAACCCGGGTTCGACCGACAGCGCCAGGTTTGCCCGGCATGCCACACTCTGGAGCAGGAGACCCTTCACGGGTGGCGCCCCCGCAATCGCCGTGCAGTCGACGAATGGCGCAAGTTCCGCTGGCAGTGCATACCCCGCAGCGGTCTGGGTCGGAAAGCTGGCCGGCAGGGCCGCCAGCACTGCGGCCTGGTGGTTGCGGAGCTGCTTTGCGACCTCGCTCCGCAGGTCGCTGGCACCAAGCGGCGCCGCGGCCCTCTCGAGCAGCGGTACAACAAACTCGGCAGGCACCAGGAAACTGATCAGCTGGCCACGGGTCGAGAAGGCGACGTTGATGCCGACCACGCGACCCCGGCTGTCCAGGGCCGGCCCGCCTGACATACCGGGATTCATCGGACCCGCGTAGTACAGCCGTGGACTGAACTCGTTCTCCAGGCGCCCGTTGCCAATGCCCTCGGTGATGACAAGCCCCAGATTAAGGGGAAAGCCCACCGTGTAAATCCGATCGCCACGGGCGGGATTCTCGGACCGCACTTTTAACGGCTCTGGCGCCAGTTTATCGGCGCGGACCAGCGCGAGGTCATGAGCCACGTCCACGACCACGATAGACACCGTCCCGACCCGGCCATCCCCCGTGTCGTACTCCAGTCTGTAGGCTTCGGGCGACAGGGCGGCGCGCGCGATGACGTGATAGTTGGTCAGCAGAAGGCCGCCGGGTGCCACTGCGAACGCAGTGCCGTGAAAGGCCTCGGACCGGTTCGTACCGTAGAAGCCGCGGATCCGTACAACGGAACTGCGCACGCGATCCAGCATGCGCCGAGCAGCGGCAGACACCGGACCCTGGTCCCACTCCAAGTCCAACCCCTCGTCAGCGTCGAGCGCCGCCGACGGCAGCGGTGTGGCCTGAGTTTCGGCCGGAAGCGGATCACCGTCTGCCGCGGGCATCGCCGGGGATGCGCCGGACTTTTGCGCGTCGGCCTGATCCTGGGCCATAACCGTTACCCAGGATCCCAAGGCGCAAAGAAGCAGCGTCGCGACACAACGCTTTAAGGCTGACCTGTAACCGGGTGCGAACTGCATACCAGAGCCCGAGTCTAGCCGCTTCGCTCCTTGGCGATACTCGGAATCCGGCGAAAGTCGGGGCCTTCGGGCGCGCCGGCCGCTGGATTGCGGTCCGGTCAGGCGGCGACGACCTCGGCCCGCAGCTCCCGTCGCGCCTTTACCGAGTTCGCGACGAGGCAGCCGTGCTCGGCCTTCTCCAGCAAGCGCTGACAGAGGTCGGCGCTGGCGCCGGCCGGGAC
>JAWXBX010000080.1:0-10574 GCA_034440415.1 Gemmatimonadota bacterium | reverse complement strand
GCCCTGGGACTGCGTGTCGGACATGACGCGGGCGTACTGCACGAGGGCCCCAGGGTGGTCGCCAAGCTGCTCCAGTACGGCGGCGAGGTGGAGGCGTGCTGCAGGGAGTGCATCACTCAGCTGCGTTGCCCGCGCGTAGGCCGTGCGCGCGGCCTCGAGGTCGCCCATGAGTTCCGCCGCGCGGCCGAGATGATGGTGGCTGGCGGCATGGCCCGGACTCGCTGCTGTCGCCCGGCTGAGCAATTCCCGCGCGCGATGGAACTGCCCAAGGCGGAGGGAGGCCAGCCCGACGATGTTGAGCGCCTCGAGGTTGAAGGGCTCTTCGGCGAGGACGCGCATGAAGGCCTGCTCGGCCTCCTCGACGCGTCCGGCACGGAGCAGCCAGCTGGCTTCCTGGGCGGCATTGGTCACCGGAACATTCCAGTCAGCCTGCGAAGGTTTATCATTCTAACGTGAACCTGCAGCACTTCATTCGCAGTTACGACGACGACCTGGATGCCGAGCACTGCGCGAAGATGATTGAGTCCTTTGCCGGGCTCGCGCGGTTCCACGAGGTTAATGGGCGCACGGTCCGCGCCGGACTGGAGGAATCCGCCTGGACGGAGATCAATGTCACTCGCCTGTCCGAGGCCACCTTGCAAGCCTTCTTTCGCCGGCGCATCACGCTGGCCCTGGGGCGCTACAACGCCGACATCGGACTCAAGCCCATTGCCATCCCCGATTCGCCGCAGACGGCCGACCTCATCCTGAAGCGCTACCGGCCTGGCGCCGGGGAGTGCTTCCAGCCGCATTTTGATTCCGTGCATGAGTTCGCTAACCGGTACCTGGTGTTTCTGTGGTACCTGAACGACGTGGAGACGGGCGGCGAGACGGAGTTTCCCCAACTGGGCCTGAGGGTCGGCGCCCGCCGGGGGCGCCTCCTGATGTTCCCGCCGTACTGGATGTACCAGCACGCGGGGCTGGCCCCCGTGTCCTCGGACAAGTACATCCTGTCAACGTACCTCCTGTTCTGAGGCGGCGCCAGCCTGGTAACCCCAGCGAGCGCAGAAGGGCTGCAGCGGTGCGAGGGCGTCGCCGAACCACGGGGCGTAGGGTTGCCAGCGCCCGATCGCGCGCTGGTGCACCGGTTCGACGACCTGCGCATAGCTGGGCGTACTGATGAAGCCCCTGGCGAGCGCGTGGGCCGCCGGCTCGAGCTGGGCGGGAACCAGCTTGAGGCCCAGGAAGTCCATGATGCCCGTCGCCTGACCGGCGAAATCCGCCACCAGTGCCTCGTAGCGGACCTCCCGCACTGTGGGGCGCAATAGCGGTAGCTGTGCGTACCAGAAGTCGAAGGCGCGCCGGTACCCGCGCGCCAGCGTCGGCAGGTCGCGGCAGAGGACGGCAAACTCCGGCGAGCGGAAGTGTTGCATGAAGCAGCTCAGCACCACGTCGCAGGGGTGCCGGATCGCGAGCAGGATCCGGGCGTTGGGAAACAGGCGGTGGATGGCCGGCAGCCGGAGCAGGTTGAGGGGATTCTTGTCGATCAGGCGCTGGCCCGGGGCCAGCTGCACCTTTTGTCGCGCCAGGGACCAATAGTGCTCCCGGACGTCCTCCACCTGGCCCGGCGTGAGCCGGGCCAGGGCCGCAGGGTAGGTGATGCCCAGGTCGGTGATCCGGTCGATGGCCTGTTGCAGGAAGGGTTGCTCGTCCATGCTGACCAGTGCCGGGTGCGCATCCAGCATCTGCTCCAGCAGCGTCGTGCCCGACCGCGGGAAGGCGACGACGAAGACCGGGCTGGCCGCCGCGGCGGGCGCGCCTGCTTCGTCCCAGGCCGCGAGGTCCGCGCTGCTGCAGCCGTAGCGCGTGATCAGCAGTGGCGGTTCCCGCACGCCCGCGGCCTCCGGGTTGGTCCGGGCCAGATAGAGCTGCTGGGCCTGGTGGGCCTCCACGAGGCAGCGCCAGGCCTCCTCGTGGTGCTGGCCGGCATCCAGGGCCTTGGCCAGGGGGAACAGGTAGAGGTGCCGGCGATCAGGCTCCGGGCACTGCGCAGCGAGCGCCGAGAATTGCGCAATGGCCGCCGGATACCGGTGTTCCCGCAGGTCGATCTGCGCCTTGAGCAATTCCAGGTCGGCTCCCAGCCCGGCCGCGCCTGGCAACGCCTCCAGCCGCTGCAAGGTTTCCCGCGCGTCGGCGACCCGGTTGCTGCGTTCCTGCACCTGGGCGAGCCGCAGCAGGGTCGTCGGGGCAGGCTGCAGGTCGGCGCCGGCCCTGGCAGCGGCCTCGGCCGCTCCCCGGGCTTCACCGAGGTTCAACAGCAGCAGTGCGAGCGTGGCCAGTTGCGCGCTCGTGATGTTTCGAAGCGCGCAACATCCCGCGAGCGCGGCCGCTGCGGCCTCGACGTGGAGGCTTTCGTAGCAGCACTGGGCGTACTGCAGACGGATCTCGATATCGTCCGGCGCGCTCCGCATGGCGTCCGACAGGACCCGGCGGGCGGACTCGTAGTCACCCCGGTCCTGATGGAGGAGGCCGACGTTATACAGGAAGCTTGGGGAGGCCTCGCCCCGCGCAGCGGCCTCAATGTAGGCGGCGAGTGCCTCGTCATGGCGGCGCAGCCGCCGCAGGAGCGTGCCGAGATTGACCCAGTGGGCGCTGGCCCCGGGTTGCCGGCGCGTGAGTTCCTGGTAGCAGGCCAGGGCCTCGTGGTCGCGACCCTCCTGCAGCAGCGCGAGACCCTGCCGGGTCAGGACGTCAAAAGAAGAGGCCGCGCGGCTTGCGCCGCGCGGCCCCTGGTCTGTGCGCCGTGTCCCGTTCAGAACTTCTGGGTGACCGACGCGAAGAAGAAGCGGCCGATGGTGTCGTAGGTCTCCACGTCGGTGTTCGCGTTGGTCACGTTGTTCTGATAGAGGATCGGCGGCTGGTTGTCGAACATGTTGTTCACGCCGATCTGAAACTTCGTGTTCGTCCTGGCCAGGGTGTAGCCCGCGGTGAGATCCCAGTAGATCCGGGACCCAACCTCCAGGTCCGGCTGGATGCCCGGGGCACCGTCCGGATCCACGAGATTGACCGCGTCGATGAACCGACCGACAACCTGGGCCTGGAAGTCCCTGTAGGTCCAGCCGACATATCCCGCCACCCGCCACGTGGCGATGTTGCCGTACTGACGGTCGTAGGTGCCGGCGACCTCGAGTGTGTCGCCCCCGTCGATCACCGTGCTCTCGTAGGAGTCGGTGTAGGTGGCGTCCGCGCCGACGCGGAAGTCACCGACTGACGTGCTGGGTACCGGGTAGCTCACGCTAAAGTCGATGCCGTTCGTGTCCAGCTTCCCGAGGTTCGCGGTGGGAAACACGATCTGAAGGACCGTGCCGTCGCCGAACCGGTTGATGTAGTCGCAGAACTGGGCCGAGCCGGTCGACGCGCACACGTCCAGCGTGGTTTGCGGGTCGATCGCCGTGATGACGTTGTCAATGGAGTAGTACCAGAAGTCGATGCTCAGCATCAGCCCGCGGAGGGCCTCCGGCTCGTAGACGAAGCCAAAGGTGATGGCCTCGCCTTCCTCGGGCTGAAGGTCGCCACCGACCCCGTTGCTGCCGACCTGGAGCGCGTCGACCTGGGCGTTGGGCTGCGCGAAGGTGCCGTCCGGATCCACGTTCTCGCAGGCGAGTGCCAGGTTGGGATTGTCGATCAGATTCTGGGCCGTCAGGGCGACGCAGGGGTCGGTGACGGTCTCCGCACTGGCCGTCGGCGCCTGGTAGATGTCGATGAGGGTCGGGGCGCGGAAGATGTCCGCGTAGGAGGCCCGCACGAGCAGGGAGTCCACAGGCTTCCAGTCCACCTTGAAACTGCCGTTGGTGGTGTCGCCAAAGGTCGAGTAGTCCGAGTAGCGAATGCCGAGCGTCACGTTGAGCGAGCGGGCGAAGGGTGCGTCGGCGAGGATCGGCACGTAGATCTCGGCATACAGCTCCTTGACGTCGTAGGCGCCGGCAGAGTCGCCGGTGCAGGTTTCGCTGGAGAGCAGGCAGTCCTTGAAGAGCGGACCCGAAGACTGGGTCAGGAAGTCGGTGTCGAACTTCCAGCTCTGGTCCCGGTACTCGAAGCCGGTCGCGGCTTGCACCGCTCCGGCGGGCAGGTCGAAGAGCTCTCCGTCCAGGGCCACGACCGCCGACTGCATCTCGTATTCGTACGTGTCGGTGAAGACGGCCGTGATCGACTGCAGGGCGGCCAGCTGGCCGGGATCTTCCAGGTTGAAGATGTTCAGGGGCACGCAGCCCGCGATCACCGCGCCGGGGACGCCGCAGGTGGGCGTGCCGTCAGGCGCCAGGAAGGACGGCCCGAGGGAATTGGCGAAGCCGGACTTGAAGGGATAGCCGAAGCCCTGCTTGTCCTGGTCGAGGCGGGCGTAGCCGTAGCTCGCGTCCCAGTTCCAGCCCGTGTTCATCAGCGGACCCCGCAGGCCGCCGGTGATCTGGCCCTGCCAGGTCTCCACAGCGTTGGCGCGGTTGCCGAGGGCCTCCAGCCGGAAGGTTGCGTTCGGATTGACCAACTCGTCGTTGATATCCACCTCCGTGCCGCCGAAGCTGATGCCGAAGGGGTTGTAGAGGTTGTCGGCGGAGATCACCACGTTGTCGCCGCGCGAGTCAAAGGGCAGCGGGGCGATCTGGAAGCCGGACGTGGTCCGGTTGTAGAGGAACTCGCCGTACAGTTCGATGTCGTTCCCGAGATCGTGGTTGGCCAGGGCAAAGACGCTCGAGCGTTCCTGGGGTGTCAGGATCAGGTTCAAGGGCTGGTAGTTGTAGGTGTCGTTGGGAGTTCCGCTGCCGACGAAGCAGCGGAAGTCGCCGAGGCTCGTGCCGGTCGCGCCTTCGTTGCGCGTGATGCCGTTGCCGGGGTCGCAGCCAGGGTAGGAAGGCTCCAGGCCAGCGCCACTCGGCGTGTCGAAGAAATAGCGGCCCCGCGGGGTCCGGCTGGAACCACCCTCGAACACGGAGCCGTAAAGGTAAATGGCGGAGCGGGAGAAGGCCCGGTCACCGGCCGAGATTCCGTCCTGCTTGTTGTAGTTGAACCCCAGCATCACATTGCTGGTCTCGTTCTGTGCACCCCAGGAGAGGGACGCGCCCTTCCTCTCGCCATCGCTTTCGCTCGACGTGCCTGCGTCCACCGAGATTTCGGCGCCGTCCATCGAGGTCTTCGTGATGAAGTTCACCACGCCGCCGATCGCGTCCGAGCCGTAGATGGCGCCAGCGCCCTGCTTCAGCACTTCCACGCGCTCGATCATGGTGACCGGGATCGAGTTGACATCCACGGCACTCGTGAGTCGGCCCAGCGCGCCGTAGCGCCGGCCGTTCAGGAGTACGAGGGTGCGTTCCGCGCCCAGGCCGCGCAATTCGATATTGCTCGCGCCTTCACCACCGCCGTTGTTGACGGCGGGGTTCTGTGCCGCGCCGCCGATCGAGGGCAGCCTCTGCAGCAGTTCACCCAGGGTGGCCACACCGGATTCCTTGATGGTCTCCGCGGTGATGACCTGGACCGGGTTGACGGCTTCACCGTCGATGCGCCTGATGCGGGAACCCGTCACGATGATCTCTTGGGGGCCATCCGCCGTGGCGTCCTGCGCCAGGGCGGTGGTTTGCTGGACGCCCGCGACGGCGCCCGTAAACATTGCCAGGTGCGTTGCCCCCTTGGACAGCGACCCGTAACGCTCCGAATGATGTTTGATGGCCATGTCAGCGTGTCCCCCGAATTGAAAGCTGCTGTAAGGCAGTAAGCTCAGTTTTAGTACCACAGCCTCATGGAAACTACAAGGCCGACGAAGTCCGGCAAAGGTAATCCCCCCGCAATTTAGCTGAGCCCAGAAGTGGAATATTTTCGTAACCGGAGTCGCGGAGATGCCCGTGAAGAAATCGCGCTTTACCGACATCTGAATCATTGGCGTTTTGAAGCAGGCTGAGCATGATCCTGCAGCGGTGGCTGAGGTCTGGCGACTGAAGGGTGAAGGGGTCCGGGAGGGCGACCGCAGTCCCCGTCAAGGCGGAGAAGTGCGTGTCTGCGTGCGTGTCTGCATGACTCGCCAGAAGCGCCGGGTTGCGGTTACTCTGTCTTAAGTCGTGGCGGGCCGGGCGGCAGATCATAGTGACGAAATACGATGCGATCGTCGTCGGCGCCGGCCACAACGGCCTGACCAACGCCGCCTACCTGGCCCGGGCGGGACTCAAGGTGGTGGTCCTCGAGCGCAATCCCTGGATCGGCGGCGCTGCGGTCAGCCGGGAGCTGCACGCGGGCTGGATCTACTCCAACTGTTCCTACGTGTGCAGCCTGCTGCGGCCGGAGATCTTCAGGGATCTCGACCTGTCCCGGCACGGCCTGCAGATCGTCCCCTACGGCGGCGGCGTCACTTTTCTGCAGAACGGCGACATCCTCGGCGCCTATACCGACCATGACGTGCAGCGTCGGGAGATCGCGCGCCACAACCCGCGGGATGCGGATGCCTACCACCGGTATTCGATTGATGTCATGCGCCAGTGCCGGTTCATCCGGCCGCTGCTGCTGCGCACGCCGCCGGACCCCACCTCGTTTCGCCTGCGGGATCTCCGCGAGATGCTGTTCCTCGGCAAGGAGTTCGCCAAACTCAGCGAAGCGGTGATCTACGACACGCTGCGCTTCTACACCATGAGCATCGCCGACTATCTTGGCGAGTATTTCGAGTCCGACGCGATCAAGGCGCGGTTTTCCGGCAGCGGCATCATCGGCACGGCGCTGGGTGTGTACTCCCCCGGCACGGCTTACGTGCTGCTTCATCACTATATGGGCGAGGTGGACGGCTCCAGCGGCGCCTGGGGCTTTGCCCGGGGCGGCATGGGCGCCGTGTCGAACGCGCTGGGTTCTGCCCTCAAGGCCCACGGCGGTGAGATCCGGACCGACGCCCCCGTCGAGCGGGTCATCGTGCGCAACGGCAAGGTGCGGGGCGTCGCACTCGCCAACGGCGACGAGATCAACGCCGACATCGTCGTGTCCAACCTGGACCCGAAGCGCACCTTTCTCAAGCTGATGGACGAGAAGGATCTCAGTCCCGCCTTCCTGAAGCGGGCGAAGAATTTCAAGATCCGCGGCTCGTCGGGCAAGCTCAACATCGCCCTGGACGGCTTGCCGGAGTTCCCGGCGCTGGGACGGGACAACCCGCTGCGTTTTGGGGACATGCACTTCGTCGACTCCCTCGAGCGGCTGGAGCGGGCCTACGATGACTGGAAGAGCGGCACCTGGTCGAAGGATCCGTACCTGGATCTCCTGATTCCGTCTCTCACCGATCCCACCATGGCGCCCCCGGGCAAGCACTTCATGTCCGTGTTCGTGCAGTACGTGCCGGCCAAGATTCACGGCAACGACTGGACCGACGCGGACCGGGACGGGTTCAGGGACACCGTCCTGGACCAGATCGCCCGCTACAGTCCCAACTTCCGGCAGCTCATCCGTCACGTCGAGGTGCGCACGCCCCGGGAGCTGGAGAACGAGGTGGGGCTCACGGAGGGCAACATCTTCCAGGGCGAACTCACCATGGATCAACTGCTCTTCAACCGGCCGTTTCCGGGCTACGCCCAGTATCGCGGTCCGGTCTCCGGTCTCTATATGTGTGGCTCCGCGACGCATCCGGGTGGCGGCGTGATGGCCGCGCCGGGCGCCAACGCGGCCCGGGAAATCCTGCTGGACCTGCGGCGCCCCAACCCCGTGCCGGAAGGCTGGACCGATGACTGAGAGCCAGCGGGTCATCATTGTCGGAGCTGGCCATAACGGCCTCGTCTGTGCCGCGTATCTGGCTCGCGCGGGCCGCCAGGTGCTGGTGCTGGAGGCTGCCGACCAGGTCGGCGGTGCCGCTGTCACGCGGGAGTTCGCCCCCGGCTTCCGGGTGTCGGCCTGCGCGCATCTGCTTTACCTGCTCGATGCCGGCATCAGCCGGGACCTCGATCTTGCGGGCCATGGGCTCAAGCTCGCTCGCGGTAGCCTGCGGACCGTGGCCCTGGCGGCAGAGGGTGAGCACCTGGTGCTGGATGGCGGGAGGGTGGCAGCCGGCCCGCTCGGCGCGGCAGACGGGGCGGCCTTGGCCGAGTTTCACCACCGGATGCAGCGCTTCGCCCGGGTCCTGGCGAAGCAGCACAACCGGCGGCCACCGCGCATCGCGGGGGGCGGCCGTTCCGAGCTGATGGCGGCCGCGCTGCTGGGCTTCGACATCCGTCGGCTGGGCCGGGACGACATGCGGGAATTCCTCCGGATCGCCGGCACGAACATCTTCGACATCCTGGAGGAAAGCTTTGCGAGTCCCCAGCTGAAAGGCGCCCTGGCGCTGGACGCGGTGCTGGGCACGAACCTGGGCCCGCGCTCCAACAATTCGATGCTGACGCTCCTGCACCGTCTCAGTGGCAACACCGCGCCGGGCCTGCCCGTTGGCGGCATGGGCGCAGTGACCGCGGCCCTGGCGGCAGCGGCGCAGCGGGCGGGAGTCACGGTGCGGACCTCAAGCCCCGTCGTGCGGATTACGCTCGCTGGGCACCGGGTCTCCGGCGTCGAACTGGAAAGCGGCGAGACGCTGGCGGCCGGCACCGTCGTGTCCAACGCCGACCCGGTGCGCACCCTGCTCACCCTCGTGGGGGCCCGTCACCTCGAAGCCGGGTTCGCCCAGCGGGTGCACCACCTCCGCGCGAAGGGCACTGCCGCCAAGCTGCATCTGGCCCTGGACCGTCTGCCGGAATTCAGCCGGCTCGCGGCGGAGCAGGTGGGTGAACGGCTGGTGATCGCCCCCGACCCGGTCTATGTGGAGCACGCCTTCGATCATTCAAAGTACGGCCAGTCGTCCACCGCGCCGGTGCTGGAGATCACTATTCCGACCGTCCACGACACCAGCCTGGCGCCGGCGGGCAAGCACGTGCTGTCTGCGGTGGTCCAGTACGCACCCTATATCGCCGGGACGGGTGCGGATGCGGACGCGCGCCGGAGCCAGTTTCTGGAGCGCGTGCTGGCGGTGCTCGAGACCTACAGCCCAACACTACGCCAACACCTCATCGCCGCCGAGTTGCTGATGCCCGCCGACCTGGAGCGGGAGTTCCGCCTGACCGGCGGCCACTGGCATCACGGGGAACTGGCCCTGGACCAGTTCCTCATGCTGCGGCCTGTGCCGGGTGCGGCCCAGTACGCCATGCCGATTGGCGGCCTGTACCTGTGCGGGGCCGGCTGCCATCCGGGCGGCGGCGTGATGGGCAGCGCGGGCGGCAACGCGGCGCGCGCCGTCCTGGCCGCGGAGCGCAGCCGATGACGCCCGACATGACCCACAAGGAGCATTTCCGCACGGCGGTCTACCAAACGCCGTTTCATCCGCGCACCGCGGCGCTCAACGTGCTCAATGTCTGGCACCGCTGGAAGGACTACACCGTCGCGGATGCCTATTTCGACACGCCCCTCGAGTACGCAGCGATCCGCAATGCCTGTGCGGTGTTCGATCTGTCGCCGATGACCAAGCACCGGATTACCGGGCCCGATGCGCTGGCGTTTCTCAACCGGCTGGTCACGCGGGACGTGGCGAAGATCAGGCCGGGGAGGGTGGGTTACTGCGTCTGGTGCGACGACAACGGCCAGGTGATCGATGACGGGACCCTCTTCCATCTGCGGGACGGTGACTACCGGCTCTGTTCCCAGGAGCGCCAGCTGGACTGGCTCTCCCGCTCCGCGCTCGGGTTCGACGTGAGCATCGTGGAGGACACCCACGCCGTGGCCGCGCTGGCGTTCCAGGGTCCGACCACCTGCGCGGTGCTGAAAAAGATGGGCCTGGCCGGCGTGGAGACGCTGACGCCCTTTGGCATTGGCTACTTTCCCTTTGCGGGGGGCGAGTTGCTGGTGTCCCGCACCGGCTTTACGGGTGATCTGGGCTACGAGTTGTGGATCGAGCCGTCCCGGGCCCTGGCCCTGTGGGATGCGTTGTTCGCTGCCGGTGCCGACTATGGCATCCGGCCCATGGGCACGCACGCCCTGGAGGTCTCCCGTATCGAGGCCGGCTTCGTGCAGGCGGGCATGGATTTCCTGCCGGCGGATTCGGCGGTCCGGGTCGATCGGACCCGTTCGCCCTTCGAGCTGGACCTGGGCCGCCTGGTCGATTTCAACAAGCCGAACTTCACGGGGCGCCGCGCCCTGCTCGAAGAGCAGAAGAAGGGCTCCCGGTTCCGCCTGGTGAAGCTGGATATCGCGGGCAACAAGCTGGCGAAAGCGGCCTACATCTATGACCGCAACGACGCGCACAAGACGGTCGTGGGCACGGTCACCTCAGCCGTGTGGTCGCCAGCCGCGAAGGCCAACATCGCGCTGGCCACGCTGACCATGCCCGCAGGTCTGCCCGGTGCTGAACTCTGGGCAGAGATCTACTACCAGCGCGAACTGAAGTGGGACAAGGTCATGGCCCGTTGCCGCGTGGTCGAAGGCGCGTTCTTCGATCCGCCCCGCCGCCGGGCGACACCGCCGGGGGATTTTTAACAGGTGGCGCCGTGAAGCAGCCACCGCTGGTGATTGATCCGCTCTATCACAGCGATCGAATCAATCGATAACGCGCCGCGCGTTATCGG
>JAWXBX010000079.1:0-3216 GCA_034440415.1 Gemmatimonadota bacterium | reverse complement strand
GCGGCGAGTGCAACTGTAGCTCCTGCAGCCATCGCGACCACCGCCAAACCGAGAAGCAGCATCTGAAACGTCGACTTGATTGCCATGCCCCCTCCAACGCGGGTTTGTGAGATATGGACTCGTTACTTGGAGATAGTTCATGACTGCCGGAGTCACCCGTCCGCCTTTCGTGACCGAGTGACGTACACCACTCGAAATGGACCGTGCCCGTTCATCGCGCGGGTCTTGGCCAGACCAAATCCCACGGCGACCAGACCTGCAGCACCGGGGACAATCTTGCCATACGTCTGCGAGCTGATCTCGGTTGGAAATGGATTGAGCACCCCGCTGGATAAGAGTCGACCATCGGCGTCCTGCACAATCCAAATCCCCGCTTGCTCCGGGAGAGGTAACGCGGTCAATGCAGCCTGATGAATCGAGATGACTTTGTCGCATGCTGGCGTCAAGCACGGCGGGAGGGCGGCCAGGGCAACAGCCTTTGGCTGCTGCGCCTGCGTCGGCGCCGCCACTATCGCAACGCTCAAGGCGCCGACTACCCAAGACCGCAGCTCGAAGCTGCCCCACAATCCTGCTTTCATGATTGGCCTCCGAGATTTGCGAAGTCGCGATATCGAAAATGGGTTATCTCAAGTTGAGGCTTGTCCCCCATCCACGCCATACACTCCCGTGCCATTTCTGCAACAATTCTCCGGAACATTCTGCCGCTCGACTTGACGAGACGGGGGGGGGACATATACTGGTTAAGCAGCCGTCACACCGCCGCTCCGAGCCGCGAAGGTCCAGATGCCCCTCGAACTGCTCGACCCAACCTCCGATGAGCTCTACTGGCCGCCCCACGCCGCCGGCAACCCACCACTCGGCACCATCCTTGTCGCTCGGCTCAATCACCTTGACCCCGGCGAGCTCCCTCCCGCACTCGGCGACAAGCGCTTCCTGCCGTGGTGCCCCACCTGCCTGGTCCTGCCGGACAACCGGCTGTCCCTTGAGTCAACCAACCGCCTGCTGGATGGCCGCCGCCAAGTCGGCCTGCTCATTCAGGCAGACCGGCAATCGGCTTCTCCCACCGATCTCCGCACCGCGATCTGCACGCGCACACCACCCAGCGCCACCACCCTGGCGCAGTACATCACGCGCCGGACCGGCCACGCGGATATCATCGCGGTCCTTATTGACTGCTTTGAGCCAAGCCGCCTCGCGGCCGGCATGTCCCGGAGCAGCGTGAGCCGGAAGTTCCGCGACTTCGGGCTGTTCACCGGCCGCGACTGGAAGGCGCTCCACCGCCTGATCCTGGCATCCGATCAGGAGCCGACCGCGCTCGAACGACTCGCTCATCTGCTGGGCCTCGACCCGCGCACGCTCCGCGAGAACACCCACCGGTTTCTCGGCGACCGGGCCATGCACGCCACCAGCTGGCCCGGCTGGTAGTGGAAAGTCGAAGCGGCGCTACGCACCGGGGGATACCCACTCATCAATCACCGCAGACCGAGTCCGCAGGACTCGCTCCGCCGCTCGGCACCACACCAGTTGGTCTGAGCGTCAGGGTACGACGACACTGAGTGCGGATTGGGCGCCTGCGGCTACAACGCGGCGCGGGAGATATTGAGGGACGGGTGAAACTCGGAGGGCGCAGACACTGAGATTGATTGCGCCAGCCCCTTCAGGCCAGACCCGAAGGGGCTTGTTGCGTCTGCACGGTTCACCGTCGGTGTCACCAGCGGAGGGCAGGTTCCTCGCAGTCGCTCGCCGCCCCATCGTCGGCCACCGTCGTCGCCAGCTCCTCCGTCCCACGCTCACGCTGCAGCACCGCCGCTCCCAGCGCATTGCGCCAGCACCGCAGCGCGGGGATCGGTCCCGGGCTGCGCCGGCGCCCGGGGGCGCCACGCTCCGACACGGTCGCCTGATCGCCAGTCCACGTCGCCTCGCCGGGGTAGAGCGGGAGCCCGAGCGAGGCCGGTGCCGGTCGGTCGAGGGCCTGGGCCTGCACCCGGAGCTGCCGCAGGGAATCGACCCGCACGGCAAGCGCCTGGAGGCCGGGTTCGCCGCCGAGGGTCCAGCTGGTCCGCGCCTGGCCGAGGCTGTCGGAGTGAGTGGTGACCGGCGCGGCCGTGCCGCTTCCTGCGGCCGGGACAAAGGCGACCGTTGCACCGCCCACGGGATTGCCGAATTGGTCCCGGACCAGAACGACGACCGCAGTGGCCAGAGCGCTGGCAATTCCCGACGTCTGGGTGTCTCCCACCACGAGCGCGACGGATGCTGGCGCCGCCGGTGTCGCGCGGGCGTGGAACACGATCGAGTCGAGTGCGGACGCCCTGACAGTCGCGGTGTGCAGACCCGCAGTCGTTGGCAGAATCCAGCGGGCCACCGCCTGTCCACCCGGACCAGTGGTCTGCGCGATCGGGGCCAATGAGCCAGACCCGGCCGCGAACCGCACCAGCACGCCAGGAACGGCCTGCCCGAACTTGTCCGTGATGTAGACGGCGAGGGCGGAATCAAGCGGCTGACCGACGGTCCCCTGTTGTCCCTCACCGGACACCACCGTCATGGAGACAGGAACCGGCCGCGGACCGGTGGCGTCTTCGCCGCACCCCAATACCAGAAGCGCCCCGAGCACAGGTCCGAGTCGGCGCGGGTGGTACCGGATTGGGAACGCCAGGTGCATTGCCGTCCGCATGGAGATGGGTAGAATAAAGCCAACATGGGGACGGGACGTCAGCCAGACAAGGCAACCGCTCGGGCGGCCTGCGCCCGGTGCCCGAAATTCAGCCCCCGGCATACGGGCTGAGCGCCACCGCCCCACGCACAATTCGCCCGCAATACCTCGCACTCTTTCTCCGGAGCACGGTTGTGAAAGCCTACCAGATGTACATCGACGGGAAGTTCGTCCCTGCCGCCTCGGGAAAGACGTTCAACGTCTTCGATCCCGCCACAGAGGGGGTCATCGCCACCTGCCCCGCTGGCGACGCCAAGGACGTGGGCCGGGCGGTCGATGCCGCGAAAAAGGCGTTCTACGGCGGCTGGAAGGGCACCAGCGCGCAGGACCGCGGCCGGATTCTCTTTCGCATCGCCGAGCGGATTCGGGCCCGCAAGGACGAGCTGGCCCGCATCGAAACCATCAATTCCGGCAAGCCGATCGTCGAGTCGGAGTATGACATGGACGACTCGGCGGTCTGCTTCGAGTACTACGGCGGCCTGGCCACCAAGATCAACGGCGAGGTC